>NZ_CP042331.1:5867500-6167500 GCF_008253865.1 Bosea sp. F3-2
GGCGGCGACCATCGCGTCGGCCTGGCGCTGCGCCATCGCCATCAGCCGCGGATCCGGGCGGACCGGACCGAGGCCGTTGCTGGCGCGGTAGGTGTTGAGGATGCGCCCGGCCTGGGCTGGATCAAGGGAGACGGCGTTGAGCTTCTCGACCATGCGGGGATCGAGCGGGCCCTCGCGCCGCGGATCGCCAGCGCAGGCGGCGAGGAGGGCGGCGGAAACCAGCAGAGCCAGGGCGGAGAGGCGTTTCATCGCGGCATAGTCTCGAATCGGGCGGGCAGCGATGCCGCCCGATCAGGGCCTTTCTGGGGCCGTGGCAGGATTGGAGCATCGGACCGAAAAGTGGAATCCACTTTTCGGAGAAATCCGATGCTCAAACAAAGGGCTAGATCGCCACTTCGTGTCCGAAAGGGCGCACGGCGATCTAGCTGCGCGCGCCGCCGATCACGCGGCAGAAGGCCTTGCGGACATAGTCCTCCGGCGCGACCTGCCCGGCCTGGACGACGAAGACCGCATCGACGCGCGTGCCATTGCCGTTCTTGCGGGCGGTAATGCGCAGCGTCTGCGGGCGGCCCGAACCGGTGGATTCCTGGATGGCGACGACGGCGCTGGTCGGCTTGTCGATACGCATGTCGGCAAAGCCTTCTGCCGAGACGGCGGCGGCAAGATCTTTGAGCACGGCAGCGGGCTGACGATTGGGGACGAGATCCCAGGTGCGATAGCTGAGGCCCGTGACCATCGGCACGCCATCGACCTTGAAGTTGCTGGCGCAGGGCTGGGCGAGAGCAGGCGCCGCGAACAGGACCAAGCCCGCAGCAGAGGACAATGCCGTTCTGAAAAGTGAAGACATTCAGCGATCCTTTGGTAATGAAATGAAGCCGCGGAAAATTGCGGCAAGGTGCAGAGAGATGCAACGGCAGGCCGTGCGGGGCACCGGGGTTTTCCCAACTCAAAACTTGACTTTCGCCACATTCTTCCGCTTTAAGACCGCATCCGTTTCGCCGACATCGCCGAAACCACATCCGCCGACCGGGCCGCGCCAGCCGCTTCCATGAGCCCGGAGGTCAACGTCCGACAGCGCGTTTGCGCCCTCGGGCGCGAAACCGTTTGGCAATGAGGTTCTGACGCTGACGGTTTTCTGAGGCAAGTAGGCAGGTCCGCATGTTCGGCACGCTGAGCGAAAGACTCTCTGGCATCCTCTCGGGGCTGACCCGCAGGGGGGCGCTGACCGAGGAGGACGTCAACGCCGCGCTCCGCGAGGTGCGCCGCGCGCTGCTCGAGGCCGACGTCGCGCTCGAGGTCGTCCGCAGCTTCACCGACAAGGTGCGTGAGCGCGCCATCGGCGCCGAGGTGCTGAAGTCGGTCACGCCCGGCCAGCAGGTCATCAAGATCGTCAACGACGTCCTGATCGAGACGCTGGGCGGCGAGGGCGAGGTCATCAGCCTCGATGCCGTGCCGCCGGTGCCGATCCTGATGGTGGGTCTGCAAGGTTCGGGTAAAACCACCTCCACCGCCAAGATCGCCAAGCGCCTGACCGAGCGCAACAAGAAGAAGGTGCTGATGGCGTCGCTCGATACGCGACGCCCGGCCGCCATGGAGCAGCTCGCCGTGCTCGGCCAACAGGTCGGCGTGCAGACGCTGCCGATCGTCGCCGGCCAGTCGGCGGTGCAGATCGCCAAGCGCGCGATCGAGGCGGGTCGCCTCGGCGGCTACGACGTGGTCATGCTCGACACCGCCGGCCGCGTGACGCTCGACGATACGCTGATGGAAGAGGTCGCGCAGGTGAAGGCCGCGACCGGGCCGCATGAGGTGCTGCTCGTCGCCGACGCGCTGACCGGCCAGGACGCGGTCAACACGGCGCGCGCCTTCGATGCCCGCGTCGGTCTCACCGGCATCGTGCTGACCCGTATGGACGGCGATTCGCGCGGTGGTGCCGCGCTCTCGATGCGCGCCGTCACCGGCAAGCCGATCAAGCTGGTCGGCACCGGCGAAAAGACCGACGAGCTCGACGATTTCCATCCCTCGCGCGTCGCCAACCGCATCCTCGGCATGGGTGACATCGTCTCGCTCGTCGAGAAGGCGGTGCAGACGGTCGATGCCGACAAGGCGCAGGCCCTGGCGCAGCGCCTCGCCAAGGGTAATTTCGACCTCGACGACCTACGCATGCAGCTCCAGCAGATGGAGAAGATGGGCGGCTTCGGCGGCGTGATGGGGCTGCTGCCCGGAATGGCGCAGATGAAGAACCAGCTCGCTGCCGCCAAGGTCGACGACAAGATGATCGCGCGTCAGGTCGCAATCATCAATTCGATGACCCCGGCCGAGCGCAGGAATCCCGACCTGCTCAAGAACAGCCGCAAGAAGCGCATCGCCGCCGGCTCCGGCACCTCGCCGGAGGCGATCAACAAGCTGCTCAAGATGCATCGCGGCATGGCCGACATGATGAAGGCCATGAAGAAGCAGAAGGGCGGCATGCTCGGCAAGCTCGGCGGCATGTTCGGGCTCGGCGGCGGACTGCCTGCGGGCATGCCCGACCCGTCCAAGATGGATCCCGCTCAGCTCGAGGCGCTGCAGAAGCAGCTCGGCGCGGGCGGTGGCGGCCTTCCGCCGCTGCCGCCGGGCGGTTTCCCCGGATTGCCGAAGGGCGTCACCCCGCCGGCTGGCATGATGCCGAAGCTGCCGGGCCTCGGTGGCGGCGGCCTGCCGGGGCTGGGCGGACCATTCGGAGGCAAGAAGAAGTGAGACATCGTTCGGCCGTGACGCCTGCCGTCATGGTCGGGCTTGTCCCGACCATCCACGTCTTTGCGACGTCGAGGCCGGGTGAAGACGTGGATGCTCGCCACAAGGGCGAGCATGACGGACGAGTGCCCGGCGCGAGCCGGTAAGACCAATCAAGACCAAGACCAGAGAAAGAGAAGATCCATGTCCCTCAAGATCCGCCTGACCCGCGGCGGCGCCAAGAAGCGCCCCTACTACCGCATCGTTGTCGCCGACGCCCGCTCGCCGCGCGATGGCCGCTTCATCGACAAGATCGGTTCCTATGACCCGATGAAGCCGAAGGATGCCGCCGACCGCGTCGTGCTCGACACCGAGAAGGTCCAGTCCTGGCTCGCCAAGGGCGCCCAGCCGACCGACCGCGTCCTGCGCTTCCTCGACGCCGCCGGTCTTGCCAAGCGCCCGGCCCGCAACAACCCGAACAAGGCTGTTCCGGGCGAGAAGGCCAAGGAGCGCGCCGAGAAGAAGGCCGAGAAGGCCGCTGCTCCGGCTGCCGAAGAAGCCGCCGCCGAGTGAGCTTGTCTTGAAGACGGGGCTCCGTCATTCCGGGCGACCGAAGGGAGACCCGGAATCCATCCTAGAGCGGCGTCGCCCTTCGATGGATTCCGGCTCTGCGCCGCTTTGCGGCTTGGCCGGAATGACGAGCCATGTCTGACGAAAACCTTATCCTCCTCGGCGTCGTCGGCGCGCCGCATGGCGTGCGCGGCGAGGTCAGGATCAAGACCTTCACCGGCGATCCGCTTGCGATCGCCGATTACGGCCCGCTTTCCGACGACAAGGGCCGCAGTTTCGAGATCACCAATATCCGCCCCGCCAAAGAGGTGGTTGTCGCCCGGCTCAAGGGCGTGACCACGCGCGAGGCAGCCGAGGCGCTCAACGGCACCGAGCTGTTCGTAGCCCGCGACAGGCTGTCGGCCGGCGAGGACGAGGACGAATTCCTGCACGCCGATCTCCTCGGCTGCAGCGTGGTCGGGCCGGGCGGCGTCGTACTCGGCACCGTCACCACCGTCGAGAACTATGGCGCAGGCGACCTGCTCGATATCGAGACGCCGGACGGACGTTCCGTCCTGATGCCCTTCACCAAGGCCTTCGCGCCGCGCATCGACATCGCCGCGCGCCGGATCGAGGCCGAGCCGCCTCTGGGATTGTTCGAGCCCGACGATGACAAGCGATAGACCGGCCCGTGCGCTGATCTTCGACATGGACGGCACCATCGTCGACAACATGCGCTTCCATGACGACGCCTGGGAGAGCTGGCACGTCAGCAACCAATTGCCGTTCGACCGCAAGACCTTCGCGGCGCGCACCGCCGGCATGGCCGGCAACGAGATCATCTCCTCCTATTTTCCGCAGGCGGCCGTCGCCGAGCTCGATGCGATGAGCGACGCCAAGGAAGCCCTTTATCGGGAAGCCTATCTGCCGCATGTCGCCGCGAATGCCGGCTTCCTGGAATTGGTCGCACGCGCCGAGGCCGCCGGCGTGCCGATGGCGGTGGCGACGGCCGCGTCGCCGGCCAATATCGAGGTGGTGCTGGATACGCTAGGCCTGCGCCAGCGCTTCGCCACCATCGTCTCGCCGAGCCAGGGTTTTCGCGGCAAGCCGCATCCGGACATGTTCCTGGCCGCCGCGGAGCGGATGAAGGTCGAGCCGGCCGACTCATCGTCTTCGAGGATGCGCCGCTCGGCGTCGAGGCGGCGCGCCGCGCCGGCATGCGGGCGGTGGCGCTCTTGACCATGCTCGATGCGGGCGGCTTCGCGAATTACGACAACCTGATTGCGTCGGCTCCCGATTTCACGGCGCTGGACGGGCTGCCGGCGCTGCGCTTCGGTTAGTTTGCTTTTTCACCGGCGTGTCATCCCGGACAAGCGGCGAAGCCGCGCCGATCCGGGATCCATGCCTGAACTTTTTCGGTTACGCTCCGGCATGGATCCCGGGTCTGCGCTTCGCTTCGCCCGGGATGACCAGTCGAAACCAATCCTCTCGAACATCGATCGGCCATGCCCTTCCGCGCCTCGATCCTGACGCTCTACCCGGAGATGTTTCCGGGGCCGCTTGGCATTTCGCTGGCGGGCGAGGGGCTGCGCAAGGGGCTGTGGTCCCTCGATACCCACCAGATCCGCGACCACGGCATCGGTCGTCATCGCAATGTCGATGACAACCCGGCCGGCGGCGGCGCCGGCATGGTGCTGCGTTGCGACGTGCTGGCGGCGGCGATCGACGCGGCGGTGCCGGCGGATGACCTGCGTCCGCGCCTTTTGATGTCGCCGCGCGGGCGTCCGCTCCAGCAGCGCCAGGTGCGCGAATGGGCGGAGGGCCCCGGCCTCGTCGTCGTCTGCGGGCGGTTCGAGGGCGTCGACGAGCGCGTGATCGAAGGGCGCAACCTCGTCGAGGTCTCGATCGGCGACTACATCCTCTCCGGCGGTGAGATGGCCGCGCTGACGCTGCTCGATGCCTGTGTCCGTCTCATTCCCGGCGTGATGGGCAAGGTAGCCTCAGGTGAGGATGAGAGCTTCGAGAACGGGCTGCTCGAATATCCTCATTACACGAGGCCGCGCGAATGGGAGGGCAGGGGCCTGCCGGACGCACTGCTCTCCGGCGACCATGCCCGCATCGCGAAATGGCGGCGCGAGCAGGCGGAGAAGATCACGCGGGAGAGACGGCCGGATTTGCTCGCTTCTCCTTCTCCCCCTGCGGGAGAAGGTGCCCCGAAGGGGCGGATGAGGGGTCGCACCGCGGATTCTGATTAGCGGAATTGCAGGCGGTCCGGAAAGGGCAGCGCGCCCCCTCATCCGTCAGCGCTTCGCGCTGCCGCCTTCTCCCGCAAGGGGAGAAGGGACCTCACGGATACTCCGCCACCGGCAGCTTCTCAGCCAGCCACCCGCCCGGCCCCAATACACCACCCCGCACAGCCGCAAGATCGCGCCAGCCGCGTCCGGCGAGCTTCTGCGCGACGGCAACCGCCTGCGCACCGGTGCGATCGATCAGAACGATGCGCTTGCCGGGGTTGTCGAGACGAAGCCCGGCGATCCTGACCTCGAAGGCGGGCGCGTCGGCGTCGATCGGCACGGCGCCCTGTGGCAGGCCGGTATCGGCCCATTCCTCCGCGCTGCGGATATCGATCAGCACGATCCGTTTTGCCAATGCCGCTTCAAACGCTTCGCGCGGGGAGAGCGTATTCGCGCTTTGCCCGAAAACGAAACTGGCCGGGAGCACGAGGCTCCCGGCCAGAACAGTTCGGCGCGTTGCGGCGCCTCTCGTCATCCGCTTAGCGCAGCTCGGCGCAGAAGCGCTGGATCCGGCGGCAGGCCTCTTCCAGCTTCTCGTCCGAGGTGGCGTAGGAGATGCGGAAGTTCGGGCCGAGGCCGAAGGAGGAGCCGTGCACGGCCGCGACCGCCTCGGCTTCCAGGAGACCCATCACCAGATCCTCGTCCGTCACGATCTTCTGGCCGTTCGGCATGGTCTTGCCGATCAGCTCCGAGCAGTCCGGATAGACGTAGAAGGCGCCTTCCGGCGTCGGGCACTTCAGGCCACGGGTCTGGTTCAGCATGGAGACGACGAGATCGCGGCGGCGCTCGAAGGCCTTCTTGAACACCGGCAGATGGTCCTGAGGGCCATCCAGAGCCTCGACGGCGGCCCATTGCGAGATCGCCGAGGTGCCCGAGGTCTGCTGGCCCTGGACCAGATCCATCGCCTTGATCAGGTGTTCGGGGCCGGCGGCGTAGCCGATGCGCCAGCCGGTCATGGCGTAGGACTTCGAGACGCCGTTCATGGTCAGCGTGCGCTCGTAGAGGGCGGGCTCGACCTGCGCCGGGGTGACGAACTGGAAGTCGCCATAGACGAGGTGCTCGTACATGTCGTCGGTCAGCACCCAGACATGCGGATGGCGCATCAGCACATCCGTGAGCTTCTTCATTTCGGCGTGGCTGTAGGCGGCGCCTGACGGGTTCGACGGCGAGTTCAGGATCACCCACTTGGTCTTCGGGGTGATGGCTTTCTCGAGGTCTTCCGGCTGCAGCTTGAAGTCGTTCTTCAGGGAGGTCTCGGCGAAGGTCGCCGTGCCGCCGCAGAGCGCCACCATCTCGGGATAGCTGACCCAGTAAGGCGAGACGCAGACGACCTCGTCGCCAGGGTTCAGCGTGGCCAGCAGCGCGTTGTAGATGACATGCTTGCCGCCGGTCGAGACGATGGTCTGGCTCGCCTTGTAGTCGAGGCCGTTCTCGCGCTTGAACTTGCGGGCGACGGCCTCGCGCAGCTGCGGAATGCCGGGAACGGGGGTGTACTTGGTCTCGCCACGGCGGATCGCGGCGATGGCCGCCTCCTTGATATTGTCCGGCGTGTCGAAATCGGGCTCGCCGACGGAGAGCGAGATCACATCCTTGCCCTGGGCTTTCAGGTCACGGGCCTTCTGCGTGATCGTGATGGTCGCTGACGGCTTCACGCGCTTCAGGGCATCGGCAAGAAAGGCCATGGGACTGGTCTCCGGAGGAGCGGGAGGGTGAGCGCCCGATGAGGCGCGCGCGTGGTTTATGACTCGGCGGCCGTGATCGCAAGCGCAACTGCTTGATGTTTTGCAGAAGCGTCATGAATTTAGAGCCTCTAACAAAATCCGGAGGGGTCTCGATGGGCTTTGGAGGGCCGCCTGCGGCGTCGGAGCGACTTGCCGATATCAAAAATATCGGCTTCGCGCTCCTCCTGGCATCCGTCTCCTCCAAAGCCCATCGAGACCCCTCCGGATTTTGTTAGAGGCTCATGGAGCGGTTTGCCCTTGCGGCCACAGCATGCGAAGGCCGGGGCATGACGAGCGCTGCCGCAACCATCGCGATCTATGTCGATGCCGACGCCTGCCCGGTGAAGCCGGAGATCTACCGCGTCGCCGAGCGGCATCGCATCAAGGTGTTCGTCGTCGCCAACAGCTTCATCAATGTGCCGCGCGAGCCCTCGATCGAGCGCGTCACGGTCTCCGGCGGCTTCGACGCCGCCGATGACTGGATCGCCGAGCGTGTCGGGCGCGGCGCGATCGTCGTCACCGCCGACATCCCGCTGGCCGATCGCTGCATCAAGGCCGGCGCTGATGTGATCGGGCCGACCGGCAAGCCCTTCACCGAAGCCTCGATCGGCATGGCGCTGGCGACGCGGGACATGATGGAGGATCTGCGCGCGATGGGGACCGTGCAAGGCGGGCCGAAGCCGTTCTCGCAGAAGGACCGTTCCGCCTTCCTCCAGGCGCTCGATCTCGCGATCCAGCGGCTCAGGCGGGCGGGGTTCGGTGGGTAGCATCCTCTTTTCGATCGGCTGCCCGACCCGCGCTGGATGTAATGGGCGGAAGGCCGAAGATGGGAACAGCTAGCGCTGCACAGGCGATCGAGATGGCCGCGCGCGACTCCCCTCCCCCTTGTGGGGAGGGGATGGGGGTGGGGGTCGCTCCGCTTGGTGACCGGTCTGACATCTCGCCCGACCAGCGCCGCCTCACGTCGACACGCTGCACCCGGTGTCCGACCCCCCACCCCTATCCCCTCCCCACAAGGGGGAGGGGAAGAGCTTCCCGTCATGGCGCGACTCGCGTCGTTGCTCCTTAGCGAAGCAATCCAGGGAGACGTAGAGCTCTGCCGCCCCTGGATTGCTTCGTCGCTGTCGCTCCTCGCAATGACGGTGGAGCGGCAGGAGGGAACGAGCCGGGCAGAAAGAGTTGGCGGCTATGACTTTCGCCCCGCTGGACGTTCGCGGCCGTTGCCCGTAAATCCCCCGCCCAATCAATGCCTCGCCGCACGGGCGGGGCCGGAGGACGTTCATGTCGTTGACCCGCCGTTCCACGCTCGGCCTGATGGCCGGCGCCGTCTTTGCTCCGTCGATCGTCCGGGCCGAGAGCTTCCCCAGCAAGGTCATTACCCTGGTCGTGCCTTATCCGGCAGGCGGGCCGACCGACGCGATCGCGCGCTTCGTCGCGCAGGATCTGTCAACCGCCTTCGGCCAGAACGTCATCGTCGATAACCGGGCCGGCGCCTCGGGCGCGGTCGGCACGCGCGCCGTCGCTCATGCGGCTCCCGACGGCTACACCATCATCTTCGGCAACAACCAGACGCACGGCAACAACATGTTCCTGTTGAAGGAGCCGGGCTACGACGCAGTCAAGGACTTCGCGCCGCTCGCCGGCGTCGGCGCCTTCGAGCATGCCTTCGTCGTCCGCAACGACCTGCCGGCCAAGAACATCCAGGAGCTGATCGCGCTCGCCAAGGCCGATCCGGGCAAGCTGAACTACGGCTCGACCGGCGTCGGCTCCGGCTCGCATCTGGCGATGGAGCTGTTCATGCAGCGCACCGGCATCAAGATGACGCATGTGCCGTTCCGGGGCGCCGCGCCGCTGGTGCAGGAGATCGTCGCTGGCCGCATCGACATCGCCAATTCGACCCTGCCGAGCGTGCTGGAGCAGATCAACGGCGGTGCCCTGCGGGCGCTCGCCCTCGCCAGCCCCGAGCGCAACCCGCGCGCCAAGGACATTCCGACGCTGCGCGAGCAGGGCGTCACCAATGCCGACGCGGATTCCTGGGCGGCGTTCTTCGCCCCCGTGAAGACGCCGGACGCCGTGCTCGACACGCTGTCCAAGGCGGTCATCGCCTCGCTGAACAAGCCCGAGACCCGTGAGGCCATCCTGAAGCTCGGCTTCACGCTCAAGGTGCGCGATCCGGCGGCGTTCAGGCCCTATCACGTCCAGGAAATCGCGACCTGGAAGCAGATCATCGCTGAGGCCGGCGTGAAGCCGGAGTAAGCGGCACGTTCGATCGGCTTCGACGGCCGAACGTTTCCAGTGGCCGTCATTCCGGCCAAGCCGCGTGAGCGGCGCCGAGCCGGAATCCATCGTAGAGCGCCAACGCCCTTCGATGGATTCCGGGTCTTCGCTTCGCTCCGCCCGGAATGACGGTGCCTTTTGCTGTCCCGGCAGGAGAGCCTTGCCCATGAATCTGATGCCCAAGCTCGCCGCCCGTCGTGAGGCGGGGAAGCCCGTGCGCGCGGCGCTGATCGGCGCCGGCAAGTTCGGCTCGATGTTCCTGTCGCAGGTGCCGCATATCGAAGGGCTCGAAGTCGCGGTTATTGCCGATCTCGATCCCGAGCGTGCCCGGGCCGCCTGCCGCAATGTCGGCTGGGACGAGGCGCGGATCGCGCGGACCCGTTTCCTCGACGACGGCGCTCAGGCAGCCCGCGCCGATGGCGTCGAGGTGGTGCTGGAAGCGACGGGGCATCCTGCCGCGGGTGCCCGGCATGCCCTCGCCGCGATCGAGGCCGGGCGCCATGTCGTCATGGTCAATGTCGAGGCAGACGTGCTGGTCGGGCCGGTGCTGGCGCGGCGCGCGAAAGCGGCCGGCGTGGTCTATTCGATGGCCTATGGCGACCAGCCGGCGCTGGTCTGCGAGATGGTCGACTGGGCGCGTGCCACCGGCTTCACCGTCGCGGCCGCCGGCAAGGGCACGAAATACCTGCCGGCCTATCACGACGTCACCCCCGACGATGTCTGGACCCATTACGGCCTGACGCCGGAGGCGGCGAGGGCGGCGGGCATGAACCCGCAGATGTTCAATTCCTTCCTCGACGGCACCAAATCCGCGATCGAGATGGCGGCGATCGCCAATGCCTGCGAGCTCGACGTGCCGGAGGCGGGTCTCGCCTTCCCGCCCTGCGGCGTCGATGACCTCGCCCATGTGCTGCGGCCGCGCGCGGTTGGCGGCCAGCTCGAACGCGATGGCATGGTCGAGGTCGTCTCCTCCCTGGAGCGCGATGGGCGTCCGGTCTTTCGCGACCTGCGCTGGGGCGTCTATGTCGTGCTGAAGGCGCCGAACGACTACGCCGCGGCCTGCTTCAAGCAATATGGCCTGCCGACGGATGCGACGGGCCGCTATGCGGCGATGTACAAGCCCTTCCATCTCATTGGCCTCGAACTGCCGATCTCGGTGCTGAACGCAGCTCTGAGAACCGAGCCGACCGGCACGACGCGCGGCTGGCGCGGCGATGCCGTCGCGGTCGCCAAGCGGGCGCTCAAGGCGGGCGAGATGCTGGACGGCGAGGGCGGCTACACCGTCTACGGCCGGCTGATGCCGGCGGCCGCGAGCCGAACCTGCAGCGCGCTGCCGATCGGGCTCGCCCATGGCGTCAAGCTCAAGCGCGATGTCGCAGCCGGCCAGCCGGTGACGGAAGCGGATGTGACGCTGGACGAAAGCCAACCGATCGTCTCACTTCGTCGTGAGCTCGTCGCAACGGCTTGGTGATCCGCGACGTTCCCTTCTATCTCTGGCGGGCGCGGAGGATGAGAGGGAGATGTCGATGCGGCTTGTGTCTGTAGGGCAGGTGTTCGCCGCGGGAATGCTGGCGGCACTGATTGCGGACACGGCTGCGGCCCAGCAGCGCTTCCCCTCCAGCGCCGGCGAACTCGCCGTCGAGACCGTTGCCAGCGGGTTGGAGCATCCCTGGGGCCTCGCCTTCCTGCCGGACGGGCGCAAGCTCGTCACCGAACGGCCCGGCAGGCTCAGGATCGTCGATGCGGAGGGCAAACTCTCCCGGCCGATCACCGGCGTGCCCAGCGTGGTGGCGCGCGGGCAGGGCGGGTTGCTCGGCTTGGCGCTCGACCCGGCCTTCGCGCAGAATCGCCTCGTCTACTTCTCCTTCGTCGAGCCGCGTTCGGGCGGCAGCGGCACCAGCGTCGGGCGCGGGCGCCTCAACGAGCAAGGCACGGCGCTGACCCAAGTCGAGGTGATCTTCCGGCAGATGCCGTCGATCAACTCGAACATGCATTTCGGCTCCCGCCTCGTGTTCGACAGGACAGGAGCGCTTTTCGTTACGGTCGGGGACCGCTACAGCCAGCGTAACCAGGCGCAGAACCCGGCCAATCATCTCGGCAAGGTCATCCGCATCCGCCCCGACGGCGGCGCGCCAGCCGACAACCCGAAGAAGCAGGGTTGGGCGCCCGAAATCTGGTCGATCGGCCATCGCAACGTCCAGGGCGCAGCGTTGCATCCCGAAACGGGCCGGCTCTGGACGGCCGAGCACGGCGCGCGCGGCGGTGACGAGATCAACACGCCCAAGGCCGGACTGAACTATGGCTGGCCGGTCATCACCTATGGCGTCGACTATTCCGGTGCGAAGATCGGGGAAGGGACGGCGAAACCCGGCATGGAGCAGCCGCTGTTCTACTGGGATCCGTCGATCGCGCCCTCCGGCGCGGCCTTCTATACTGGACCGGTCTGGCCGGCCTGGAAGAACTCGCTCTTCGTCGGCGCGCTTGCCGGCCAGATGCTGGTCCGGCTTTCGACACAGGGCGAGACGGTGACCGGCGAGGAGCGGCTGCTCACCACGATCGGCGAGCGCATCCGCGACGTGGTCCAGGGGCCGGACGGCTTCCTCTACCTGCTCACCGACGACGATAACGGCAAGATCCTGCGGGTGCGGCCGGCGAAGTGAAGCCGGGCGATCGATTGGCGCCGTCATTCCGGGGCGCAGCGAAGCTGCGAGCCCGGAACCCATGAACACAGGTTTAAGACAAGGAAGCGCAGCCGGAGCAGCCACACCTGGCGCGACCTGTGTTCATGGGTTCCGGGCTCAAGCGCTGCGCGCTTGCCCCGGAATGACGGCAGCGGGTCTGCTACAAACGAACTCCGCTCTCACGGCCCGCAATCCCACTCGCTTTCGACGGCGAAGACCTTGCGGGTCGAGAGGTGACCGTTCGCATCATAGAGGTCGCCGACATAGTACTCTGTGCCGGCGGCATCGCGCGTGCTGCGCTCGACCTGCAGCGACCAGCCATAGCCGAGCTGCTTGCCGCCCTGCCAGCTGCGATGGATGGCGGCCGGCGAGGCGGCAGAGAGGATGCGGGCCGTATCGCTGCTCGGGCTGCAGGTTGGGCCGGCGATCGCCGCCGCCGGGGTGAGCACGAGGCCGCAGAAGATCAATGCCGTCTTGTTCAAGGCTGGTATCCCTAGTCGGTTGGTCGGTTGAGGCGCCGGCCGGGTCGAAGCGCCGTCTGCTCAGCCCTTGGCGTGGAAGATGAAGAAGGCCCCCGCCGCGATCAGGGCGAAGCCGATGGCGTGGTTCCAGCTCAGCGATTCCTTGAGCCAGAAGACGGAGAAGCCGGCGAAGACGGTGAGGGTGACGACTTCCTGCAGCGTCTTGAGTTCCGCTGCCGAATAGACGGCGGAGCCGATGCGGTTGCCCGGGACCGCCAGCATGTATTCCGGCAGGGCGATCATCCAGCTTGCGAGGATGGCGAGCCAGATCGCGGTGCTCTTGTAGCTCAGATGTCCGTACCAGGCGAAGGTCATGAAGATGTTCGAGCCGAACAGCATCACGATCGGCAGGATATGGGCGAGGCTCAGGGAGGGCATGCCGGGAGCTTTCTTCGCGACGGCAGATGACGGGTGTTCGGCGCTGCTGTTCCGGCCGTCAGCCGAAGCGGAGCTTCATGGTGAGGATGATCAGGACGAGTAGGAGCGTCAGCGCATTGGCGGTGATGACCGGCCAGGACAGGATCTGAATGCCATAGCTCAGCCACAGCGCAGTGCCCGCGGCAAAGAGCCCCTGCGTCCACAGCGAGATCGCACGGGTGTCGCGGGTGCGGATGGTCCGCCAGGCCTGTGGCAGCCAGCACAGGCTGGTCAGCGTGGCAGCGGCAAAGCCGAGGAGCTCGATGGCGGCTGGCGACATGGCGGCGAATCGCGGGAGGAAGGTTTGCTCCCCCATAACGGAATTCGCTTCTTCGTGCCGCCATTCTCGACGGTTAACCTCCATTAACCACAGCGACCTAGCCTGCCCGAGCATCTGTCCGAATCGGTGGAGACCATGCGCGTCTATCAACTGGCCTTGCCACTCGTCCTGTTTGCTTCCGCGGCTTCGGCCCAGGGCAGTTTCCAGTCCTGCCTTGCAGGCCTCCGTTCGGAAGCGGCGGCCAAGGGCGTCTCGGGCGCGACCTTCGATCGGGCCATGGCCGGCGTCGAGCCGGACATGAAGGTCATCGAGGCGATGAACAACCAGCCGGAGTTCAAGACGCCGATCTGGGACTATCTCGGCACGCTGGTCGACGAGGAGAAGGTGGCGGAAGGACGCTCGATGATGCGTCAGCATGCTTCGACCCTTGCTGCGGCCGAGCAGCGCTTCGGCGTCGACCGCCACACCATCGCCGCGGTCTGGGGCGTCGAGAGCGATTTCGGCAAGGCGCGCGGCAAGATGCCGCTCGTGCAGGCGCTCTCGACCGGCGCCTGCCTCGCGCCGCGCCGCAACGCCTTCTTCAAGGGCGAGCTGATCGCGACGCTGCAGATCATCCAGCGCGGAGACGTGCGCCCCGAACGGCTCTTCGGTTCATGGGCCGGCGCCTTCGGCCACACCCAGTTCATCCCCTCGACCTATCTCAGGCTCGCCGTCGACGGCGATGGTGACGGGCGGCGCGACCTCGTCGACTCCATTCCCGACGCGCTGCATTCGACCGCGAATTTCATGGCCAAGGCCGGCTGGGTGACTGGCGCGACCTGGGGCTACGAGGTGCGCGTGCCCAATGGCTATTCTGGCCCGACTGGACGCAATCCCAAGCAGCCGGTCTCGACATGGGCGGCGCGCGGCATCGTAAAATACGATGGCTCGCCGCTGAACGGCACCGGCAATGCCGGCCTGCTGATGCCGGCCGGCAGCAACGGGCCGGCCTTCCTCGTCTTCAAGAACTATGATGCCGCTTACAGCTATAACGGCGCGGATTCGTACGCGCTCGCCATCTCGCTGCTCTCCGACCGGCTGCGGGGCCGGCCGGGCGTGCAGGGAGAGTGGCCGACGGACGATCTGCCGCTTTCCCGCGAACAGCGGCGCGAACTGCAGCGCCTGCTGATCGCCCGCGGCTACAATGTCGGCGAGCCGGACGGCGCGGTGGGGTCGCTGACCCGGACGGCGATCAAGGAGATCGAGGCGAAGCTCGGCATGCCCCAGACCGGGCGGCCGGGCGAGAAGGTGTTGCGCGCGCTGAAGAACGGGCGGGTTTAACCGCAGGCGAGACCACGCCGTCATTCCGGACAAGCCGCGGAGCGGCGCCGATCCGGAATCCATCATGGAGCGCTGCGCGCTACAGTGGATTCCGGGTCTGCGCTTCGCTTCGCCCGGAATGACGGTGCATTTTCCTTGGCCGGCCGATCGCTCTGCCACCTTTCCAGAAATCGGGTGGTGCCGTGCTTCGACTCTCGCGAAGCCGGTGCTCGACCACAAGGAGCAATCACATGACACGCCGCCTCATTTCCACTGGCTCGCCCTTCGAGCGCTCCTTCGGCTATTCGCGCGCCGTCATCGACGGCGATCTCGTCTTCGTCTCCGGTACGACGGGCTACGATTACGCGACCATGACGCTGCCGGAGGATGCCGCCGAGCAGGCGCGCAACATCTTCCGCACGATCAGCTCCGTGCTGGAGGAGGCCGGCTCGTCCCTGTCGCAGGCCCTGCGGG
This sequence comes from Bosea sp. F3-2, assembly GCF_008253865.1. NCBI lineage: Bacteria > Pseudomonadati > Pseudomonadota > Alphaproteobacteria > Hyphomicrobiales > Alloboseaceae > Allobosea > Allobosea sp. F3-2. Next base: position 5,882,726 of record NZ_CP042331.1, read on the forward strand.
CGCAGTACTTTGTTACCGACCGCAGTTATTGCGAGCCGGTTCTGGCCGTCTGCGGCGAATTCTTCCGCGAGATCCGCCCGGCCGCCGGCATCTATGTCGTCGCCGGACTGCTCAAGCCGGAGATGAAGGTCGAGATCGAGGTGACCGCACGTCTCAAGCCGGTCTGAGCCTTCGTCGAAGAGCCCGCATGGCGGCGTCTCGGAGTATCTGATATATCTCTTGCCTGACTCGAGCGGGCCGCCAGGAGCCCGAGGGCAGCAAGAGGGATGATGCCATGCCGATTGATCGCCGTAAGCTTTTGAAAGGGACGGCCGCACTGGCTAGTTCGGCCTTCATGGCGCCGAAGAGCTTTGCCCAGGCGCGTGCCGGGATGCTGCGCTTCATTCCGTCGACGCCGCTGCCTTCGCTCGATCCGATCGTGGCGACGAGCTATGTCATCCGCAATCACGGCTACCTGATATATGATACGCTGTTCGCGACGGATGCGCAGTTCGGCATCCAGCCGCAGATGGTGCAGAGCTGGGAGACCGCTCCGGACGGGCTGCGCTGGACCTTCCACCTGCGCGACGGCCTGACCTTCCACGACGACCAGCCGGTGCGGGCGCAGGACTGCATCGCCTCGATCAAGCGCTGGTCGGCGCGCGATGCCTTCGGGCAGACCTTCGCCACCTTCGTCGAGGGCTATGACGTCGTCGACCCCCGCACGTTCGCGGTGCGGCTGAAGAAGCCCTTCCCGATGCTGCCGGCCGCGCTCGGCAAGCTCTCCTCCAACGTGCCCTTCGTCATGCCGGAGCGGGTCGCCTCCGGCGATCCGTCGAAGCCGCTGACCGAGGCGATCGGTTCCGGCCCCTGGCGCTTCCAGGAAAAGCAGTGGATTCCCGGCCAGAACGCGATCTACGAGCGCTTCGCCAAGTACAAGCCGCGCGAGGAGGCCCCCTCCTGGGCCGCGGGCGGCAAGGTCGCCAAGATCGACCGGATCGAGTGGCTCGCCCTGACCGAGGCTTCAGCCGCCGTCGGCGCGCTCATGCAGGGCGAGGTCGACTGGTACGAGCAGCCGCCGGTCGATCTTCTGCCGGTGCTCAAGGGGAACAGCGAGATCACGATCACCAACGTGCCGCTCGGGCTGATCCTGCTGATGCGCTTCAACCACCTGCAGCCGCCCTTCAACAATCCGGGCGTCCGGCGCGCGGTGATGATGGCGCTCAACCAGGCCGACTACATGGAGGCGGTCGTCGGCGACAAGGCCTATTACCAGGACTGCAAGACCTTCTTCACGCCGGGCTCGCCGATGTCGACCGGAGCAGGGGGCGCCGAGGCGCTCGGCAACAATCTCGAGCGCGGCAAGGCGATGCTGCAGGAGGCTGGCTACAAGAACGAGAAGGTCGTGCTGCTCGCGCCGGCCGACCAGCCGATCGCCTACAACCAGTGCCTCGTCACCGAGCAGCTGCTGAAGAAGCTCGGGATGAACGTCGATCTTGTCGCGACCGACTGGGCGAGCTTCATCGGCCGCCGCTCCAATCGCGGCGGGCCGGAGCAGGGCGGCTGGTCGGTGTTCCACACGCTCTGGTCCGGCGCCGACGTGCTCAACCCGGCGCTGCATCCGCTGGTGCGCGCCAATGGTGCGGCCGCCTGGTTCGGCTGGCCGGATGATCCGACGCTGGAAGGCTTGCGCGACCAGTGGATCGCGACGCCCGACGCCGGCAAGCAGAAGGAGCTGGCCGCAGCGATCGAGAAGCGCGCCTTCGAGACCGTGCCTTATGCCCCCGCCGGGTTGGTGCAGCAGCCGATGGCCTATCGCAAGAGCCTCACCGGCATGGTGCTCTCGCCGGTCCAGTTCTTCTGGAACATGGAAAAGAAGGCCTGAGCATCGCTCCCGGCGCCGGCGCATGGTCCGCCATGCGCCGGCTTCGCACGCCTGGCGCTTGCGTCGTCACGGTTCCAACCGTAAGCACCGCCGCAAGACCGGAAACCGGTACGGTTCACGACCAAGCGCGAGGCAACGACCATGGCGACCCACAAGCTCCTGCTGCTCCCCGGCGACGGCATCGGCCCCGAGGTGATGGACCAGGTCGAGCAGATCGTGTCCTGGTTCGGCAAGCAGGGCCTCGCCTCGTTCGAGATCGAGAAGGGCCTGGTCGGCGGCGCGGCCTATGACGCGCACAAGGCGGCGATCTCCGAAGGCGACATGAAGCTCGCCCAGGACGCCGACGCCGTGCTGTTCGGCGCGGTCGGCGGCCCGAAATGGGCGGATGTGCCCTATCAGCATCGCCCGGAAGCCGGCCTGCTGCGCCTGCGCAAGGAACTCGGCCTCTTCGCGAATCTGCGCCCGGCGATCTGCTACCCGGCGCTGGCTTCGGCCTCCTCGCTCAAGCCGGAGGTTGTCGAGGGGCTCGACATCCTGATCGTGCGCGAGCTTACCGGCGGCGTCTATTTCGGCGAGCCGAAGGAGATCGTCACGCTGGAGGACGGCTCCAAGCGCGGCGTCGACACCCAGCTCTACACCACGCCGGAAATCGAGCGCATCTGCCGCGTCGCCTTCGAGCTGGCGCGCACCCGCCGCAACAAGGTCTCCTCGGCCGAGAAGCACAACGTCATGAAGACCGGCGTGCTCTGGAAGCAGACGGTCACCGCGCTGCACGCTGCCGAGTACAAGGATGTCGAACTCGAGCATGTGCTTGCCGACAACTGCGCCATGCAGCTCGTGCGCTGGCCGAAGCAGTACGACGTCATCGTCTGCGACAACCTGTTCGGCGACATCCTCTCCGACGTCGCGGCGATGCTGACCGGCTCGCTCGGCATGCTGCCCTCCGCTTCGCTCGGCGCGGAAGATCCCGCGACCGGCAAACGCAAGGCGCTCTACGAGCCCGTCCATGGCTCGGCGCCGGACATCGCCGGCAAGGGCCTCGCCAACCCGATCGCGATGATCGGCTCCTTCGCCATGGCGCTGCGCTATTCCTTCGGCGCGGGCGAGGCGGCGGACCGCCTCGAAGGCGCGATCGCCGACGTGCTCGGCTCCGGCACCCGCACCAAGGACATCGCCGTGCCCGGCGCGAACGCGGTCTCGACCAGCGAGATGGGCGCCGCGATCATCAAGGCGCTCGAAGCGCGCGGCTGACGCCCTTCCTTCTCCCCTTGTGGGAGAAGGTGGCCCGAAGGGCCGGATGAGGGGTCGCGCAGGTCTTGCCGTTTGGGTGTTCGGCTCGCGATCAACGTTGCGCGACCCCTCACCCTAACCCTCTCCCGCAAGGGGAGAGGGGACAGGCCGAGCCGCCTCTCCCCCTCGTGAATTGCCGTGACTCCGCTTTCATGGCCTAACAGCGGCCATAGCATCGGACCGAAAAGTGGAATCCACTTTTCGGAAGAATCCGATGCGATAACAAATCGGTAGATCACCGTTGTCGCGTCCGAACGGACGCGCGGCGATCTAGCGAAAGCGGAGTATGTCCGTCATGCTGATCAAGCGCCGTGCCGGCTGGGAAATGCCGGAAGCCGAAGCCACGCCGGAGAGCGTGTTCCTCAACCGCCGCCAGTTGATGAGCGCGGGAGCGGGGTTGATCGCGGGGGCGGCATGGCCTGGCCTCGCGGCAGCGGAGGCGCCCGATCCGACGCTCGATCTCTACCCCGCCAAGCGCAACGAGGCCTACAAGCTCGACGTGCCGCTGACCAAGGCGGAGGACGCGGCGAACTACAACAACTTCTACGAGTTCGGCATGTCGAAGGACATCGTCGATGCCTCGCGCCGGCTCGCGACGCGGCCCTGGAGTGTTCAGGTCGATGGCCTGGTCGAGAAGCCCTTCGAGATCGACTTCGACGAGCTCGTGCGCAAGCTGCCGCTGGAAGAGCGGCTCTACCGATTCCGCTGCGTCGAGGCCTGGGCGATGGCGGTGCCCTGGACGGGCATCCCGCTCAAATCCTTCGTTGCATTCGCCAAACCGCTCTCGGGCGCGAAATACATTCGCTTCGAGACCTTCCTCAACCCGCGGGTCGCGCCCGGCCAGGGGCAGCGCTGGTATCCCTGGCCCTATACCGAGGGGCTGACGATCGCGGAGGCGACAAACGAATTGCCGCTTCTGGTGACCGGCATCTATGGCAAGCCCCTGCCGACGCAGCACGGTGCGCCGATCCGGCTGATCACGCCGTGGAAGTACGGCTTCAAGTCGGTGAAATCGATCCGCAAGATCAGCTTCGTCGCCGAGCGGCCGAAGACCTTCTGGGAGGGGCTCCAGGCCTCGGAGTACGGCTTCTGGGCCAATGTGAACCCGGCCGTGCCGCATCCGCGCTGGAGCCAGGCGAGCGAGCAGGTGCTGGGCTCGCGCGACCGGCGCCCGACGCTGATCTACAATGGCTATGGCGAGCAGGTCGCCGGACTCTACAAGGGGTTGGAGAACGAGCCCCTGTTCATGTGAGGGGAAGCAGGTTTCGGGTGCCCAAGCCTCGCCGGGCCATGGTAGCGTGCAGCCACCATGTAGTTGGAACGACATGAGTCGCCCATGGCCACCCAGCATTTCCATCTCTTCGACACCGCGATCGGCAGCTGCGCGCTGATCTGGGAGGGCGAGCGCTTCATCGGCGCGCAATTGCCCGAACGCGATGAGGATACGGCGCGCAGGCGACTGGCGCGGCGCTATCCGGAGGCTGACGAGGCCGAGGCGATCGGGTTCGTCGCCGAGGCCGTGGCCGGCATCCGGGCGCTGTTCGAGGGCGAGAAGCGCGATCTCGCCCATCTGCCGGTTGCGCTGGAGACTGTTTCCGACTTCAACCGCAAGGTCTATGAGGTCGCGCGCTCCATCCCGCCGGGGGAGACGCTCACCTATGGCGAAGTGGCGCAGCGCATCGGCGAGCCCGGCGCGGCGCGGGCGGTCGGCGTCGCGCTCGGCCAGAACCCCTGGCCGATCATCGTGCCCTGCCACCGCGTGCTGGCGGCCGGCGGCAAGACGGGCGGCTTCTCGGCCGATGGCGGCGTCGAGACCAAGCTCAGGATCCTGACGATCGAGAAAGCGCGCACCAGTGCCGAGCCCAGCCTGTTCGGGGCGCTGCCGCTTGCGGCACGACCTGCCCGAAGCTGAGCCGCGCAATCACCTGTTTTTCTTGAAATCGCGCAATAGATCGCCGCACGTCCTATCGGACGCGATAACGGTGATCTATGCATTTGTTATCGCATCGGATTCTTCCGAAAAGTGGATTCCATTTTTCGGTCCGATGCTATAGCGCGCTTGCAGCGTGGTTGCTTGCGAGGCGCGCGCAGGGGCCGCTACTGTTTCGGCCTTTCCACGCTTCTTCGAGGGATATCATGGCCAAACTCAAGCTCGCCGTCATCGTGGGCAGCAACCGTCGCGACTCGATCAATCGCAAGCTGGCCCAGGCGCTGGTGAAGCTGGGAGCGAACGCTTTCGACGCGTCCTTCGTCCAGATCGACGACCTGCCGATGTTCAATCAGGATCTGGAGCCGAACCGGCCGGAGTCGACGCTGCGGCTGAAGCGCGAAATCGAGGCGGCCGACGCGATCCTGATCGTGACGCCGGAACACAACCGCTCGATCCCCGCCGTGCTCAAGAACGCCATCGACTGGGCCTCGCGGCCCCATGGCCAGAACTCCTGGGCGAACAAGACCGTGGCTGTGACGGGCACCAGCGGCGGCGCGGTCGGCACGGCGGTCTCGCAGCAGCAACTGCGCATGATCCTAAGCAATATCGCCGGCGTCGTGGTCGGCGGGCAGGTCTTCATCACCTTCAAGGATGATCTGGTCGACGCCGAGCATAACATCACTGTCGAGCGGACGCGGGCCTTCCTGCAGGGCTTCCTCGACAATTTCGCGAAGATCGCCGGCAAGCTCGCGGCCTGACGGGCCAGCGCGTCCCACAGCCATGCATTTTCGGGCGTCGCCTTGCCGGGCGGCGCCTTTTTTATGGCCGGCGTCGGGGCAAAAAAAAAGGGCCGGCGTCCCCGAGGGGAGCCGGCCTTGAAAGTTTGAAACATCTGGCGAAACCGCCAAACATCTCAGAGGGGAACGGCTGAAACGAACTCAACGCCGGGAGGAGATTGCGGAGCCCGTTCCGAACAACCGTGAGCACAATATTGAGCATGGCCTGCCGTTTTGCAATGCAGCATAGTTTGGGGCCGCCATGCGTAGATTGCATGCGATAGTGGCAAATGGTACGAATTTGAGCTTAAATGATTGAGAAATATGCATTCATTGCAAGGTCAAGCTTAGCTGGCGAGGCTGTTTCGTCCGGTTTCGCCGGGTGTTTGCGCCCCCTCTGAGTCTGAGGGACGCTTCGGTGTGCGGATTTGCGCATGGATTGCGCATCGCTGGTCACAATGTTGCCAGAATTGAAAACGGGCGCCATGGGCGCCCGATTCAAAGCCGTATCGCGTGCACTCGATCGCCGCGCGTCCTATCGGACGCGATAACGGCGATCTATGCTTTTGTTATCGCATCGAATTGTTCCGAAAAGTGGATTCCACTTTTCGGTCCGATGCTAGGGTTCGGCGTCAGTAGGTCCAGCGCTGGGCCTTCTGGATCAGGAAGTCGCGGAAGACCTGGACGCGGGCGACCGACTTCATCTCTTCCGGATAGACCAGATAGCTTTCAAGCTGCGGCATCTCGGTCTCGCGCATCAGCTGCACGAGCGGGGAGCCGGTCTCGATCAGATAATCCGGCAACACGGCGATGCCTGCGCCCGAATCGACTGCGCGCTTCATGGCGGTGATGTTGTTCACCGTCAGGTGGATCGGCCGCGGGTTGCGCTGGTCTCGCCCCATCGTGCCGAGCCAGTGCACTGCCGTCAGATAGGAGGGCGAGGTGCCGCCGAAGGAGAGGATGCGATGGTTGTCCAGATCGTCATAGGTCTTCGGCTCGCCGAAGCGCTTCACATAGGCCGGCGAAGCGTAGACGTGGAAGTGCACCGTGAAGAGCTTGCGCTGGATAAGGTCCGGCTGCTGCGGCTGGCGCAGGCGGATCGCGATGTCGGCCTCGCGCATCGACAGGTCGAGCTCCTCATCCGTGAGGATGAGCTCGACCCGGATGTCCGGGTAAAGATCCATGAACTCGGCGAGGCGCGGAGTCAGCCAGTGGCCGCCGAGACCGCGCGTCGCGGTGACCTTGAGCTCGCCGGACGGATGCTCGCGCGTCTCCGAAAGCTGCGAGCGGGTCCGCTCCAGGCGCTGCGTCATCTCGCGCGCGGCGCGCCAGAGCAACTCGCCCTGCTCGGTGAGGATCAGACCCCGCGTATGCCGATGGAACAGCGGTGCGCGCAGCTCCCGCTCGAGCGCCCCGATCTGCCGGCTGACGGCCGATTGACTTAAGCCGAGAACATCGCCAGCCTTGGTAAAACTGCCTGACTCCGCGACCGTATAAAATATTCTAATGCGGTCCCAATCCACCGCGCTTCCCCCGCTATGCGTTTTATGCATGATGGGGGATAAAGAGTTCGTGCGTCAATGTCCGTGTGACAAATGTCGCCCATTATCCGTACTTAATCTGGTTACAAATCCCATCAGCTTCGGTGATGAGTGCGGAAAAGGCGGCTATTCAGCCGCTTCCCGCTGGTCGAGTTCGCTGGCGGCGAGCCAGCGCTCTGCGTCGAGGGCGGCCATGCAGCCCAGGCCGGCCGCCGTGACGGCCTGGCGATAGTGCTCGTCGGTGACGTCGCCGGCCGCGAAGACGCCCGGGACGTTCGTGCGAGTCGTGCCGGGCTCGACATCGATGTAGCCGGATTCACGCATGGTGAGCTGGTCGGCGAAGAGCTCGGTCGCCGGCTTGTGGCCGATCGCGATGAAGACGCCGTCGGCCTTCAGCTCGCTCACCGCGCCGGTCTTGGTGTTGGTCAGGCGCAGATGCGTGACATTCGGCGGCTGCGTGCCGCCGCAGATCTCGGCGATGGCGCTGTCCCAGATCACCTCGATCTTCGGATGCTTGAACAGGCGCTCCTGCGTCACGCGCTCGGCGCGCAGATGATCGCGGCGATGGACCAGCGTGACCTTGCTCGCGAGATTGGCGAGGTAGAGCGCCTCCTCGACCGCCGTGTTGCCGCCGCCGACGACCACGACCTCCTTGTTCCGGAAGAAGAAGCCGTCGCAGGTGGCGCAGGCCGAGACGCCGAAGCCCTGGAAGGTCTGCTCGGAGGGAAGGCCAAGCCACTTTGCCTGAGCGCCGGTCGCGATGATCAGCGCGTCGCAGGAATAGGTCTCGCCGCCATCGCCCCACAAACGAAAGGGGCGCTGCGAGAGGTCGACGCGGGCGATGTGGTCGGAGACCATCTTCGTGCCCATGTGCTCGGCCTGAGCACGCATCTGCTCCATCAGCCAGGGGCCCTGGATCACGTCGGCGAAGCCGGGGTAGTTCTCGACATCGGTGGTGATCATCAGCTGGCCACCGGCCTGCAGGCCGGAGATCAGCACCGGCTCCAGCATGGCGCGGGCAGCGTAGATCGCCGCAGTGTAGCCGGCCGGGCCGGAGCCGATGATCATGACGCGGGCGTGGGTGTGGGCCATCGTCTCCATTCCTCTCCTGCGGGCGAGAGCCGCAGCTTCGATCCGTCACATACGGCGGCGCGGCGCCGAAACAAGAGCCATCGGGCTCAAGCAGCGCCCAGCCGCAAAGCGGCCCGGTGGCGCTGCCAGCCCTGCCGTATCGCATCGGCGATGACGGGCGTGGAGTCTATCGGCTGGTAGCCTTCACCTTCAAGGCGTCCACAGAAGCGATGCACAACGCCTTGGCGCTCCAGGGCCTGGATCAGCGCCGCGATCTTGGGATGGCCCCCTTGCGGCTCGAACACCAGGATCGGTGCGCCCGTCGCGGTGGCCTCGCCGATCATGTTGGTGGAATCGGCGGTCGCGACGATGGCGTCGGCATTGGCGAGCAGAGCGAGATAGGGATTCTCGCCCGAGCCGTCCCACCACCAGCCACGGTTCCGGGCGAAGACGGCTGCGACGGCGGCGGCCAATGCGGGGGAGGTGCGCCGGGAGGGCGAACCGATCAGGGACGCGCCTGACTGTGCCAGATCGTCGAGTTGCCCGGCGAAGCGCTCGATGTCAGCCGGCGTGAAACGGTGGTGGCGGCTGTCTCCACCGACCAGCACCGCGACGCGCGGACGTGGCAGGCCGGCGAGGGCTGCGGGTGGCGCAGCGCGCGCGGCGGCGAGCTTCTCTGGTGTCAGGCGATGAGGGGAGGTGGTGGTGACGAGGACATTGTCGCCGCGCAGCCGGTCATGTCCGGCCACCCAGATCAGGTCCGCGGTGCCGGGGCCGGTGAGCGGGTCCTTGAGGAAGACGGTATAGGTCGCGCCGTTCGAAACTTTCTTGAGCGTCCGCAGATAGGCGACGGCACGCCGCCCCGAGGCGATCGCGATCTCCGGGAAGGGCGGGCTGAGGGGGCTCCCAGGCCGGTCTGGCGCCTCGCGTGGATCGATCGGGCCGCGCGGCATCAGCCAAGTCCATAGCCGGCGTGGCTTCACCCGGCGGATTTCCGGAACGACGCCCAGCCGTTCGGCCACGCCGAGGCACTGCAATTCGTCGCCGGCCTTGCCGTCGCTCAGGACCCAGACGGTCGGCGTCGGATTTTCGTGCATGGCTGTCTGCGTCTGCGGCATGCGCCTTGTATCGCCCGTCACTGCCGTCTACACCAGCGCGGCTCTTCTTCGAGGATATTTTTGCCTTTTGGGGATATTCGTGCGTCCGAAACTCGACGATATCGACCTGCGCATCCTGCGCGAGCTCCAGGCCGATGGGCGCATGACCAATGTCGAGCTCGCCAGCCGCGTCGGCATCTCGCCACCGCCCTGCCTGCGCCGCGTCCGGGCATTGGAGGAAGCCGGGCTGATCCGCGGCTACCACGCCGATCTCGACGAGCGAAAGCTGGGCTATGAGGTGGTCTGCTTCGCCTTCGTGCATCTGGCGAGCCAGGCCGAAGCCGATCTCGCGGCCTTCCAGGGCCGCATCCGCGAATGGGCCACGGTGCGCGAATGCTGGACGCTCTCGGGTGACATCGACTTCGCGCTGAAATGCGTGGCGCCGGACCTGAAGGCCTTTCAGGACTTCGTGTCGGAACTCACGGCCATGCCGAATGTCCGCAACGTCCGTACCGCGCTCGCCCTCGACCGGGTCAAGGACGAGCCGATCGTGCCTTTCGGCTGAGAGCCCATCTCGAAACTCTACTGCGGCGGCCATCTGACGGCGCTTTCTGCGCTTCCGGTGCTCACGGACCGATATCCGCTGCGCTCCGGTTCTCAAAAACGCCGCCATCCGACTCACCACAGCGAGTTTCGACGGGCTTTGAGCGCTCAGCCGATATAGCGCTTGATCCAGTAGGCGTTGTTGCGGGCGAGCGCCCTCAGGCGAAGCTGATCGATGTCCGGCCGATACCAGGCGCCGGCCCCGCCGGAGAGCTCCGTCGACATGATCGGATAGCTGGCGAGCTCTCGGTTGCCGCGATCGTAGAGCGTCGCCGTGCTTTCGAGATAGTCATTAGCGCCCCCGCCATCGGACGGCTTGCCGCCGCCGCCACCGCCGGCATAGCTCGCCAGCCAGATCTTGCTGACGTTGACGACGAGATGCGTACCGGCGCCGCGCTGCAGCGACGGACCGAGCAGGTCGATCAGCGTGCGTTCGAGTTCGCTCCTGACGATCGCAACATTCGCGCCCCAGGCGTGGGTCACGGCTGGCAAGAACTGGATCTTGATCGAGCCGATCGGCACTTGAGCGGCGGCAATGCCGGGGACGAGAGTGAACGCCGCGGCACCGAGCGAGGAAGCCAGAACAAGTCGACGCGTCATCATGGCCGGGGTCTCCAAAGGCTTGCGTCTTCAATGTAGGCGCGCGGCTGCGATAGTTCCATGGCCGCGCGCCCGCGCCTCATCTTCGTATCGAAACACGCCGTCATTCCGGACAAGCCGCGTCAGCGGCGCCGATCCGGAATCCATCGTAAGGCGCCGGAGCCCTTCGATGGATTCCGGGTCAAGCCCGGAATGACGGCGTGGTTCCGTCAAAAGACCGCTCGATCCGGCGCATTTCCGCGTTTCTCAGAATCGCGGAGATGCTATATCGCCTGGCCGGCGATGCCCGAAACACGAATGCCCGCCACGAGGGCGGGCATGGTGCTGTCTGCGGAGGACGCCGACCTCAGCCGAAGGCGATGCTGACGACCTCATAGGACTTGCCGCCGCCGGGCGTGTTGACCTGGACGGAGTCGCCGACCTTCTTGCCGATCAGCGCGCGCGCGATCGGCGAGCCGATCGAGACCTTGCCGGACCTGACGTCCGATTCCGGCTCGCCGACGATCTGGTAGCTCTTCTCTTCCTCGGTATCGTCGTCGATCAGCTTGACGGTGGCGCCGAACTTGATCGTGTCGCCGCCGAGCTTGCTGACATCGATGATGTCGGCGCGGCCAATCAGCGATTCGAGTTCCAGAATCCGGCCCTCGTTCAGCGACTGCGCCTCTTTCGCCGCGTGATACTCGGCGTTCTCCGACAGGTCGCCGAGCGCGCGCGCCTCGGAGATCGCGGTGATGATGCGCTGACGCTCGACCTGCTGGCGGTGCTTCAGCTCCACCTCCAAAGCGGCGAAGCCGCTCACGGTCATCGGAACCTTTTCCATTCTTTCCGTCCCATAAAGCCCCGAAAACGCGGTTCGCCGGCAGCATCTCGGCCGCCGGCGCCTCCGCGCTTCCGCTCAACCCTTAAACTTCGCCGCGAACAGCCGGTCAGGCCGCGCGTTCGAAGTATGACTGCAACGATCGTACTTCGAGATCGCCGCTGCAATAGGCCTTGATGCCCTCCGCTGCTGCGATCGCTCCGGCCAAGGTGGTATAATAGGGCACCTTGTGCAAGAGGGCCGTTCGGCGAAGGGAGCGGGAATCTGCAAGCGCCTGTGGACCCTCGGTGGTGTTGAAGATCAGCTGAATCTCGCCATTCTTGATCGCGTCGACGACATGCGGCCGGCCTTCCAGAACCTTGTTGATCCGCGCGGCCTCGATGCCTTGCTCCTGCAGCAGGCGCAGGGTGCCGCCGGTCGCGACGATGCGGAAGCCGAGATCGGCGAGGATGCGCACCGCCGGAACGATGCGCGGCTTGTCGTCATCGCGAACCGAGACGAAGACCGTGCCCTTGACCGGCACCTTGGAGCCGGCGCCGAGCTGGCTCTTGGCGAAGGCGGTGTCGAAAGAGCGGTCGAGACCGATGACCTCGCCGGTCGAGCGCATCTCGGGCCCGAGCAGCACGTCGACGCCGGGGAAGCGCGCAAAGGGGAAGACGGCTTCCTTGACGCCGACATGGTCGAGTTTCGCGGGCTTCAGGCCGAAGCTTGCCAGCGCCTCGCCGGCCATGACGCGGGCGGCGATCTTGGCGATCGGCTGGCCGATGACCTTGGCGACGAAGGGCACCGTGCGCGAGGCGCGCGGATTGACCTCGAGGACGTAGATATCACCGTCCTTGATGGCGTATTGCACGTTCATCAGGCCGCCGACATCGAGCGCGAGCGCCATCGCCTTGGTCTGGCGCTCCAGCTCGGCGATCGTCGCCGGGGAGAGCGAGCGGGGGGGCAGCGAGCAGGCCGAATCGCCGGAATGGATGCCGGCTTCCTCGATATGCTCCATGATCCCGGCGACGAAGACGTCCTTGCCGTCGCAGAGGCAGTCGACATCGACCTCGATCGCGTCCGACAGGTAGCGGTCGAACAGCAGCGGGTTCTTGCCGAGGACGGTGTTGATCTGGCCGGTCTTGTCGTTCGGGTACTTGGCCTTGACCTCGGAGGGGATCAGCGAGGGCAGGGTGCCAAGCAGATAGTCCTCGAACATCACCTCGTCGCGGATGATCGCCATGGCGCGACCGCCGAGCACATAGGAGGGGCGGACGACGAAGGGCAGGCCGAGCTCGCCGGCAATGATGCGGGACTGCTCGACCGAATAGGCAATGCCATTCTTCGGCTGCTTCAGGTGCAGCTTGTCGAGCAGGCGCTTGAAGCGGTCACGATCCTCGGCGAGGTCGATCATGTCCGGCGAGGTGCCGAGGATCGGGATGCCCGCTTCTTCCAGCGCATTCGCCAGCTTCAGCGGGGTCTGGCCGCCGAACTGAACGATGACGCCGAGCAGCGTGCCGTTCTGCTTCTCGGTGTCGAGGATCTCGAGCACGTCCTCGGCGGTCAGAGGCTCGAAATAGAGCCGGTCCGAGGTGTCGTAGTCGGTCGAGACCGTCTCCGGGTTGCAGTTGACCATGATGGTCTCGTAGCCGGCGTCGCGCAGGGCGTAGCAGGCGTGGCAGCAGCAATAGTCGAACTCGATGCCCTGGCCGATGCGGTTCGGCCCGCCGCCGAGAATGACGACCTTCTTGCGGTCGGACGGGTTGGCCTCGTCCGCCGCCTTGCCGGCGAAGGGCATGGCGTAGCTCGAATACATATAGGCCGTCGGCGAGGCGAACTCGGCTGCGCAGGTGTCGATGCGCTTGTAGACGGGGCGGACGTCGAGGGACTTGCGCAGGGCCCTGACCTCGGCCTCGGTCTTGGCCGAAACGGCGGCGAGGCGCTTGTCGGAGAAGCCCATCGCCTTGATCTGGCGGAAGGCGCCCGGCGTCTGCGGCAGGCCGAACTTGCGGATCTTCTCCTCGGTCTCGACGATGTCGCGCATCTGGGCGAGGAACCACGGATCGATCTTGCAGCTCTCGTGGATCTCCTCGTCGCTGAAGCCGAAGCGCATGGCCTGGGCGACATGCAGGATGCGGTCCGGCGTCGGCGTCGAGATCGCCGCCTTGATGGCGTTGCGGTCGTCGCCATGGCCGAAGCCCTCGATCTCGATCTCGTCGAGCCCGTCCAGACCCGTTTCCAGCGAGCGCAGCGCCTTCTGCAGCGACTCCTGGAAGGTGCGGCCGATCGCCATGGCTTCGCCGACCGATTTCATCGCCGTGGTCAGGGTCGGCTCGGAACCCGGGAACTTCTCGAAGGCGAAGCGCGGAATCTTGGTGACGACGTAGTCGATCGTCGGCTCGAAGGAGGCGGGCGTCGCGCCGCCGGTGATGTCGTTTTCGATCTCGTCGAGCGTGTAGCCGACAGCGAGCCTTGCCGCGACCTTGGCGATCGGGAAGCCGGTCGCCTTCGACGCAAGAGCTGACGAGCGCGAGACGCGCGGGTTCATCTCGATGACGATCATGCGCCCTGTGGCGGGATCGATCGCAAATTGAACATTGCTGCCGCCGGTCTCGACGCCGATCTCGCGCAGCACCGCCAGCGAGGCGTCGCGCATGATCTGGTATTCCTTGTCGGTCAGCGTCAGGGCCGGGGCGACAGTGATCGAATCGCCGGTGTGGACGCCCATTGGATCGAAGTTCTCGATCGAGCAGATGATGATGCAGTTGTCCTTCTTATCCCGGACAACCTCCATCTCGTATTCCTTCCAGCCCAGCACGCTCTCCTCGATGAGGACCTCGCTGGTCGGGGAGGCGTCGATGCCGCGCTCGACGATGTCGATGAACTCGCCCTTGTTGTAGGCGATGCCGCCGCCGGTGCCGCCCATGGTGAAGGAGGGGCGGATGATGGCGGGAAGACCGATGTCCTCGAGCGCGTCGAGCGCCTGGCCGAGCGTCTTGATGTGATGCGAGCGCGGGGTGTCAAGGCCGATCTTGGTCATCGCCTCGCGGAAGAGCTCGCGGTCCTCGGCCTTGTCGATGGCCTCGGCGGTGGCGCCGATCATCTCGACGCCGAACTTGTCCAGCACGCCCATCTTCTTGAGCGAGAGCGCGCAGTTCAGCGCCGTCTGGCCGCCCATGGTGGGCAGGAGTGCGTCGGGGCGCTCCTTCTCGATGATCTTGGCGACGATCTCCGGCGTGATCGGCTCGACATAGGTCGCATCGGCCAGCTCCGGATCGGTCATGATCGTGGCCGGGTTCGAGTTGACGAGGATGATGCGGTAGCCCTCGGCCTTCAGCGTCTTGCAGGCCTGGGTGCCGGAATAGTCGAACTCGCAGGCCTGTCCGATGATGATGGGGCCGGCGCCGATGATCAGGATGGACTTGATGTCTGTGCGCTTGGGCATGATCTCGACCGGTCTTGGGCAGGCGCGCGCAAGGCCGGTCCGATCAGTCGAGCGGAGGCGAGGCGAGCGTCTGATTGAATGCTAGGCGCTCGCTATAGACGGGCAAGGCGACGGAAGGAAGCTAAAAGCGCTCGCCGCCCTGTTCAACGCACAGGCCGTGCTGCCGGAATGGCGAGATCGATCTCAAGTGGTCGAGGCGCTCGGCGTTTGCGCCGCATGGCGATGAACAGCACGGCGAGCGCCGCGATCTCGCAGGCGGCGCCGACGAAACCGAGCGGCCAGGTGCCGGCATGGCGCATGACCTGCTGGCCGAGCGCGGCGCCGGCCGCGATGCCGAAATAGAGCGCCGAGGCGTTGAGCGAGAGCGCGACGACGGCGGCATCCGGCGCCATCGCAGCGAGGCGCGACATCTGCGAGGGATGGCCGGCCCAGCCCGCCGCGCTCCAGATCAGCAGCACGAAGGGGATTGGCCAGATCGCCAGTGCCGGCGGCAGGCTTACGGCGATGAGCGAGGCGGTGAGCAGCGCCGCGGCCAGCACGGTCAGCACGACGGTCAGCGTGCGCTCGGGGCCGAAGCGGTCGCTGGCGATGCCGCCGAGCTGGTTGCCGATGGCGGAGCCGACGCCGGAGACGACGAGCGTCGCGGCGAGCCAGGGCCCGGCGATGCCGGCGTGGTTGGTCAGGAAGGGCGCGATATAGGTGTAGAGAACGAAGGCGCCGGTGGTCCACAGCATGGTCGTGGCCAGCGCCAGCAGCACATCGCCGCGGCCCGCGACCTGCAGGCGCTCGCGCAGGGTGTTGGTGCCGCGCGGCAGGCCCCTCGGCAGCTTGACGAGCAGGCCCGCCAGCGAAAGCACGCTGAACAGCGTCACGATCAGGAAGGCGAGATGCCAGCCGCCAAAGCCGACGACCGCGGTGCCGATCGGAATGCCGAGAATCAGTGAGACGGTCATGCCGCCGGTGACGAGGGCGATGGCGCGGCCGCGCCGCTCCGGAGCGGATACCGCCACCGCGACGGCGTTCGCTGCCGGCATGAAGACGCCGGCTGAAAGCGCCATCACGATCCGGGCGGCCATCACCACCCAGAAATCGCTGGCGAAGGCGGCGCCGAGATTGGCGAGGCCGAACACCGTCATCGCGCCGGTGAGCACCAGCTTGCGGTCGGCGTCGCCGAGCAGGGTCGAGAAAACGGGAGAGCCGATCGCATAGGCGAGGGCGAAGATCGAGATGAGCAGGCCGGCGGTGTCGACCGAAACGTTCAGGCCGCTGGCGAGATGGGGCAGGATGCCGGTGACGATCAGGCTGCCCGTGCCGATGGCGAAGGCGCCGCCGGCGAGGGAAAGAAGGCGCGTATCCATGGGAATGATCCTTGCGGATGATCGCTGTTTCGAAGGCGAGCTTCAAAATTTCAATGATCGTTGAATTTTAAGATCGCCGATCATTGTGCGCAAGGGTAATTTCAATGAATGTTGAATATTGTCAGGAGCGACGGCATCGCCTATCTCGAAGGTCATGAAGCCGGTCTTCCATCCCGATATCGAGGATGTCGCGCCCGCCGACGTGTTCGCGGCGCTCGCCGATCCGATCCGGCTCGGCATCCTCGTCGCGCTCTCCGACGTCAGCGAGGTCGACAAGGCGCGCTGCAGCCATTTCACCGCCTTTGCCTCGCCCTCGCTCTTGTCCTACCACTTCGCCAAGCTGCGCGAGGCCGGCATCACCCGCATGCGGGTGGAGGGGACGTCGCGCTATCTCAGCATCCGGCGCGACGAGCTGAACCAGCGTTTCCCGGGTCTGCTCGACAGCGTGATCGAGACCGCGCGGCGTGACCCGAACCTGCCACGGCTCGGGCCCGAATGGCTTGCCGGCAGCGACGAGACGCGGGGTCCGACTTCGCCCCGTTGACAGCGACCGGCGCAGGTTTAGCGTCCTCATTTCCGCGATGGCGTCGAGCCGGATCGCGACACGGCACCGGCCACGCCCGAATCCGAGGAGCATGGCCATGCGTGCTGCCGACCCTGAAAAACTCGATGTCCTGGTGGGGCGTCTCGTCGGTGACGTCGGAGCCTCCATCACCGGCGCCCTGATCGTGCTGGGCGACCAGCTCGGCCTCTACAAGGCGATGGGCGACGGCGAGCCCGTCACGTCCCAGCAACTGGCGGACAAGACCGGCCTCAAGGAACGCTATGTGCGCGAGTGGCTCGCCGGCCAGGCCTCGGCCGGCTATGTCGACTATGACGAAGGCAGCGACAGCTTCAGCCTCTCGCCGGAACAGGCCATGGCCTTCGCCGAGGAGGACAGCCCAGCCTTCTTCGCCGGTGCCTTCGAGGTCGTGCAGTCCATGTGGGTCGACGAGCCGAAGGTCGAGGAGGCCTTCCGGAAGGGTTCCGGCCTCGGCTGGCATGAGCACAGCAAATGCCTGTTCCGGGGAACAGAGCGCTTCTTCCGGCCGGGCTACAACGCGCATCTGACGGCGGACTGGATTCCGGCGCTGGAGGGTGTCCAGGCCAAGCTGATGCAGGGCGCGACCGTCGCCGATGTCGGCTGCGGGCACGGCTCCTCCACCATCCTGATGGCGCAGGCCTATCCGCAATCGCGCTTCTATGGTTTCGACTATCACGGGCCTTCGATCGAGCGGGCGCGGGAGGCGGCCGAGGAGGCTGGCGTGGCCGACCGCATCGTCTTCGAGCGCGCTTCCGCGAAGGACTTCCCGGAGCGGAAATACGACCTCGTGACGATGTTCGATTGCCTGCACGACATGGGCGATCCGGTCGGCGCGGGGAAGCATGTGCGCGAGTCGCTGGCGCAGGACGGCAGCTGGATGATCGTCGAGCCCTTCGCACATGACCATCTCAAGGACAATCTGAACCCTGTCGGGCGGATCTTCTACGGCGCGTCCACCATGATCTGCACGCCGGCCTCGCTCTCGCAGGAGGTCGGGCTCGGCCTTGGCGCGCAGGCAGGGGAGATGCGGCTGCGCAAGGTTGCGATGGATGCTGGCTTCTCGCATTTCCGTCGCGCGACCGAGACGCCGTTCAACATGGTATTCGAGGTGCGGGACTGAGCGGGCTGCGTTTTGACGGAACCGCCATCGTCATTCCGGAGCTTCGCGCTAACGAAGAGCCCGGAACCCATGAACACGACGTTAATCGGAAAAGCGCAGACAGCGCGGGGAACCCCTCTCCTGCATCGAAGTCGGCTGTTGCCGACTTCGACACTTTAAGTGCTGATCTCGGGCAAGCCCGAGATCAGTGAGAGGGGCAGGGGTGAGGTGTAGGCCGTTCAACCAGTTCATGATGCCCTCACGGCGGCAGCCGTCAGGTCACAGCTAAAGCGTCCAACGGCCTTCCCCTCACCCTGCCCTCTCCCTCTGGGAGAGGGTTCCCCGCGCAAACTGAATCAGCGCCGTGTTCATGGGTTCCGGGCTCATTGCTGCGCAATGCCCCGGAATGACGGAGCGCTTCCGATTGAGGCTCAGGCATGGATCCCGGATCGGCGCGGCTTTCGCCGCTTGTCCGGGATGACGACATCTTTCCGGAAACCCCGAGCATGCTCCATCCCTTTGTTTGATCGCATTTTCTTCAGGCGAACCGGTATCCACTTCGCTCGAAAATGCTCTAGGAAGCGCGGATGCCGTTTCGCCGCTATCCGCGCCAATTCCGCCAGCTCATGGCCTATGTCGTCGCCGGCGGGCTGACCGCGGTCGCGCATTACGGCGTGCTGATCGGGCTGGTCGAACTCGGCCGGATCGACCCCGTTCCGGCGACGCTCGCCGGCTTCGTCGTCGGCGCGCTGGTTTCCTATACGCTGAACCGCTGGATGACTTTCGACGCCACGCGCACCCATGCGCAAGCGGGATGGCGCTTTGCCCTGATCGCGGCCGGCGGCTTCGTGCTCACCGGCATCCTGATGCATCTCTTCGTAACGCGCGCAGGCTTGCCCTATCTGCCGATGCAGATCGTGACGACGGGGGTGGTGATGGTGTTCTCGTTCCTCGGCCACAAGTTCTTCAGCTTCGCCGACCGGGCGGCGTGAAGCTGCCGCCCGCAGGGGTTTGCCTTACTGCGGCGGGGCGACGGTCAGCGTGAGCTGGCGGCGGCCGATGCGGCCTTCCTTGTCGGTCGCCTCGATCTCGATGACGTGGTTTCCGCTCGGGACGATGACCGAGGGCGCGTCGATTCCGGCCGGCGTGATGAAGGGCTTGATGCGCTCGGTGATGTCGACCGGAGGCTGACGGCGGTAGAAGACGCGCACGGTTGCCGGATCGATCGGCACGCCATTGCTCGGCATGAAGCGAACGGCAAGGCGGAAGGGCTTGCCATCGATGCCCTTGTCCGGCGTCGTCAGGGTGTCGATGCCCGGGCCGCGAGTGAGGTTGCGCGTGCTGGCCGCGGTCTTGGCCGTCGTCGGAAGGTCGGCCTCCTCGCGGGTGATGAGTTGGACGGGGTCGGCGGCGTGCGCCGCCGTCAACATCGCGGCCGTGGCGAGAACAACACGCAGAATGTGCGGGATGAGCACAGTCTTCATCATCGTCCTTATTTCACTCCCAAGATTCCGGCGATCAGGCCGGTGATGGCAGAAATGATCGTACCGACCAGCAGGATGGTGGTCTCGATGGTCTTCAGCGTTTCCATCGGCACCTTGCCATGCACGGCCAGCAGCCCCTTTCGCAGTTCCGGCAGCGAGACGAGGCCCCGCGCGGCAAGCGCAGCCTGCGTCACGCGCAGCAACATCCCCGAGAACATGGAGGCGCCGATGCTCAGCGCGTAGAACGAGGTCTCGCGCCAGGCTGCCGGGCCCTGCGGAAGGAGCGGTATGTTGTCGTGCCAGCTCAGCAACGCGTTCATGGTCACGACAGAAAAAATCGCGAAGGCGATGGCGATGGCGATGTCGAAGGCGATCAGCCGCGGGCGAAGCCCGAAATAGAGCATGCCGGTGACGAAAGGGATCGCAATCGAGGCGAGGCGCAGCACCCAGAGCGGCAGGTCGAACCAGAGCACGATCGCGCAATAGGCCAGCAGCAGCAAAGTCAGGCCGAACGGCAACACCCAGTAGCGGCGGCGCGCGACGGGCAGGGCGATCGGCGGGGCAGGCTCCGGCGCATCTGCGGGCTCGGATGCCGCGGATGCTGCGGCCGCGACTGGTCTGGCCGCGAGCGCGGCACGGTCCTCTTCGGCACGCTTCTCGAAGGCCCCGAGCCGCTCCTCGAGCGCACCGAGACGACGCAGCAGGGGAAGGACAGGCGTCAGGTCGCGCCCGCAGCAACGACAGGACAGCACGCCTGCATTGAGCGCAGCATCGCAATAGGGACAGTTGAACTGGTCCTGCACGGAGCTCTCACGCCTTTGGGGCAAGCCGCGCTCAGAGCCATGTTTGCCCTGTCAGATCAAGATGTCTGGCGACTTACAGCTACGGAACTTTAGTATTAGTCGTGGCGGGGATCCGGGAGACGCGCCGCCTCGCCGGTTAGTTCGGCTTGGCCGCCTTGAAGGTCATTCGGTGCGGGTTGTGGCCGAAATTGGTGGGCCGCTGCAGATCGACGAAGCCGGCCTCGCTGATCAGTTCCGAGATGGCCTCGGATGTGTAGGTCGACAGCCCGTATTGGGCTCTCAGCTTGCGATAGTCCGAAAAGGCTGTGCGGACGAGGCCGGCGAGCGCCGCCGTCAGGAAGCCGCCGCGCCAGGCGAAGGCGAGAAGCTGCGAGGCATCTGTGAGCGGGCTGACATTCGGCGGGATCACGTCCGCGATCACCAGCTTGCCGTCGGGCTTGAGCTTGCCCCGCCAAGTCTCCAGCAATGCCTTCAGCTCGTCACGGGAGAGATACTGGACCAGCGAATTGGCGACGACGAGGTCGAGCGAGGCCTCCGGCAGGGCCTCGACCTCTTCGGGGGAGACGACCGTGATGTTGTCCTTGCGGCCGAATTGAGCGCGCAGCTTCTCGCGCACGTTGGGCGCAGCTTCGCAGAGAAGGAGCCTGCCGCAGGACGAGGCGACGCGCGCGGCGTCGAGCGCTTCGCCGCAGCCATGGTCGAGCACGACGGCGTCCGCAGCGGGAATATGTGCCATCAAGTCGCTAGCGATGGCGCGGTAATGCAGCGCCTTGTGGCGCGGCGAGACGTAGATGGAATGTTCGCCGTTCCAGAAATCGCGCCAGGACATGGGCAGTTTCGATCCTCGGGGGCCGCTCGCGACCGTTGCCCGATGACTAGAGCATCGGACCGAAAAGTGGAATCCACTTTTCGGGCAAATCCGATGCTACAGCAAAGAGATAGATCGCCACTTTGCGTCCGAAAGGACGCATGGCGATCTAGACGCAAGCGGTGGGGCTCCGCAACAGCCGGGGTTCCGGGATGCCGCGGTTTCCGCTTAAGTCACGAGCGCGTCCGCGACTCAGGGGCGCTCGGGACGGGGGATACCGATGCTGCTGCTGCCGCGATTGCTCAAGGGATTCGTCCGGCAGGGACGCCTCACCGTCATAACGCCGGACGGCAAGCGCCATGTCTTCGGTCCGGGACCGGCAGAGATGCTGTTCGCCGGCGTCACCAAGACTGCGCCTTCGGTCACCGTTCGCTTCCATGACGACCGCATCGAGCGCGAACTCTTCCTCAATCCCGAGCTCGCTTTGGCCGAGGGCTACATGGATGGCCGGATCGACTTCGAGGAAGGCACGATCCACGACCTGCTGACGCTGTTCTGGCTGCAGCGCAAGGAACTGCGCAAGCATCCGCTGCAGAAGGCGATCCGGCAGGTGCGCTTCCGTATCCGGCGCTGGCGCATGCACAACCCGCTCGGCCTCGCCGGCAAGAAGGTCAAACATCACTACGACATCCCGACCGATTTCTACCGGCTCTGGCTCGACGAGACGATGACCTACTCCTGCGGGTATTGGAGCTCTCCGGACATAGGACTGGAAGCCTCGCAGAAGGCCAAGCTCCGGCACATCGCTGCCAAGCTCAAGATCGAGCCGGGCATGCGGGTGCTCGACATCGGTTCGGGCTGGGGGGAGCTTGCGATCTATCTGGCCAAGGCCTGCGGGGCGAAGGTGACCGGCCTCAACGTCTCGCCCGACCAGATGGCGGCGGCCTCGAGGCGCGCCGAGGCGGCGGGTGTCGGCGATGCCGTGACCTTCATCAACAAGGATTATCGCGAGCTCACCGGCACCTTCGACCGCATCGTCTCGGTCGGCATGATGGAACATGTCGGCGTCGCGCATTACGGCGAGTATTTCGAGCGGATCCGCGACCTGCTGACGCCGGACGGGATCGCGCTCGTCCACTGCATCGGCCGCGCCGGCCCGCCCGGTTTCACCGGGCCGTTCTTCGAGAAGTACATCTTCCCAGGCGGCTATGCGCCGGCGCTGTCGGAGGTGTTCGCGGCGGTGGAGCAGACCGGGCTCTGGTCCTCGGACTGCGAGTTCTGGCGGCGGCACTACCACTGGACGCTGGAAGCCTGGCGCGAGCGCTTCATGGCCAGTCGCGAGGAGGTGGTTGCGATGATGGGCGAGCGCTTCGCGCGGATGTGGGAGTTCTATCTCTGCGCCTGCTCGATCTCCTTCGATATCGGCGGCGACATGGTGTTCCAGCTCTTGCTGGGGCCGCACAAGAGCGCCGTCCCGATCATCCGCGACTACATCGCCGATGACGAGAAGGCGCTGGCGGCGCGGGGATTTTAGGCTGCTCTGCCGCAGCCGCGTTTGCTCGGCGTTTCCACACGCGAAACGTCATCCCGGACAAGCCGCGAAGCGGCGCCGATCCGGGATCCATCGTAGAGCGCAGAGCCCTGCGATGGATCCCGGGTCTGCGCTGCGCTTGCCCGGGATGACGGAGGCGTTTCGAGCGCCGATCGGGTTCAGCGCTTCAGGTTGACGATCACCACACCGGCGAGCGCCATGGCGCCGCCGATCAGGCCGAAGACCGTCGGGACTTCGCCGAGCCAGAGGAAGCCGATCAGCATCGCCATCGGCGGCACGGCGTACTGGAAGTTCGCGGCACGCGCGGCCGGGAGACGCGAGAGGGTGATGGCCCAGGTGCCGTAGGCGATCAGGCTCGGCACGACGGCGAGATAGACCACCGACCAGAAGGAGACGGCCGGAGCAGCTTGAGCCTGCGCGATCGCTCCCGGCAGGAAGGGCAGCAGCACGAAGCCGCCGATCGCCTGGTTCCAGGCCGCGACATGCAGCGGCTTGTAGCGGGCGAAGAGCGGCTTCTGCACCACCGTGGTGATGGCGTTGCAGAAGGCGGCGCCGAGGATCAGCAGCACGCTCATGCCGATCTCGACATCGAGCCCCTTGCCGAGCGCGATCACGCCGATGCCGGCGAAGGACAGCGCGGTGCCGAGCCACGCGGTCAGGCTGAAGCGCTCGCCCAGGGTCATCATGGCGAGAACGGCGGTCATGATCGGGTTGGTGTTGATGATGAAGGCTGCGGGCCCGGCCGGCACGACGCGCTGGCCGAAATTCAGCAGCAGCGCATAGCCCGCGATGAAGATCACGCCGCCGACGAGGAAGCGCCAGATATCGCCGAACTCGGGCAGCTTTGCCCTTGTCAGGATGAGGAAGAGCGCGGCCGGGCCGCCGGCTAATGCGAAACGCAGCGCCGCCATCTCGGCCGGGCCGAAGCCGGCGAGACCGGCGCGGATCGCCGGGAAGGACGAAGCCCAGGCCATGACCGTGAAGGTCACGGTGAAGACCAGCGTCGGGTCGAGGCGCTGGCTGCCGGAGGCGAGGGCGGGAGAGGCGCAGCTTGAGGAGGACATGATGTCGATCCATCGGTGATGAGAAGTTGCTCCCGATAGACGCCTCGGCGAGCTGATTGACAAACGAACAATTCGCGCATGAGCTGTGACGATGGATCACAGCTCGAACCTGCCGCCGCTTGATACCTTGCGCGCCTTCGAGGCCGCTGCCCGCACCGGCAGCTTCTCCTCGGCGGCGGAAGCGTTGAACCTGACCCATGGCGCCGTCAGCCGGCAGATCGCCAAGCTGGAGCATTGGCTGGGCCTGCGCGTTTTCCTGCGTCAGGCGCGCGGCGTCTCGTTGACGCCGGAGGGCCAGCGCTTGCTCCAGCGCACGCAGGAGGCTTTTGCGCTGATCGCCGACACCTCGGAACGCTGGCGCGAGGCACGGGGCGCCGCGGTCGTGCGGGTCAGCGCGCCGCCTTCGGTCTGCTCGCTCTGGCTGATGCCGCGGCTTGCGGTGCTGGAGTCCGGCACGCCTTCGCTGCGGATCGTGCTGCAGGTCGAGCATCGCAAGGTCGACTTCGAGGAGGAAGGCGTCGATCTAGGTATCCGCTGCGGGCGCGGCGGCGCGCCGGATCGGCTCTCGCTCAAGCTGTTCGAGGAATGGTGCTTTCCGATTGCTTCGCCTGAGATCGCGGTCGCGATCGGGGAGGGAGCGCCGGAGCGTCTGCTCGCCCACCCGCTGATCCATGATTCCGATGCCGCCGGCTGGAAGGCCTGGTTCGCTGCGCAGGGGCTGGACTATCGTCCGCGGCCGCAGGATCGCCGTTTCGAGGATTACAACCTCGTGCTCGACGCCGCCGCCCACGGCCTCGGCATCGCGCTCGCCCGTCCACCGCTCGCACGCGAGCAACTGGCGGCAGGGCGGATCGTGCGCGTGGATGCGCGCGAGGCGCTGAACCCGGTGTCCTACTGGCTCGACCGGCCCCATGGCGCTCTCAGACCTTCGACGGCGGCACTCGCTGAGCGCATTGCGCGGGAAGCCGGAGCCGGGCCGGTTGAGGTTGAGGCGTTCCTCAGCCGAGAGGCGCGGGCTGCGTGATCCACGTCATGCTCGCCCTTGTGGCGAGCATCCACGTTTTGAACACCACCCTTGATGAAGGAAGACGTGGATGGTCGGGACAAGCCCGACCATGACGGCGAGGGCTCTTCTCACCGCAAGCTGTGCCGCGGCGCCGCGAACTCCCCGCGCTGGCTGGCGCGTGCCATCTCGAAGCTGTCGGCGATGCGCCGTGCCCGGACGATGAAGGCATCCGCAATGCCAGGCGCGCAGATCTCGCGCGCGGTCGCCTCGAACAGGTCGAGCCAGCGGTCGAAATGCTCGGCCGTCAGCGGCAGGATCAAATGCGGGCGCATCGGCCGGCCGTTGTAGCGGCCGGTGCGCAGCATCACGCCGCTCCAGAAATCGGTGATCTTGCCGATATGCTCGTCCCAATCCTCGACCGCCGCCGCGAAAACCGGGCCGATCACGTCGTCCCGCCGCGCCCGCTCGTAGAAGGTGCGGACCAGCTCGGCGATCATCGGCTCGCGCAGGTCAGGGTGGGCGGCGCCCGGATAGATGAGGGGATTGTCGGTCATCGTCGCAGGATCGGGAAGTGACGGCATCCGATATGGCGGATGTGAGCCTGGCTGTGTAGGCCCGCTGTTGTCGCAGCGTTCCGTTGGTTCGATCGCCATCCGTTTTCGGTCATCCCGGACGAGCCGCGTTAGCGGCGCCGATCCGGGATCCATGCCGGAACCTTCATCGGAGAGGCTCAGGCATGGATCCCGGGTCTTCGCTTCGCTACGCCCGGGATGACTCGCGCTTTGATCAGATGACCAGGCGCTGATCATCGGCTGCCGCCATAACGCTACCGGCTGGTTCGATCTGGGCTTGTGGGACATGCCCCTGCTCCAGAAAGAGCCGCATCTCCTCGGCCAGCGCGAAGAAACGATCCCGCACCGCCTTGGCATGCGGATTGGCGCGCTCGATCGCCATGAAGACGTTTGGTGCGTCGTAGCGGACCATCTCGGTCGCCTGCATCAGGAGGTCGAAGCTCGCGGTGGTCATCGTCCGGGGCAGCGGCTCCATGCGGATCAGGATCTTGGCGATCAGATGGGTCAGTCCCTGCACCATCGCAACCTCGCGGTCATGGGCGTCTGCCGTCGTCACGATGACCTTCAGCTTCAGCACATGGCGCAGGAAGGCGGCGATCCGTGGCGTGCTGCTGCCGCGGATCGGGCACAGCGCGATCTTGAGGCCGGCGAGGCCGTTGCGGGCGCTTTGCGGGCCGAAAAGCGGGTGCGTGCCGATGATCTCGACATCGCTCGGCAAGGCGGCCTCCATCGCCCGGGCCGGACCGATCTTGACCGAGCCGACATCGAGCACGATGGCGCCGGTCTTGAGATGCGGGCGCAGCGCCGCGACCGCCTCCGGGATCGCCGGAACGGGCACGGCGAGGATCACGAGGTCGCAGGCGGCGACTTCGGCAGTGCTCGCTGGAGCCACTCCCTTGCCCGATGAATCCAGCTCGGCTGGATGCGTGGGGTCGCAGATGCGCAATGTAAAATGCGGCTGGAGATGGCGGGCCATCAGCCGCCCAAAGGCGCCGAAGCCCATGATGCCGATGGAGGTAACGGTTCTGATCCTGGAAGACATCGCTCTGGTCCGGTGGAAGCCGCGATGTCGGATGAGAGCCTGATTTCAACCGCCAGCGCGGCGGTTGAACATGGGAATGCCACCGCCTCTATGAGGACGGGGCGTAATAGCTGCGGAAGCTGGCCATCAGGCTGGTCATGACCCGCTTAAAGCGCGCGGGCGCAACGCTGTCAATCGAGCGGGGGCGAATAGGCGGTCAGCGTCAGCGTGCGGTCCTCGATCGCGCCGACCATGTCGCCATGCTCGTTCTTGGTGAGGCGCTTGATCTCGCTCCATTCCGGATCGGCCATGAAGCTCGCCCAGGCCTTCGCCTTCGTCTCGGCATCGGGCCAAGCGAGGATATAGGCGAACTCGGTGCGTCCGGCGCTCGCCGTCTCCCACATCGCCACGATCTTGAAGCCGTGGCGGGCCATGATGCGGGCGGCGTGATCGCGGAAGCGGGCATGGAAGGCCGCCTTATTGCGCTCGAAGATCTCGTAGATGCGCAACTGGTGGATCATCGCGGCCTCCATCCTCATCCTGCCGAGCCCTCATCCTGAGGAGGCCGCATCGCGGCCGTCTCGAAGGATGATCCGGCGCTCGTCGGAGCCTCCTGAAGCATCCTTCGAGACGCTAGCTTTCGCTTGCTCCTCAGGATGAGGGCTGGCGCACGCCGTTAGCGGCTGTCAGGCCGCCTTCCTGCTCTTTTCCGCCACCATCAGCTCGACGAAGCGGTTGAAGAGATAGTGGCTGTCCTGCGGGCCGGGCGAGGCCTCCGGGTGGTGCTGGACGCTGAAGGCCGGACGGTCGGTGAGCGCGATGCCGCTGTTCGAGCCGTCAAAGAGCGAGACATGGGTCTCGACCGCATTCGTCGGCAGGCTGGCGGGATCAACAGCGAAGCCGTGGTTCATCGAGACGATCTCGACCTTGCCGGTGGTCTTGTCCTGCACCGGGTGGTTGGCGCCGTGATGGCCCTGCTTCATCTTCATCGTCTGGCCGCCGATGGCGAGCGCCATCATCTGGTGGCCGAGGCAGATGCCGAAAGTGGGGATCTTTTTGTCGAGCAGTTGCTTGATTACCGGCACGGCGTACTCGCCGGTCGCGGCCGGGTCGCCCGGGCCGTTGGAGAGGAAGATGCCATCGGGATTGAGGGTCAGGATGTCCTCGGCGGTCGCGGTCGAGGGCACGACCGTGACGTCGCAGCCGGCCTTGGCGAGCAGGCGCAGGATGTTGCGCTTCACGCCGTAGTCGATGGCGACGACCTTGAAGTTGCTGGTTTCGCGCTTGCCATAGCCGGCCGGCCAGACCCAGGGGGTCTCGTCCCAGTCGTAGCGCTGCGCGGCGGTGACGAGAGGGACGAGGTCGAGCCCGGCCATGGAGGGCAGCTCCGCCGCCTGCTTCTTCAGCCGGTCGATATCGAAGATGCCGTCCGGGCTGTGGGCGAGGATGGCATTGGGCATGCCGTTGTCGCGGATCAGCGCGGTCAGCGCGCGGGTGTCGACGCCGCAGATGCCGACGATGTTGCGCGCCTTGAGCCAGGCGTCGAAATGCCGATGGCTGCGCCAGTTCGAGGGCTCGGTGATGGCGGCATGGAGCACGCAGCCGCGCACGCCCGAGGAGGCGGCGGCGTTCACCGTCTCGGTGTCCTCCTCGTTCACGCCGACATTGCCGACATGCGGGAAGGTGAAGGTGATGATCTGTCCCGCGTAGGAAGGATCGGTCAGAATTTCTTGATAGCCGGTCATCGCGGTGTTGAAGCAGACCTCGCCCGGCGCCTCGCCCACGGCGCCGAGGCCGAAGCCTTCCAGCACCGTGCCGTCAGCGAGCACAAGGAGCGCGGTCGCGCGCGGTTCGGTCCAGCCGCCAGCGGCGGGGTTTCCTTCGGAAGCGGTCATGTCTATGTCTCGGTCCAGGCCGCGACAGCGGCAAAATGCGGGGGCGGGGCTGTAGCAATCCACTCCGCCGGTCTGGAACGCGAGCCATAAAGAGCCGGGCGCTGCCCGTCAATCGAAGCTGGCGCAGGCCGCACAGAACAAAAGAGCAAGAGAAAAAGGACAATCACCATGACGAGCCTGCGCGAGCGCTTCACCGGCGATCTCAAGGAAGCGATGAAGGCCGGCGAGAAGGGCAGGGTCGCGGCGATCCGTCTGATCCAGGCGGCGCTGAAGGACAAGGACATCGAGGCGCGCGGCGCCGGCAAGGGCGAAGCCTCGGCCGAGGAGATTCTCGCGTTGCTCCAGAAGATGATCAAGCAGCGCCAGGAATCGATCGCGATCTACGACGCCAACAACCGCCCCGAGCTTGCCGATGGCGAGCGCGCCGAGGTGGCCGTGATCTCCTCCTACCTGCCGAAGCAGATGTCGGACGACGAGGTGAAGGCCGCGATCGACAAGGCCGTGGCCGAGACCGGCGCGACAGCCGTCAAGGACATGGGCAAGGTCATCGCCGCCCTGCGCGCGGCCTATGCCGGCCAGATGGATTTCGGCAAGGTCAGCCCGATGGTGAAGGCTGCGCTCGGCGGGTGAGCGGTCCGCGGCGGGCGGGCCTCAGGCCCGCTCGATATCCGTTTCCGAGAAATCGTCGCCCTTGTAGAGCAGGGGCCAGCCACGCGCCTTAGCGAGCACGTAAGCCGCGCAGTCGCCCATGTTGAGCCGGGCGGGGTGGTGGCCCTTGCCGTAGCAGCCATAGGCCTCGAAGGCGAGGTCGGAGAGGGGTTCGTCGAAGGGCACGATGTCGATGCGTTCCCGGATCAGGAAATCGGGGGCTGTTTCCGGCACCAAGCCTTTGCCAAAGCTCAGGACCAGCCGGGCCTCCAGCAGGTTGACGCTGGTCATGATACGCCGCGTAGCCGACGCCATGATCGCGGTGAAGGCGTCGGCCTCGACTTCCTGCGCGACGATGGCGACGACGGCCGAGGTATCGATGACGAGGTTCACCACATCCCGTTCTCGTCATAGCCGATGATGTCGTCCATCTCCTGCTTGGTCATGGAGCGCTCGGCCGGCCTGATGTCGTACTTCTTGTAAAATTCCTGCATCCGCGCCCGGGCTTCCGCCACCCGCCGAGCCTTCTCCTCTTCGGACAATTCGTCCTTGCCGAGCTCGCTCCTGACGGCCTGGCGCACGGCTTCGGTCAGACTGAGGCCACGGCGGCGCGCGAGCAGGCGCACGGCCTCCTCGGTTTCGCGATCCTTGATGTTGAGGGCCATGGCTTTCTTCCTTTTTCGCGATTTTCTTTACCACGCGGGCTCTGCTGTGGATATGGTCCATAAGCCGCCGGAAGGAAGCCTCGGCTGTTGGCAAGAGGCTTCGCAAAGGCCAGATAGAGCAATATGAAATTCCCGCCCTCCGTCCTTGAGGAGATCAAGGCGCGGCTGCCAGTCTCGGCGGTCGTGGGCAAGCGCGTGCGCCTGCAGAAGGCGGGGCGCGAATGGAAAGGGCTTTCCCCCTTCAATGCCGAGAAGACGCCCTCCTTCTTCGTCAACGACCAGAAGGCGTCCTTCTTCGATTTCTCCTCGGGCAAGAACGGCGACATCTTCAAGTTCGTGATGGAGACGGAGGGCCTCTCCTTTCCCGAGGCGGTCGAGAAACTCGCTGCCGAAGCCGGCGTGATGCTGCCGAGGATCACAGCAGAAGCGCAGGTCCAGGAGGAGAGGCGCAAGGGACTGCACGAGGTCGTGGAGATCGCGGCGAAGTTCTTCGAGGCCGAACTGATGGGCGATCGCGGCGGCGCGGCCCGGCGCTATCTCGCGACGCGCGGGCTGGATGGCGAGGCGCGCACGCGCTTTCGCCTCGGCTACGGTCCGGCCGATCGCTTTGCGCTGCGCGACCATCTCGCCAGCAAGGGCGTGCCGGCGGAACTCATGATGGAGGCGGGGCTGCTCGTGCATGGCGAGGAGATCGCCGTGCCCTATGACCGCTTCCGTGACCGCGTGATGTTCCCGATCCACGATTCCCGCGGGCGCGTCATCGCCTTCGGCGGGCGGGCGATGAGCGCGGAGGTCGCGGCGAAATATCTGAACTCGCCGGAGACGCCGCTCTTCCACAAGGGCCATCTGCTGTTCAACCACCACAACGCCCGCAAGGCCGCGCATGACACCGGGCAGGTGATCGTGGTCGAGGGCTATGTCGACGTCATCGCCATGTCGCTGTCGGGCTATCCGCAGACAGTGGCACCGCTCGGCACGGCGCTGACCGAGGACCAGCTCGGCCTGCTCTGGCGGATGGCCGATGAGCCGGTGATCTGCCTCGATGGCGACAAGGCCGGGCGCAAGGCGGCGAGCCGGGCCATCGATCTGGCGCTGCCGCTGCTGGAACCGGGCAAGTCGCTCTCCTTCGCGCTGCTGCCGGACGGGCAGGACCCCGATGATCTCGCCCGCTCGGGCGGGCGGCAGGCGATCGCGGAAGTGGTTGCGGCGGCGCGTCCGCTGGTCGACATGCTCTGGCAGCGCGAGGTCGAGGCCGGCCCGCTCGATACGCCCGAGCGCCGCGCCGCGTTCGAGCGCCGGCTGAAGGAGCCGCTGACGCAGATCCGCGACGAGACGACCCGCAAGCATTATCGCCGCGAGATGGACGAGCGGCTGGCGCAGCTCTTCACCAGCGCCGCCCCGGCGCGGCAGGAGCGTGGCGGCGGGGGCGGCAACTTCCAGCGCGGCCGGGGCGGACCGGCTCCGCGCGGCGGCCGGCAGGTGCCGTCCTGGCTCGCCGGCCCCTTGCG
Organism: Bosea sp. F3-2; assembly: GCF_008253865.1. Classification (NCBI taxonomy): domain Bacteria; kingdom Pseudomonadati; phylum Pseudomonadota; class Alphaproteobacteria; order Hyphomicrobiales; family Alloboseaceae; genus Allobosea; species Allobosea sp. F3-2. The sequence goes on from NZ_CP042331.1 coordinate 5,913,808, forward strand.
CGCTTCGAGCGCGCTGACCCAGTCACGACTCGTGGCGAAGGTGCGTGGCGAGGATCAGCGTGAGGCATTCATCCTGCTGGCGCTGGCGAGCCATCCTGACCTCATCCTGCGTTGCGCCGACGACATTGCCGAGCTGTCGCTCGACGGACCGGCGGCCGAACGCTTCCGTCAGGCACTGCTCGATGCGGTGGAGGACAAGCTCGACCTTGAAACGCTGGCGAATCGGCTGGCGCAGCAGCGCGTGCGGGAGGCCCGGAGCCAGCTCATGGCCGTCACCGGCCCCGCCGAGAGGCGCAAGCTGGCACAAGATGCTGATCCTGAATCGGTTTTTGACTCGATTCATCAGGCCATCGTCTTGCATCATCGCGCGCGAACGCTAAATAGCGAGTTGAGAGCAGCCGAGCGTGCATTGGCTGACGACGCGACCGAAGCCAATTTCGCCTGGATCAAGGACGTGAAGGCCCGCCTCGAGACAATCGAAGGCACTGAGGCCATGTCCGAGGATTGATTGCCCAGCGAGTGGTGGACGCAGGTTCGATGCGCGCGGAGCTGCGGGGTGGTTCACGATTCGTCAATGACGTCTGGTGCCATCTGCGAATGGATTTGGGTGGGTGAGCGCGCCGGGCCTGCGGTCGCGCCGCCCTTTTATGCGTCGGTATATGACATCTGCTGTCATGGCCGGCGCGCGAGTGCGGAGCGCTGATTGATGGCGACGAAAGCGAGCGAACGGGAAAAGACCGATCAGGTCGCGCCGGATGCCCCCCCGACTACCGACGGCCCGTTGCTCGACCTGACCGATCAGGCCGTAAGGCGGATGATCAAGCTCGCGAAGAAGCGCGGCTATGTCACCTATGACGAACTGAACGAGGTGCTGCCCTCGGAGGAGTTCTCCTCCGAGCAGATCGAGGACGTGCTCGGCCAGCTCAGCGAGCAGGGCATCAACGTCGTCGACAATGAGGATCCGGAAGCGGCGGGCGAAGAACGCGCCAATCGCAAGGATGCCGCCGGCAACGACGATGACGAGGCCGAAGGCGGCGATCTGGTCGATGCTTCGCGCCAGACGCTTCCGGTCGAGACCAAGCGCAATCTCGAGCCAACCGAGCGCACCGACGATCCGGTGCGCATGTATCTGCGCGAGATGGGCTCGGTCGAGCTGCTCTCCCGCGAGGGCGAGATCGCCATTGCCAAGCGCATCGAGGCTGGCCGCGAGGCGATGATCGCCGGTCTCTGCGAGAGCCCGCTGACCTTCCAGGCCATCATCATCTGGCGCGACGAGCTCGTCGACGGCAAGGTGCTGCTGCGCGACATCATCGACCTCGAAGCGACCTATGCCGGTCCGGACGGCAAGAACCCCGACGCGATGGCGGGCGAGGAAGGCGCGGAGGAGGCCGAGGCCGCCGAGACTCCGGAGGGCGGTGCCCCGCCGGAGATGGACGAAGACGACATGGAGAACAACGTGTCGCTTTCGGCCATGGAGGCCGAGCTCAAGCCGCGCGTGCTCGAGACCTTCAACGCCATCGCCGACGACTACAAGAAGCTGCGCCGCCTGCAGGACCAGGACATCGCCGGCCGGCTGGAGAACAACAAGCTCTCGCCGTCGCAGGACCGCAAGTACAAGAAGCTCAAGGACGACATCATCACCGCGGTGAAGTCGCTCTCGCTCAACAACAACCGCATCGAGGCGCTGGTCGAGCAGCTCTACGACATCAACAAGCGCCTGATCGGCCATGAGACGCGCCTCCTGCGTCTCGCCGAGAGCTATGGCGTGGCGCGCGACGACTTCCTCAAGCAGCATGTCGGCGGCGAGCTCGATCCGAAATGGGTGCTGCGCGTCTCCAAACTCGGCTCGCGCGGCTGGAAGGAATTCGTCGCCTCGGAGAAGGACCGGATCAAGGACCTGCGCGAGGAGGTGCACACGCTCGCCTCCGAGACCGGCCTGGAGATCCAGGAATTCCGCAAGATCGTGCTGATGGTCCAGAAGGGCGAGCGCGAGGCCCGGCAGGCGAAGAAGGAGATGATCGAGGCCAATCTGCGTCTCGTGATCTCGATCGCCAAGAAGTACACCAACCGCGGCCTGCAGTTCCTCGACCTGATCCAGGAAGGCAATATCGGCCTGATGAAGGCGGTCGACAAGTTCGAGTACCGCCGGGGTTATAAGTTCTCCACTTACGCTACATGGTGGATCCGGCAGGCGATCACCCGCTCGATCGCCGACCAAGCCCGCACGATCCGCATCCCCGTCCACATGATCGAGACGATCAACAAGATCGTGCGGACCTCGCGCCAGATGCTGCACGAGATCGGCCGCGAGCCGACCCCGGAGGAGCTGGCCGAGAAGCTGGCCATGCCGCTGGAGAAGGTGCGCAAGGTCCTGAAGATCGCCAAGGAGCCGATCTCGCTCGAAACCCCGATCGGCGACGAGGAGGACAGCCATCTCGGCGACTTCATCGAGGACAAGAACGCGATCCTGCCGATCGACGCCGCTATCCAGAGCAATCTGCGTGAGACCACGACGCGGGTGCTGGCCTCACTCACCCCGCGTGAAGAGCGTGTGCTGCGCATGCGTTTCGGCATCGGCATGAACACCGACCACACCCTTGAAGAGGTCGGTCAGCAGTTCAGCGTGACCCGCGAGCGCATCCGCCAGATCGAGGCGAAGGCGCTGCGCAAGCTGAAGCATCCGAGCCGCTCGCGGAAGCTCCGGAGCTTCCTGGATAACTGATGGCTTAGGGAGATCACCCTCCCGGCCGATCGCGTATGGCGCCCGCCCCGCACCCGGAGGCGGGCGTTTCTTTTGAGCATGCAGAATGGCCTGCGGCGAAGGCGAGCCACCGGTGCCCGGTCGCTGATCGCCCTCCTATGAACGAAGGACGCTGCCGGGCCGGCCGCTGGTCAGTCTGCCGCCGCTCGATGATCGGGCAGGCGCTCGATCATCGTCGCCGCCTTGCGGTCCAGGAGGTTGCCTATGCTCCCGTTCACCTATGACGCGCTGCAGGAACGCTTCGCCACGATCCGCCCTTGGGCGAAGAACGCGATCGGCGATGCCACCAATCGCTGCGCCATCTGCATGGGCTATACGCTGCGGCTGACGCCGTCCCAGGACGACGCGACGATCCAGGCCATCATGAATGCGGAGCTCGGGACGTCTTTCCAAGGGGCGCCGCCGCTGGCAGGCGGGCCGCGCCCCGGCGTGCTGCCCGGCTCGGGGCAGCCACTGCGCGGGCTGAGCCAGCTCCTCTTCATCCGCGCATCAGAATTGCTGCCGCGTGTCCAGCGGGCCTATGGCCCGGCCGATATCGAGGGCGTCTGCAAGGACGTCACCCCCGAAGTGCTCGGCCGCAAGGGCGTGCTCTATCTGGAGAACTGCTACCAGACGAACGGCGACAAGAAGCGCTCCTTCCTGTTCTTTCAATGGACGAGTGGCGACCATTGGGACCTGTTCGACGGCACCAACATCGTCGCGCAGGAGCAGAAGCTGGTCGGCAACCGCCATTCCGGCCAGCTCTACTTCTGGCAGGCGCGATAGCCACCGCTACCAGCTGCCCGGTTCCGCCACAGTTCTGCTATGGTCACCTCGAAGATCGGAGCTTCCCTCGGAGGAGAGCAGATGACCGGTATCCCAACCGCCGAAGAGATCGAAGCCGCCAAGGCGGCGCTGCAGGCGAATGTCGAGGATGAGGCAAAGAAGCAGGCGGGCTCGTCGACCGGCGACATCGTCGGCGGCGCCCTTGATGTTGCAGGCGACGTTGCGGTCGAGGGCGTGGGCGCGGTGGTTGGCGCCGCCGTCGAGACCGTGGTCGAGGGCATCGGCACCGTCGCCGTTGCGACTGGCGAGGCGGTTGTCACGGTAATCGGCGGAATCTTCGAGGGGCTGAGCTCCTGATGTCCCCCGAATTCCTGCTGACCTCGCTGATCATCGTCGCTTCGCCCGGAACAGGGGCGATCTACACCATCGCTGCCGGCCTGACGCGCGGCAGCCAAGCGAGCGTGCTCGCCGCTTTCGCCTGCACGATCGGGATCGTGCCGCATCTGATCGCGGCGATGATGGGCATCGCGGCGCTGCTGCATGCCAGCGCGCTTGCCTTCGCGATCGTGAAATATGCGGGCGTCGCCTATCTGCTCTACATGGCCTGGCAGACGCTGAAGGAGCATGGCGCGCTCAGGGTCGAGACCAAGGCGGATGCGCGCTCGGCCTGGCGCGTGCTGCGCGACGGGCTCGCGATCAACCTGCTCAACCCCAAGCTCTCGATCTTCTTCGTCGCCTTCCTGCCGCAGTTCATCGCGGCCGACGAAGCCAGCCCCATGGCGCGGATGCTGGAACTCTCGGGCGTGTTCATGGCGATGACCTTTGTCGTCTTCGCGCTCTACGGGCTCTTCGCCGCGGCGATGCGCGACAAGGTCATCGGGCGCCCGGCGGTGATGGCGTGGCTGCGCCGCAGCTTCGCCGCCGCCTTCGTCGCGCTCGGCGCCAAGCTCGCTCTGACCGAGCGCTGAAACGGCCATGTCGCGCCAGACGATCCTGACGATCGATACGCGCGGGGCGGGGCTCTACGAGTTCACCGACCGCGCCGTGGCCTTCGTGCGGGCCGGCGGGGAGACGAGCGGGTTGCTGACGCTGTTCGTGCGGCACACCTCCTGCTCCTTGCTGATTCAGGAAAACGCCGACCCAGACGTGCAGCGCGATCTCGACGCGTTTTTCCGCCGGCTGGTGCCATCCGCCGACGATCCGGCGATGGATTATCTCGTCCATCGCGCCGAGGGGCCCGACGACATGCCCGCCCATATCAAGGCGGCGCTGACGTCGGTTTCCCTCTCGGTTCCGGTGATGGGTGGGCGCCTCGCGCTCGGCACCTGGCAGGGCATCTATCTCTTCGAGCACCGGGCCAGGCCGCATCGGCGCGAGGTCGCGCTGCACCTGAGCGCGTAGCGGCGCTCAAGCCGGCGGAGCGACGACCAGCGCGACGAGGCGCCGGACCACGGGCAGGACGAGCAGCAGGGTCGGGAAGGCGACGATCCAGGACAGGGCCCAGGAGCTGGGCCAGGTCTGCAGGAACGCGATCGTCGGTCCCAGCGCCTTCAGCGTCGAGATGCCCGAGACGACGAAGGTCATCAGCACGGACAGGAAGAACGGCATGGCCACCCCGGCGTAGCGGGCAGGAAGGCGGCGGAAGACAAGGCGAGGCATAGTCAGGCTTTCGCAAGTGGCAGGCCGTTCGGACGCATCCCGATACGGCCATGAGCCGGTTGGATGCGTTGCCTGACGTGAGACGCTTACGAACGGGAACGAAGCCCGATGGCGGCTCCATAGTCGATTGGCATGGCGCTGCCAAGCCGTCTACCGTGCTACGTACATGTCGGGAGTGGGCCGGGGCTCCCAAGCTTCGCCTGCGCCGACGAGGCAGCTGACGCCGCCCGGCGTTGTGGCGAGCAATGTCCAGGTGCCGGCCGGCCCGACATAGAGCTCGAACAGGACGCCGCTCTCCGCCAGACCGCTGCCGACCATGCGCTCGCCGAAAGTCTCTTGGAGCTTTCCGATGACATGGGTGCGTTCGGCACAGGGTGGCTCGCGCGGCACGGGCTGCTGGGCAAGGGCGGGAGGCGCAAGTGCCACACTCGCCAATCCTGCGATCATCAGGAACTTGATGAGTGTCATGGCCACCCCCCTGTCCGGAAGCGGCCGCCTGGGCGGCATCACGACGGGAAGTCTTGCGACCGCCCCTGAACACCTTTGATGTGGGAAGCTCAGCAGGGGTGTTCAAGCGGTTGAACCAGCGAGACGCGCCAGTTTTCGGCCTGCCGAAACAGTGCTCCACTTGGCGCAGCTCCTGTCCTAGATCGCGTCGCATTTTGACGGAACCGTCAAAATGCGACGAACGTGATCGGTTCTAACAGTTTAGAGCATTGCTTCGGCAAAAACCGGTGCCCACTTTTTCGCGCAATGCTCTATATCAGCCGCAAGCAATCCGGAGGTGCCATGTCTTTCTTCAAATCGCTGTTTGGCGGCCGCAAGGCTGCGGAGGAGAAGCCGGCCGGCCCGGTCAAGAGCATCGAGCACAACGGCTTCACCATTCATGCGACGCCTTATCAGGAGGGCGGCCAGTACCAGCTCTGCGGTGTTATCGAGAAAGTGATCGACGGCGAGACGAAGAGCCATCGCTTCATCCGCGCCGACCGTTTCCCGGGACAGGCTGAAGCCGCCGATTTCACGTTGGTGAAGGGCCAGCAGATCGTCGACATGGAAGGTGAGCGAATCTTCCGTTGAGCCTTGGCGCAGTCGACGCGGCCCAGGCGCGCTATTTGTGGGCGGCCCGCCGCAGCTCTTCCAGAAGCGCCTCTCCGGTCCATGAGGATCGCGGGCTTTGCGCTTCGGCGTCATGGACGAGTTCGCAGAGCCGGGCATTGACGGGGGCGGCTCGTCCGAGCCCTGCCGCCAGCCGGACCACCTCGCCATTGATCCAATCGATTTCGGTGGGGCGGCCGGCCGCGAGGTCTTCGGCCATCGAGGAGCGTGCGCTCGGGTCGATGGCGAGCATGCGCCGCGCCAGCATTCCGAACACGAAATCCGGCAATTCGAGCAGGGCGGGGAGCCACCGCGCAGGCAATGGTGTGAGCCGTGCGGGCTCGATGCCCGCCTTGTCCAGAAGCGAAAGCGCCTCGCGCTGCGCAGTGGCGAGGCAACGCCGATAGCCGCGCTGCGACAGTTCCTGCTTCAAGGGCAGGCCTGCCAGCGCATTGATGGCGTTGTTGAGGTTGAGCAGCAGCTTGGCCCACTGAACGGAGCGCATGTTGGCCGGTCGCGTGAGCGGCAGGCCGGCGCGGTCGAAGATCGCGAGGCGTTGATCGGCATCGCCGCCTGCCTGGACATAGAGATGCCCTTCCGAGGCCTGGTGGAACGTTCCCGGCCCCTTCGAGACGACATTGAACGGCACCATCCCGTCGAGAACAGTTCGGTTACCCAGTGCCTCCCGCAGCAGGGCGCCGTTGCCGAGGCCGTTCTGGAAGCTGATGACGGCGGCCGTAGGCGGCAGCACCTCTGCCAGATCGCGAGCGGCCGCGGCCGTGCTGCCCGATTTCACGGTGACGAGCACGAGATCGGCATCAGACGCCATCGTGGCATCCGGGCCGAAGACGATCGTCTCTGGCGGCGCATGCCAGCTGCGGCCGTCGTAACGGGATGAGGTCAGGCCCTTCTGCCGCAGGGCCTCGCCCATGGTGGGGCGGCCGACGAAGCGGACATTGCCGCCGGCGGCAAGAACGCGTCCGCCGAGGTAGCAGCCGATCAGGCCGGCGCCGTAGATGCAGATCCTCGTCATGTCCCGCGCTCCAGCCGTCCCGGTGTTCCGTCAAAGTGGAGGGTCGTCAAGCGCCCTCGGCAGACCGATCCTGCCGCGGCCGCGCGGCCGCCCTGCCTCCGATGCGCTTGTCCGGGGCATTCCAGTCGCTAAAGCTGCCGGGAGAAGAGCCATCTCCGTACAGGTGGCCGCCGAGGAAACATGTCCCACGCTGCCGACCGCTACCAACCCGATTCTCCCTATGCCTGGCTGCGCCTTGCCGTTGCGCTGGTGATCGGCACCGTCGCCTGCGTCGGCTCCTGGTCGATCGTGGTGGTGCTGCCGGCGATGCAGGGCGAGTTCGAGACGCTGCGTGCCGGCGCCTCGCTGCCCTACACCTTCGCCATGCTCGGCTTCGGCGCCGGCAACATCATCATGGGCCGGGTCGCCGACCGCTACGGCATCATGGTGCCGATCATCGTCGGCGCCCTGCTGCTCGCGGCCGGCTACACCGCTGCGGGGCTGTCGCATTCGCTCTGGCAGTTCACGCTGGCGCATGGGTTGCTGATCGGCTTGGGCACAGGCGCTGGCTTCTCGCCGCTGATCTCCGATTTGTCGCACTGGTTCCGCCGCCATCGCGGGCTCGCCGTGGTCTGCGGCGCCTCAGGCAGCTATCTTGCCGGCGTGGTCTGGCCGCAAGTCATCCACTGGGGACTGGCCAATCATGGCTGGCGCGCCACGCATTTCGGCATCGCCGTCGTGGCGCTGGTGGTGATGCTGCCGCTGGCCCCGTTCTTCCGGCGCCAGCCGGCGGCCGCGACGCTTGCCGCCGCGGAGGCGCATAGTGCCGGCGCGCGCGGCGATCTCGGCCTCAGCGCCAACCAGCTCCAGCTTCTGCTCTGCGTCGCCGGCTTCGCCTGCTGCGTCGCGATGGCGATGCCGCAGGTGCATATCGTCGCCTATTGCGGCGACCTCGGCTACGGCGTCGCGCGCGGCGCCGAGATGCTGTCGCTGATGATGCTGCTCGGCATCGTCAGCCGCATCGGCTCGGGCTTCGTTGCCGACAGGATCGGCGGGGCGGCGACGCTGGCGCTGGGCTCCTTGATGCAGGGCGTCGCGCTCTTCCTCTATCTCTGGTTCGACGGGCTGACTTCGCTCTATGTCGTCAGCGGCATCTTCGGCCTGTTCCAGGGCGGCATCGTGCCGATGTACGCCGTCGTCATTCGCGAGTACCTGCCGGCCAAGCAGGCGGGCGTGCGCATCGGCCTCGTGATGTCGGCGACGGTGCTCGGCATGGCGGTCGGCGGCTATCTGTCGGGCGTGATCTTCGACTATTTCAGCTCCTACCGGATGGCCTTCCTGAATGGTCTTGCCTGGAACCTCGTCAATCTGAGCGTGGTCTGCTGGCTGATGCTGCGGTCGCGGCGGCCTGCGTCGCCGGCTCAGCTGGTCGGCGAGGCGGGGCGGTAGGTGCCGAAGCACCAGATATGGCCTTCCGGGTCCTTGCAGATGAAATCCCGGCTGCCATAGGGCTGGTCCCGCGGTTCCATGCAGATCTCGGCGCCGGCCTCGCGGGCGCGCTCGCAGCGCGCATCGATGTCGTCGGTCGCGATATAGGGCGAGGCGGTGGTGCCACCGAGCTCGGCCGGGCGCGAGACCAGCTTGCCGAACTCGTTGTTCTCCGCCGAGCCGAGCATCACGAAGCTCGTGCCCATCCGCAATTCGCCGTGGAGCAGCGTCTTGCCGTCCTCGGAATAGGAGGCAGCGTGCTTCTCGAAGCCGAAGGCTTCGATCAGCCAGTCATACATGCGTGGGGCGTCGGCATAGCGCAGCGAGATGCAGATCATCGGTTCCGGGCTGGACATCGGCGGTGATCCCCTTTGGTTAAACCTCGGCGACTGTCGCCGGTAACGCTGTGCGGGGCAAAGGGTTCGGGGGCGCTTGCCTGCAATTCGCCGTCCCGCCATCATCGCTGGGCGGATCTTCCCGTACGCCTTGCAGGATGCCCATGACCAAAGCCCATCGCCATGAAGACGAGCCGCGCGGCACGCTGACGGTACGGACCATCGCCATGCCGGGCGATACCAATGCCAATGGCGATATCTTCGGCGGCTGGGTGATGTCGCGGATGGACCAGGCCGGCGGCATCGCCGGCGTCGACCGGGCGCAGGGGCGCGTGGTCACGGTGGCGGTCGATGCGATGACCTTCATCCATCCGGTGAAGGTCGGCGATGTGCTGAGCGTCTATACCGAGATCGAGTCGATCGGGCGGACCTCGATGAAGATCCACGTCGAGGCCTGGGCCAAGCGCTTCCGCACGATCCTGCACGAGAAGGTCACCGACGCGACCTTCACCTTCGTCGCGATCGACGAGGAAGGCCGGCCGCGCCCGGTGCCGAAACCGACCGAGGATTGAGGGCGCCGCAAATCCTAACGGGGCGTGAAGCCGGCCTCGAACAATGTGATTCAAAAGAATCCACTTTTAAACGTTCTTTAAGCGCGTCCGGACGATGCTGCGGCCCGACAGACCGGGGAAGACCCGGCCGGGGGAATTCATGTCCGTTCGATGCCGCATGCGGGTCCAGCCGCCTGGCCGTCGCCAGGGGAGGGAGGGGATTCCCATGGCCGCGGCGCTACCGGCTCGGCACCTCCCGGCTGTGGCCGGGGCGCCACCCATTTTCCCTTGAGTTCGTAGTCAGCGTTGCGTGATATCCGGAGTACGACTTCATGACGAAAGCCAAGCCCGCGCGTGAGGGCAAGCCGTTGCGGATCGGCATCGCGGCACGGATCTATGCCGCACTCGGCATGATGACGGCGCTGACCCTCGTTTCGTCCTCGGTCGCATGGTTTTCCTACGGCCGAATCGACCAGACGGTCGACGATCTCGTCGGCAAGAAGATGCCGGTCGTGGAGCTCGCGCTGGAGCTGTCGCAGGCGGCGACCCAGTCGACCGCGCTCGCGGCGCGCTTCAGCGAAATCGAGACGGTCCAGCAGCGCTCCGCTCTGACCGGAGATCTCGACAAGGTCGAAGCCCGGCAGATGGACCTGCTGCGTCGCATCGCCGAGCAGGGCCAGGTCGACAAGGCGAAGACGCAGGCCGCGATCGATGCGCTGGCGCGCCAGATCAACGACATCAACGACCTCACCGGCGATCGGCTGCGCAACGCCTCCGAGCAGGGCGAGGCGCTCACCAAGCTTTCGAAGGCCCGCGAAGGCTTCACCGCGCTCGCCGATTTCGAGACGGGCGATGCGCAGTTCAACGTCAAGATGAACATCGCCAGCGCGACCCAGCTCACCGGCAAGGAAATCGAGGAAGCGCTGTCCAACATCATCGACAAGGACCTGGCGGCGCTGCAGACGGCGCAGGCGCTGCAGCTCCAGCTCAGCGAGATGGTTGGGCTGCTGCGCGAGATTTCCCAGATCGAAAGCCCCGAGAAGCTCGAGAACGCGAAGGCGCGTTTCAAGGCGATCCTGGGCCAGGTCCGCGGCTTCCTCGCCGCGGCGGACAAGATCCAGCCCAATCCGGCGCGCGGCCAGGCGGTGAACGCCGTGATCGATCTCGGCGAAGGCCAGAGCGGTCTGATCGCGATCCGCGAGCGCGATCTCGCCACCCGCACCGCGATCGAGGCCGGTCTCAAGCAGACGCATGTCGCGGCCGAGGCCGTCCGCGGCCAAGTGGGCGAGCTTGTCAGCACCGCGCGTGGCGAAGCGGTCGCTTCGGGCGAAGCGACCTCGGCGCTGATCGATCAGAGCAAGCTCTGGCTCGGCGGCATCGGGCTTGGCTCGCTGCTGATCGCGCTGGCGCTGTCGCTGTTCTATGTCCGGCCGATGATCGTCGGGCGCCTCAACCGGCTCTGGGCGGCCACGAAGGCGATCGCCGACGGCGCGTTGGAGACCGCGGTCGACACCAAGGGCAATGACGAGATCTCGGACATCTCGAAGAGCGTGCTGCTCTTCCGCGACAACGCCGTGGCGCTGCGCGCCGCCGAAGCCGCCAAGATCGAGGATCAGGCCCGCGCTCAGGAGCAGCGCCGGCAGATGATGCGGGAGCTGGGCGAAGCCTTCGGCGTCGTCGTGGCGGCAGCCGCAGCCGGCGACTTCAGCCAGCGCGTCGCGGCCCAGTTCGCCGATCCCGAGCTCAACGCGCTCGCCGGCTCGGTCAACACGTTGCTGGAGACGGTGCAGACCGGCCTGTCCGAGACCTGCGAGGTTCTGGCGGAGCTCTCGGCCGGGCATCTCTCGGCTCGTATCGAGGGGCTCTATCAGGGCGCTTTTGCCGAGCTCAAGGACGGCACCAACGCGCTGGCCGACGAGTTCGAGAGCACGCTGGCGCGGCTGGCCGAGACGGTCTCGGCCGTGCGCAGCGCCACCAGCGAGATCCTCGACGGCGTCACCGATCTGGCCGAGCGCACCAGCGAGGAGAGCAACGCCGTCTCGATGGCGACCAACCAGCTCGGCGCCTTCGCCGGCACCGTCAAGAAGACGGCGAGCGAGGCGGCCCAGGCCACCGGCATGGCGCAGGGCGCCGAGGAGCGCGCGCAGCAGGGCGAGAAGGTCGTCGCCTCCGCGCTCGAAGCGATGCAGCGCATCCGCCAGTCCTCGAGCAAGATCTCCGAGGTCATCGCGATGATCGACGAGATCGCCTTCCAGACCAACCTGCTCGCGCTCAATGCGGCGGTGGAGGCGGCGCGCGCCGGCGATGCCGGCAAGGGTTTCGCGGTGGTCGCCACCGAGGTGCGCAGCCTCGCCAAGCGCTCGGCCGACGCCTCCAACGACGTCAAGAAGCTGGTCGAGGCGGCGCATGGCGACGTCAAGGTCGGCGTCGGCCTGGTCGAGGAGACCTCGGCGATGTTCGGCGCGATCGTCTCTTCGGTGAACGAACTGACCGGGCTGATGAACGGTATCTCGCAGACCGCGCGCAACCAGGCCAACGACGTCTCGGCCATCAACACCGAGATCGACGGCATCGGCACGATGGCGCACCAGAATGCGGCTCTGGTCGAGGAGACCAACGCTGCGCTGGCGCTGACCGACGAGCAGACCCGCGCGCTGACCGAGCACATCGCCCGCTTCACCTTCCGTGAAGGTCATGCCGCCGGGCATCACGACAAGTCGGCGATGGCGAGCGCAGCCTGAACCGCAACGCGCTAGATCGCCGCGCGTCCTATCGGACGCGAAGTGGCGATCTAGCCCTTTGTTTGGGCATTGGATTTCTCCGAAAAGTGGATTCCACTTTTCGGTCCGATGCTCTAACAAGATGAAGGCCCTGCGCAGCTGCGCGGGGCCTTTTCCTTTTCGATGTGGCCGCTATCGCCTTGCTTGCCGGCCTCGGGCGGTGCTAGGCGAGTGCTGGGCCGGTAGCTCAATGGTTAGAGCTCGCTGCTCATAACAGCGCCGGTGCCGGTTCGAGTCCGGCCCGGCCCACCAATTCCTGCAGAGCGCCGTCGACTTCGGACGCTCTCAGCCGGAGACCGCCACAAGCTGATGCTCGGTCCAGCGCATAGGGCGCCGGCAATTCGACCTTAGTGGTCGGATTTTCTCGTGTATTCTTCTTCTGGAATTGTCCAGTCTCGCGACCGGCCGACATGTTCGAGATCGGCCGCGAGCTTCTTCATCTTGTCGCCCTCGTCATGACGGTCGGCGAGATAGTGAACCATCATGAGCCGGCGGGCCTCCTTCAGCTTCCTGAGCCACGCCTCCCGCTCGTCTTCAGCCATCCCAGAACCTCTCATCCTTGATCGCGAATGGGGTAGAAGTCTGTCCTCTTCAATCTAAAGCACGCATGTTTCGCTTAGGAATTGGCCGAGGGGCGAGCGCTTCGGCCGCGTAGCTTGCCACAGGATACGCCAAAAGCGACGACAACGCCTTACGCTTGGATGGGCAGCGCTTCGGCGTTGACAGGCCTGCCTGCTTCGCCAACCCTGCGTGGGCTGTGCGCCGGCTTGGCGATCGCCCCTCAAGGTCTTGGACAATCGGCTGATGAAGTGCCTCGCGGTGGGCGAATGAACCGTTATCCGATGTTCAACCCACAGCTGCTGCTCAGCTTCGTCGCAGTGTGCGAGACCCTGAGCTTCACCCGCGCGGCCGATCGCGTGTCCCTGTCGCAATCGACCGTCAGCCAGCAGGTTCGGCGGCTGGAGGATCTGCTCGGCAAGCCGCTGCTGGAGCGGTCCTCGCATCAGGTCGAATTGACCGAGGAAGGGGGCAGGCTGCTGCGCTATGCGCGGCGCATCATCGCGCTGAACGAGGAGGCGCATGATGCGCTGACCGGATTCTGGCGCGACGGCGTGCTCAGGCTCGGCATGCCGGAGGACTTCACGGTACCGACCGTCGATCTTCTGGCGGCGTTCAGCCGCGAGCAGCCGCATTTGCGGCTCGATGTCACCAGCGGCCTCAGCGCCGATCTGCGCAGCGCCTATGACCGCGAAGAGCTGGACCTGATCCTGGTCAAGCAGCGCCGCCGCCAGCCGCCCCGCGCCGCCCGGCGGGAGCCGTTGCTGTGGCTCGACAGCATGGCTCATCCGGCGATCGAGCGCTCGCCGGTGTCGCTGGCCGTCTTCCCGCTCAATGGCCTCTACCGCGAGGAGCTTTGCGAGGCGCTCGACGGCCTCGGCATTCGCTGGCGCGTGAGCTACAGCAGCGCGAGCCTGGCTGCGCTCGCCGCCGCATCGGCTGCCGGGCTGGGCGTGACCTTGCTGCCCGCGAGCTGCCGCCTGCCCGGCCACCGGACGCTGGGAATGGCCGAGGGATTGCCGGAGATCACGGATTTCGAGCTCGCGCTCTACTATCGCGACAATGCACCCGCCGCGGCCATCGTGCTGGCCGAGCGACTGGCCGAGTTCTGCAAGCTGGAATGGTGAGCAAGCGGCGGCTTGCCGGGCGGCATTGCCGTTTCGAATAGCCAGGATTGGCAAATATCGCTGCCAAGCGGGGCTGCCCGCGCGTAAATCCGAGGGCGGAAACGCAACCATCGAGGCAACGGAAAACCGCCATGGAAACCAGGCATCACCACAGCCGACGGGCCTTTCTCAGCCAGACCGGAAAGGTCACCGCCGCCTATGCCGTCGCCGGGCTGGCGAGCGGAGCCGCCCAGGCCGCACCGGCTGCGCCCCCTCAGACGCGTCCGATGTCCGAGGCAGGTGTCAGCAAGCTGACGGATCAGCATTACTGCCTGACCGAGGTGCGGCTTGAGGAAGGCTTCGAGCGTGACGGCGAGATCGTCATCGGCACCCGCACGGCGCTGTACACGCTCGAGATCAAGGCCGGGAAGATCGCTGCGCTGCATCCGGCCGGTGCGGCCTTGCCGGCCGGCGTGCCCTGCTATCGCGCCCATGGCCAGCTCGCCCTGCCGGCGATGCGCGACATGCACATCCATCTGGACAAGACCTTCTATAGTGGTCCGTGGCAGGCCCCGCTGCCGCGCCAGGGCAAGACGATCCTCGACATGATCGCCCGCGAGGAGAAGCTGATTCCGCAATTGCTGCCGACCTCGCAGCAGCGTGCCGAGGCGCTGATCGCCCTGCTGCAGTCGAAGGGCACGACGGTGGCGCGCAGCCATTGCAACATCGATCCGGTCAGTGGCCTCAAAAGCCTCGAACACCTCCAGCGCGCGCTGGAAAACCATCGCGACGACTTCGTCTGCGAGATCGTCGCCTTTCCGCAGCACGGCTTGCTGCACTCGAAGGTCGACGGGCTGATGCGGGAGGCGATGAAGATGGGCGTCGCCTATGTCGGCGGGCTCGATCCGACCAATGTCGACGGGGCAATGGAGAAGTCGCTCGACGGCATGTTCCAGATCGCCCTCGATACCGGCAAGGGCGTCGACATCCACCTGCACGAGACCAATCCGGCCGGCGTCGCTGCGGTCAACTACATGATCGAGACCGTGGAGAAGAACCCGGCCCTGCACGGCAAGGTGACGATCAGCCACGCTTTCGCGCTCACCACGCTGTCTCAAGGCGCGCTGGCGGAAACCATCGGGCGAATGGCGGCGCAGCAGATGACCATCGCCTCGACCGTGCCGCTCGGAAGCCTGACGATGCCGTTGCCGCAACTGAGCGAGAAGGGCGTCTTCGTGATGACCGGCACCGACAGCGTCATCGATCACTGGTCGCCCTTCGGCAAGGGCGACATGCTGGAGAAGGCGAACCTCTACGCGCAGATCTACAGGGGCAGCGACGAGTTTCGCTTGTCGCGCGCCATGGCGATCGCAACCGGCGGCGTGCTGCCCCTCGACGACAGCGGCAAGCGGGCATGGCCGAAGGCTGGTGACGACGCAGCTTTCACGCTGGTTCCGGCCAGCTGCTCGGCCGAGGCGGTCGCCCGCCTGCCGGAGCGCAGCGCCACCTTCCATCGCGGCCGCATGGTCTTCGGCAGCGTCGGGGTTGCCTGATCCCGCACGCTTCGTTCGTTGCGAATTTCGTATGGGCGCCGCCTGTCGGTTACCGACAGGCGGCGCCAATACGCTGATCTTACTGCTTTAGCGGGACTGTCGGCCGCCGCTCAGATCGCGAGCTTGCCGGCCTTGGCCGCAGCATAGCGCTCGTTGACCTTCGCCCAGTTCACGACGTTCCACCAGCTCTTGAGGTAGTCCGCCCGGCGGTTCTGGTACTTCAGGTAATAGGCGTGCTCCCACACGTCGTTGCCGAGCAGGACCATCTGCTTTTCCATGATCGGGCTGTCCTGGTTCGGCTTGGCCAGCAAAGCGAGCTTGCCGTCCTTGTCGACGGTGATGAAGACCCAACCCGAGCCGAAGACGCGCAGGCCGGCCGCCTCGAAATCGGCCTTGAACTTGTCGAAGCCGCCGAGGTCGCGGGTGATCGCGGCGGCGACGTCGCCGGTCGGCGCGCCGCCGGCTCCCGGGCCCATCACCTCCCAGAACATGGTGTGGTTGGCGTGGCCGCCGCCATTGTTGCGCACGAGGGTGCGTACGCTTTCCGGCAACTGGTTTAGGTCGGCCAGCAATTCGCCGACCGAGGCCTTGGCGATCACACCATTGTCCTTGGCGGCGTTGTTGAGCGCCGCGACATAGGCGGCGTGGTGGCGGTTGTAGTGGATGTCCATGGTCGTCACGTCGATATGCGGTTCGAGCGCATTGGGCTCATAGGCGCGCTTCGGCAGCGAGAAGGGGCCGGTGGGCGCTGCCGGGGCGGTGGCCTGCGCCCAAACCCGGGGCGCGGCGGCGGCCGCGAGGGTACCGGCGCCGAGGCCGAGAACGGCACGGCGGGAGAAGACCGAAAACTCTGTCATGACGTCCTCCGATGTGAAGCTTTGTGCAGGCAGCGCTTGAGACTGCCGTCGGTGATGGTTGCTTTGTCTACGTCGAAAGGTCGAGCGGGTTCCCGTGGCTAAAGCGTCCCCCGAATAGAGGAAGGGCTGCTAGCCCCCCAGCCGGCGGCAGCAATGAAGGCTCACCCCATGTTCCGGCCGCCCTTGACGCCCGGAATGCCTTCTTAACCAGCGATTTACCGCGTTTCACTACGGTCTGGAAGGAAATCCGTCGGTTCGGGGAACGCCTCGCATGCACGCACTGGCTCTCAAGGCCGATCTGGCGACCCTGGACGAGTCGTTCAACGATGCGGCGGCGCCCGTCGGTGTATCCGCTCGCCCGATTGCTGCTCCGGAAACCGGCGCCGAGCGCGCCGTGCGCGAGATCGCGGATCGCTTCGGCAAGCTCAGTGCTGAGATCACCGATGTCGCGGGCCGGATCGGCGATGTGACCCAGCAGTTCGGGACCCAGACCGCAGGGCTTCGGCGCGTCGTCGGCGCGGTCGAGCAGGTCTCGCGCGCCAACCACGCGATCCGGCAGTCGGCCGAGGGAGCGCAAGCGGCGGCTTCGGTCGTGCGCAGCGGGCTCGAACGTGTCACCGGCTCGGTCAAGCTCGGCCTCAATGCCGCGCAGACGGATATCGAGACGCTCTCGGAGGAGGCGCAGTCGATGTCGCAGGCGCTGGCGCAGGCCGTCCGCGACGCGCACAAGGCGCGTGCCTCCAGCGACGCGATCCAGTCGATCACCCGCGAGATCCAGCTGCTCTCGATCAATGCCGGCGTCGAGGCGGCGCGCAGCGGCGAGGCCGGCAAGGGCTTCGCCGTCATCGCCGCCGCGGTGAAGGCGCTGGCGGAGCAGACGCGGGAAGCGACTGCCGCGAGCGCGACCCAGCTCGACCTTCTGGTCAAAGCGGTCGACGCGCTCTCCCGCCGTAGCCAGGAGAATGCGCAGACGGCACAGCGCGCCCGCGAGGGCAGCCGGTCGATCTCGCAGCAGGTCAGCGAGTTCGACAGCTTCGGCCGCTCGGTCGTCGAGCTGATCGGCGAGATCGAGGCGGTATCGCGGCCGACGCGGGAGAATGCCGAGGCCTGTGCCAAGGCCGGGCATGACCTAGCCGGGCTGGTCGCCGGCGTCGATGCCTCGACCGATATCCTCGACCAGGCCGTGCGGCGCACCGAGACGCTCGTTGCGATCAGCGAAGGGGTCCTGGGCTCGATTGCCGCTTCCGGTGTCCGGACGGCACAATCAGAGTTGATCGCGACGGCGATGGAGACGGCCGCGACGATCGGAGAGCTGTTCGAGGCCGCGTTGGCGCGGGGCGACATGACGCTCGCCGATCTGTTCGACGAAGCCTATCGGCCGGTGCAGGGCTCCGATCCGGTCCAGCACATGACCCGCTTCGTCGGCCTGACCGACCGGCTGTTGCCGCCGCTGCAGGAGAAGCTGCTGGCCTCGAACGGGCGGATCGTGTTCTGCGCCGCGGTCGACCGCAACGGCTTCCTGCCGACGCATAACCGCAAATACGCGCAGCCGCAGGGCAGGGACCCGGTGTGGAACAACGCCAATTGCCGCAACCGGCGCATCTTCGACGACCGGACCGGGCTCGCCGCCGCACGCAACCGCAAGCCCTTCCTGTTGCAGAGCTATCGGCGCGACATGGGCGGCGGGCAGTTCCTGGTGATGGAGGACCTGTCGGCGCCGATCATGGTGAAGGGGCGGCACTGGGGTGGCTTCCGCATTGGGCTGAAGGTGTAGCGGCCATTCGTGTCGTCTGTGGAGTTGAGTGAGCGAGTACCCGAGCGAGCGCCATGCATATTGCGCCAACCTTCCCGAACCTGTCGGTGCTGCTCATCGACCCGAGCCCGCACTATCGGCGGATCATCCGCACGATGCTATACCAGACACAGCTCAACCGCATCTTCGAGGCGCCGGACCTGTCCTCGGCCGCGACGACCTTCATCCAGAAGCAGCCGAACATCGTCATTCTGGACTGGGATCTGCCGGATGGCGGCAGCGTGAAATGCCTGGCCGCGATCCGCTCGTTCAAGACCTCGCCCTTCGCCAAGGCGCCGGTGCTGGTGATGATGGAACGGCCCGACCGGCGCTCGATCGTCCAGGCGGCGAAGCTCGGCGCGCACGAGATCATCACCAAGCCGATCTCGCCCAACAACCTCTGGCTGCATATGTCGGGCATCATCAACATGCCCCGGAAATACCGGGAGGCGAACGGCAAGATCACGCTGGTGCCCCGCGCCATCAGCAACAACATGTTCTGAGCCGGGGCGCGTCGCCGCGCAATTGTGGCGAAAGCGTCACGAGTATTGACGGGCCTCGCGCCATTTAGCGAAGTTTTTACCAGTTTGTTGTGATGCTCCGTGGGCAATCCTGGGTCGCCCTTCATGGTCATCACCGTCTCGCTTCCGCCCTTCCTCGGCCGTTCCGAGGCCGCGACGTTCCGCAACCAGTTGCTCGTCGCGCTGGAGCAGAAGGAAAGCGTCGCCGTCGAATGCGCCGAAGCCGGGCCGCTGCCGAGCCTCTGGATCCAGCTCCTTCATTCCGCAGCCGCCAGCGCCAGGGCGCGGGGGCTTTCGGTCACGCTCAAGGCGGCCTCGTCGGAGTGCCGCGAATCCTTGCGGGCGATCGGCTTCGATGCCGCTCACAGCGCTCTCGTTCTGGAGTGACAGGCATGAAAATCCTGGCCATTGACGATACCAAGACCCTGCTGAGCCTGCTCAGCCTGACGCTGCGCAATGCCGGCCATGAAGTGACCGAGGCCGAGAACGGCGAGGACGGGCTGAGCAAGTTCGACCAGTTCAAGCCCGATCTCGTCATCACCGACCTCAACATGCCGATCATGGATGGCATCGAATTCACCCGCGCCTGCCGCTCGCGGCCCGCCGGGCAGAACACGCCGATCATCGTGCTGACCACGGAGAACGGCGCCGAGATCAAGGCGGAAGGACGCCGCGCCGGCGCCAGCGCCTGGATGGTCAAGCCTTTCGAGCCCAACACGCTGCTCGGCCTCGTCGCGCGCTACCAGAACTGAAGGCCGGCCGATGGATCCGTTGGCAGAACTCAAGCAGACCTTCTTCCAGGAATGCGAAGAGCTTCTCGGAGCGCTGGAGCTGAAGCTCCAGGCGCTCGACGAGGGCTCCAGCGATCCTGAGGATGTCAACGCGGCCTTCCGCGCCATCCATTCGATCAAGGGTGGGGCAGGGGCTTTCGGCTGCACCGAGCTGGTCGGCTTCGCGCATGTCTTCGAGGCCTCGCTCGACCATCTGAGGTCCGGCCGCGTCGCCATCGAGGATGCGCCCTTCACCCTGTTCCTGCGCTGCTCGGATGCGGTGGCCGATCTGGTCGCAGCCGCGCGCAACGACGAGCCCGCGACCGAGCGCCCGGATCTGCTGGCAGCGCTCGAGCAGGTCGGCAAGGAACCGGTGGCGCAAGCCCCTGCACCCGTTCCCGAGCCTGCTCCGGTCGCTATTCCCGCGCCCGCTGCCGCGGCCACCCACAATGACGCGCCTCCCGGCATCGCCGCGCTCGGCAACCTCCTCGCGATGGTCGAGGCGAAAACCGCGGCGCCCGTCCAGCCCGTCGATGACGGCTGGGACGACGAGCCAGTCGTAGTGCCTGCGCCCGCGCCCGCCGCCGAGAAGCCGGGACGGGATCTGCGCCTGCGCATCACGCCGGAGAACGACCTGTTCCGCCGCGTGATCGAGCCGCGCGTGGTGCTCGGCTCCCTGCCGGCCGACGATGTCGTCGCGATCCGCTGCGATCTCAGCCAGGTACCGTCGCTCGAAACCCTCGACGTCACCGATTGCTGGATGCGCTTCGAGGTCGACCTGCGCACCGAATTGTCGGTCGAGGAACTGCACGGGCGCTTCGACTTCAGCCTGGCGAATGAGGAATTCGAGATCGAGACGCTCGAATCCGCCTCCGTTGCCGAAGCGGCTCCCCCCGCCGAGCCGGCTGCGGAAGCCTCCGAGGTTCCAAGCTCGGTCGCTGCCGATCTCTCGGCGATCCTGGCCAAGCTCGGCCCGGCGCCTGAGGCGGCGAGCCAGCCCGAGGTTGCTCCCGCGCCGGCACTGCCGCCGGTCGCCCCTGCCGTCGTTGCACCCGTCGCCGAAGCGCCAGCCGCCATCCGCACGGCGCCGCGGTCTCCGGCCAACGATCAGTCGGCGCGTCAGCGCCAAGCCGTCAGCGTGCGCGTCGATCTCGACCGCATCGACAAGCTGATGAACCTGGTCGGCGAGATCGTCATCACCCAGTCCATGCTGGTCGAATGCGTGCGCTCATTGCCCTATGACGTCTACGCCAAGACCGCCGAAGGCATCCTGACCCTGTCGCGTCAGACGCGCGAATTGCAGGACCATGTCATGGCGGTGCGCGCCCAGCCGGTGAAGGCGGTGTTCCAGCGCATGCCGCGGCTTGTGCGCGAGCTTGCGCAGACGCTCGGCAAGGAAGTGCGCCTCGTGCTCGAAGGCGAGAATACCGAGGTCGACAAGACGATCATCGAGGAACTCGCCGATCCGCTCACCCACATGATCCGCAACTCGATGGATCATGGGCTGGAGACACCGGACGAGCGCACTGATGCGGGCAAGCCGCGCGAGGGCACGATCAAGCTGATCGCCGAGCATCGCGCCGGCCGCATCGTCATCTCCGTCACGGATGACGGGCGCGGCATCAACCGCGATCGGCTGCTGGCCAAGGCCCGTTCGCGCGGCCTCGTCGGCGCCGACGAGAAGCTTGCGCCGGAGGAGATCGACCAGCTCATCTTCGCCGCCGGCCTCTCGACGGCCGAGCAGGTCAGCGACATTTCCGGCCGCGGCGTCGGCATGGACGTGGTGCGCCGCAACGTCGAGTCGCTCGGCGGCCGCATCAGCGTCGATTCCGAGCCGGGTCGCGGCTGCAAGTTCACGCTGGCGCTACCGCTGACGCTCGCCGTGCTCGAAGGCATGGTGATCCGCTGCGGCGACGACCGCTACGTCATCCCGATCGCCTCGGTCATCGAGACGCAGCACCTTGCCTCGACGCCGATCGAACGGCTGCCCTTCGGCCAGGAGGTGCTGCGCTGGCGCGGCGAGGTGACGCCGCTCTATCGCCTCGGCGAGGTCATGGGCTCGACCGGCACGACCAACGAGAACATCGTGATCATCGCCGAGACTGAGCGTGGCAACAATGTCGGCATCGCGGTCGACGAGATCGTCGGCCAGCAGCAGGTGGTCGTGAAGAGCCTCGAGGCGAATTACGGCACCGTCAACGGCGCCTCGGCGGCGACGATCCTCGGCGACGGCCTCGTCGCCCTGATCCTGGATATCGACTCCATGCTGCGGCTCGCCGCGTCCGGCGGCCGGCCTCCCGTGTCAGATCTCAAGATGGCTGGATGACCATGACCCTCCAACTCGGCGAAAAGCACTTCTCGTCTGCGCAGCCGGAAGCGGCGGCGCGTCGGATCGTCACCTTCAAGGTCGGCGACCGCACCTTCGGCATCGATGTCGGCATGGTCCGCGAGATCAAGGGCTGGCAGGCGACGACGCCGCTGCCGCATGCGGCGCCGCATGTGCGCGGCGTGCTCAACCTGCGCGGCGTCATCCTCGCGGTCTACGACCTGCGCACCGCGATCGGCATGGGCGTCACCGACGCCTCCGCCACCCATGTCATCGTCGTCGTCGACGTCGAGGACAAGACGGCGGGCCTCCTGGTCGACTCGGTCTCGGACATCGTCGACGTGCCGGTTTCGGCCGTGCGCCCGGCGCCGGATCTGGAGCGCGACGAGCACGGCCTGATCGAAGGCCTCGTCCTGCTCGACAGCGATATCGTGGCGCTGCTCGATCTGGCGGCGGTCATCCGCGACGGTGGCGGCGAAGCGCAGCTCAAGACCAGCCGCGCCGCCTGAATACCTTGTAGCCTATCGCCCGAGCGTAGCGTCCAAGCGGGCCAGAACAAGAAACGACAGGACCTATGGGCAGCGCGCTCGGCCCCCTTTCGCGACTCTCGGTCAGCCAGCCGCTGACCGCGGCCGGCTCTGCGGCGCTTGCCGGCGGGCTCGCCTATTACACGGCTGCGTCCGGAGCTCCCGTCATAGGGGCTCTCGCCGTCTCGGCCGTGGCGCTACTCGGCGGGCTCGCCGCCTGGGGCGCTAGCCGCTCCGTCGCCAGCCTCTCGCGGGTTGCGCCGCGTCTGGCGGAGGACGGCGATCTGGCTCTGCCGGAGGCTGGCGGAAGCCATGAAGCCGCAGAGCTGTCGCGGGCGCTCGCCAGCTTGCAGGATCGAGCGCAGGAAGCTGTCCGGCTGCGCTCCGCGCTCGATCATGGCCGCGCCAATGTCATGATCTGCGATCCCCAAGGCCGGGTCATCTATGCCAGCAAGGGGCTGCTGCGCTTCTTCGCCGAGGCGCAGGAGGATTTCCGCGCCGCCTTTCCGGGCTGCTCGGCCAAGGACATGCTCGGGCGCGTGATGGAGCGCGTGCGGGCCGAGCCCCGCCTTGCGACCGGCCCCTCCGTTCGCCTGACGCTCGGCCGGCGGATCGTCTGCCTGACGCTGACGGCCATCGAGGCTGCCGACGGGCGCAGCCTCGGGACGGCAGTGGATTGGCACGAGCTGACCGACGAGCTGGCCGTCGCCAAAGAAGTCTCGCAACTGATCGATGCGGCCGCCGAAGGCGATTTCTCGCGGCGGATCGCTCCGCAGGGCAAATCCGAAACCGTGGCCCGGATCGCCGAGGGCATGAACCGGATCAACGGGCAGCTTGATGAGGCTTTCGCCGATATCGACGCGGTGGTCGAGGCACTGTCGGAAGGCGACCTGACCCACCGGATGGGCGGCCGCCACTCGGGCCGACTGGGGCGGCTCCAGCACGAGCTCAACCAGGCGCTCGGCCTGCTCGCGGAGCGGATCGAAATGATCCGCGCGACGGCCGGCTCCGTCTGCCACGTCGCCATCGACGTGAACAGCATCGCGACCGACCTTGCTGCGCGGACCGAGAAGGTTGCGATCGAGCTGGGTGAGACATCGGGAGCGGCGGTCGAAATCGCGGCCTCGGTCGGACGGAGCCATGAGCGTTCGCGCGAGGCCAGTGAGCTCGCGGGCACGACCATGGGCGTGGCCCAGGAAGGCCGGAACGTGGTCGCCAAGGCGGTCGGCGCGATCGAGCGGATCGAAAGTTCCTCGCTGCGCATTGCCGAGATCGTCGGGGTGATCGACGAGATCGCCTTCCAGACCAATCTGCTGGCGCTGAACGCGGCGGTCGAAGCGGCGCGCGCCGGCGATGCCGGCAAGGGTTTCGCCGTGGTCGCCTCGGAGGTGCGGTCGCTGGCGCAGCGCTCGGCCCAGGCAGCGAAGGACATCAAGGGACTGATCGCGACCTCGAACGGCCAGGTTGCCGAGGGCGTCGGCCTCGTGCGCGAGACGGGCGAGACGCTCGGCCGCATCGTCGCCGCGGTGAGCAAGGTTTCCGAGACGGTCGCCGAGATTTCTGCCGTGAGCGCCGAGCAGGCGCGCGGCATGGGAGGGATGAGTCGCAGCGTGGCGCAGGTGGACAAGGGTATCCGGCAGAATGCCGAACTGGCCGGACGCGGCGTCGAGGTGGCCGGCGAGCTCGCCGATCAGGTTGCGACGCTGAGCGAGATCGTGGAAGCGTTCCGTCCTGCCGCCGTGGCGGCGCGGATCGAGCCTCCGCGCGCGCGCCGCGCATCGCCCGCTCCGATTCCGGCCGAACCGCGCATCGCGCCCCAGGCACCGTCGCGCCGTTTCGCCGCCGGCGCACGGATGGGGGGCTGAGGCATGTCCAGACCGGTATCGATCCCCAGCATGGCGCCGCTCCAGCCGGCCATGGCCGACATCACCCTGACGCGCGACGACATGAAGTTCATCGCGGCGCTGGTCTATGAGCAGGCCGGCATCGTCATCCGCGAGCACAAGGAAGCGATGACCCGCGGCCGCCTGGCGCGCCGCGTCAAGGCGCTCGGCATGGGCTCCGTCGCCGAATACTGCGCCTTCCTGAAGACGCCGCAGGCGGCGGGCGAGCTGCCCGAGCTGATCAATGCGGTGACGACGAACCACACCGCCTTCTTCCGCGAGCGCCACCATTTCGATCACCTGCGCAAGGAGGTGATGCCGCGGCTGCTGCAGGAGCGGGCGGGCCGGCGCGGGCGCATCCGCATCTGGTCCTCGGCCTGTTCTTCAGGCGAGGAACCCTACTCGATTGCGGCCTCCTGCCGCGAGGTGATGGGCGCGCGCAGCGATCTCGACTTCAAGATCCTGGCGACCGACATCGACACCGACATCCTGGTACGGGCCGAGGCCGGCATCTATCCGGCGGAGCTGTTCGAGCGCCTGCCCGCCGATGTGAAGCCATTGCTCAAGCTGGAGAGTGGAGCGGGACGAGGCGAAGCCCGGATCAGCGAGGATCTGCGCCGGCTGATCGCCTTCAAGCGACTGAATCTCATCGAGAAATGGCCGATGAGCGGGCCGTTCGACGTGATCTTCTGCCGCAATGTCTTCATCTATTTCGACACGCAGACCAAGGCCTCGATCCTCGATCGGTTCGTGGCGCTCTTGTCGCCCGGCGGCTTCCTCTATCTCGGCCATTCGGAATCGCTGCCGCAGCCGCACCCGCATCTGCGCCTGATCGGCCGGACTATCTACGAGAGGACAGCATGAGCGTTTCCCGGTCCTCCCGCCGCTATTTCGATCCCCGCTTCGAGGCGACGATCATCACCGTCGCGCCCGGCGAGCACGAGATCACCTCCGCCAAGGACGAGATCGTCGCGACGGTCCTCGGCTCCTGCGTCTCGGTCTGCATGCGCGATCCGGTGGCCGGCGTCGGCGGCCTCAACCATTTCCTCCTGCCGAAGAACAATGGCGGCGCCGATACCAGCGCCGGCGAGCGCTATGGCGATACGGCGATGGAGGTGCTGATCAACGACCTGCTCAAGCGCGGTGCCAAGCGCAGCAATTTCGAGGCCAAGGTCTTCGGCGGCGCTCGCGTGCTCTCCGGCGCCACGATGCTGGCGATCGGCGACGGCAATATCGCCTTCGTCAACGAATTCTTGAAGGTCGAGGGCATTCCCGTCGTCTCGCGGGATGTCGGCGGCACGCGCTCGCGGCGCATTCACTACCAGCCCTCGACGGGCCGGGCCTGGGTGCAGCATGTCCAGCCGACGGCGCGCGACAGCGGCCACGAGCAGGAAATCGCCTATCTCAACCGGCTCAAGAGCCAGCCTGTGGCTGGTGAAGTGGAGGTCTGGTGATGAGCATGCCGACGTCCTCTGCAGCGCCGGTCAAGGTTCTCGTCGTCGACGATTCCATCCTGATGCAGAAGCTGATGACGCAGATCATCGACTCTGCGCCGGGCTTCAAGGTGATCGGCGTCGCCGGCAGCGCCGAGGAGGGCTGGGACGCCATCCAGGAATTGCGGCCCGATGTCGTGACGCTCGATCTCGAATTACCCGGCCGGCACGGTCTCAAGCTGCTGGCACGGGTGCTGAAGCAGGATCCGCTCCCGGTGCTGATCGTCTCGGCCTTTGGCGGGCCGGGCGCCGACAACA
Source organism: Bosea sp. F3-2 (assembly GCF_008253865.1). NCBI lineage: Bacteria > Pseudomonadati > Pseudomonadota > Alphaproteobacteria > Hyphomicrobiales > Alloboseaceae > Allobosea > Allobosea sp. F3-2. The sequence continues at coordinate 5,939,898 of NZ_CP042331.1, forward strand.
CGATCCAGGCGCTCGAGCTCGGCGCCATCGACTTCATCGAGAAGCCGGACGGCACGACGCACACGCTCGAAGGCTTCATGAAGCATCTCGTCGCGGCGCTGCAGCGCGCTGCAGCGAGCCGCAAGATGATCGCCGCCGCCCGCCAGATGGCGCAGATCGCCGCCCCGGCGCGCCCGAAGGAGCTGGCGCGCGCCGGCAAGACCTCGCTGATCGCGATCGGCGCCTCGACCGGCGGCGTGCCGGCCGTGCAGACGGTGATGCGCGATCTCGCCCATCTCAGGCTGCCGATCGTCGTGGTGCAGCACATGCCGCCGGGCTACACGGCGAAGTTCGCGGCAAGGCTCGCGACGGCGACGGGGCTCGATGTCCGCGAGGCGGTGGATGGTGACCGGTTGCGGCCGGGCATGGCCGTGGTGGCGCCGGGGGGCTTGCGCCATCTCGAAATCGAGGAGCGGCGCGGCGAGCTCGTCTGCGTCCTGAAGGAGGGGCCGCTCGTCAGCGGCCACTCGCCCTCGGTCGACGTCATGTTCCATTCGGTGGCGCGCAGCCTGGGCTCGCATGCGGTCGGCATCCTGCTCACGGGCATGGGCCGCGACGGCGCTGACGGTTTGTTAGCTATGCGCAAAGCAGGCGCCGAGACGTTAATCCAAAGTGGTGAGACCTGCGTGGTAAACGGGATGCCGAAAGCGGCCTTCGAGATGGGAGCCGCCGACAGGGTCGTTCCGCTCAGCCAGATCGGCGCGGCGGTCGGGCAGCTGATCGGCGAGCGCCCGAATCTGCGGAGCGCGTAAGGAGCAAAGTTATGTCAAAGGCCAGAAGCGAGTTCCGCATCCTGGTGGTCGACGACCAGAAGAGCATGCGCGGTCTGGCGACCTATTTCCTGAAGCAGATCGAGTTTCAGGACATCGACGAGGCGGAGAACGCCCGCGAAGCGCTGATGAAGATGCAGCAGAAGCGCTACGATCTCCTGCTGCTCGACTGGAACATGGAGGGCATGAGCGGCATCGACCTGCTGCGCGCCATCCGCTCCGTGCCGGAACTCAACCAGATCAAGATCATCATGGCGACCTCGGAGCGTTCGGTCGACAAGATGGACGAGGCGACCAGCAACGGCGCCGACCATTATGTCGTGAAGCCCTACGAGCTGCGCGACCTCGAAGTGCGGGTGAAGAAGGTTCTCGCCTGCTGAGGCAGCCGGTCTCGTCATCGTGAAGCGAATCCCTGCGCCGACCGGCTGCGGGGCTTTTTGCTTTGCGGCATGATCGGCGCGTCGGATCGCAGGGAGAAGCGCCATGAGCGTGTCGCGCCGGGAATTGCTTGCTGGAACAGCCGCGATGGCAGCGGGCCTCATGTCGCGTGAGGCTCTGGCGCAATCGCTTGCGGGAGCGCACGCCTTCGGCTTCGACCGGCCCGGCGGCGGGCGGCTTGCACTGTCAGACTATCGCGATCGGCCGATCCTCGTCGTCAATACGGCGACACGCTGCGGCTATGCCGGGCAGATGGCGACGCTGGAACAGCTCTGGCAGCGCTATCAGACGCGCGGAATGATGCTCGTCGCCGTGCCCAGCAATGATTTCGGCGGGCAGGAGCCGTTGGACGGCGCGGCCATCGCCGAGGCTGCCCATGACAGCTATGGCGCGACTTACGCCTTCGCAGAGAAGACCGTCGTGCGCGGGCCCGAGGCTCATCCCTTCTATCGCTGGGCGGCAGCGCAGCGACCGGCCGAGGCGCCGCGCTGGAACTTCCACAAATACCTGATCGGCCGCGACGGCACGCTGATCGGCGGCTTCCCGGCGGCGACCGATCCACTCTCCCCGCAGCTCGTCCAGGCGATCGGGCGGGAATTGCAGGCGGGCTGAGTTCAGCGGTTCCAGCGAGCACAGCGCCGTCATTCCGGGTTTTGGCGAGGGCGTCATTCTCGGGCGAAGCGAAGCGCAGACCCGAGAATCTCCGGAAGAACGAGGCGCCGGAGCCTCTTTCGGCAGGAGATGCTCGGGTCAAGCCCGAGCATGACGGAAAGCTCCTTCGGCCTCACTTCTTCGGCCGGAACGCGGCGATGACCGCCGGGTCGGTTTCCAGATAAGGCCCTTCGATCAGGTCGATGCAGTAGGGGATCGCCGGCATCACCGCGTCGAGGCATTCGGCGATGGCGCGCGGGCGGCCCGGCAGGTTGACGATCAGGGTCTTGCCGCGAATCCCGGCTGTCTGGCGCGAGAGGATCGCGGTCGGCACCTTGGCGAGGCTGACCTGGCGCATCAGCTCGCCAAAGCCCGGCATCGGCTTCTCGATCACATCTTCTGTCGCTTCCGGCGTGACGTCGCGCGGGGCGGGGCCGGTGCCGCCGGTGGTGACGACGAGGCAGCAGCCCTCGCGATCGGTAAGCTCGGTCAAGGTCTCGGCGATGAGCTTGCGGTCGTCGGGGATGACGCGCTCGACCGCTTCCCAGGGAGAGGTCAGCACCTTCGCCATGTAGTCGCGGATCGCCGGGCCCCCTTCGTCGGCATAGATGCCGGCCGAGGCCCGGTCCGAGACGGTGACAATTCCAATCCGGGCGGTTGCAGTCATCGGGTGTCTCCTGCGTAGCGCTCCGGCTCTATCGGCGAGCGGGAAGGGCGGTCAAGCGCGCTTCGCTACGCGCTCACGCCTTGCCGCGAGGGCTTGGCACAGCTGCCGAGCGCGCCTTCGCCGCCTCCCGCAGGCGCCGCAGCCACATCCGGCTGAGGGCCGCGAACTGCGCTGCGCCGGGTCGGCCGGGGCCGATGCGGATGATGGCGTTGGCCATCTCGCGGCGCTCGCCCCAGGCATAGGTGCCGGCATCGACGCCTTCGCCAGCACCGCTGTCGAAGAAGGCGGGCGGTGTGCCGGCAAGATCGGCCTGCAGCATCGCGATCGTCAGGGTGCGGCCGGGGGAATGGCGCGCCTGCGCTTCGTCATAGGCGATCTTGAGGAAGTGGCGGCGGTCGCCGCTTTCGATGAGCAGGCCCATGGCGAGCACCTGCCCGTCGAGCAGCAGAGTATCGATCTGCAGCGCGTCTGCGCCGGCGAAGAGCTCGGCCATCCGGCGGATATAGGCGGCATCCGCCGGCAGGCAGGCGATCGCCGTCCCGGCCTCGCCCTTCCAGCCCGAGGCTTCGAGCGTGAGGAAGACGTCGAGGGCGTCGAGCGCCGCGCGGCCGCGGCTGCGGCGGAAGGTCAGCGCGCCATGCTTCGCCACCGCCCGGAACTGCTGCATCCGCTTCTTGTAACCGGAGCCGAGGGAGCGTCGCAGATAGCGCTCCATATCGTCGCCGGGCTGAGGGATCATCACCGGCCGGATCCAGCGCTCGTAGAGCGAGATCTGGCTGCCCGTCTGGCGGCAGGCTTCCGAAAGGATGGCATAACAAGGGCCGTCGAGCGGCAGCAGCGGCAGCAGAAGCCCATGCGGCAGGTCGCGTGAGGCAAGGAGGTAGCGCATCAGCGCCCGTGCCGTCTCCGCTGCGTGGTCGTGGTCGAGCACTGGATGCGAGGAGACTTCGTAGAGCGGCACGAGCGGGGAAGCGAGGGTGCCGGCAAAGCCGCTGCGCCAGCCCTGCTCGCGCCGGAAGGCCCAGACACCAACCAGCCGTTCGAAGTCGAGCGCCTCGCTGAACCAGGCGCAGAGCACGATGATCTCGTCAGCGGGGACGAGCAGGGTCGCGGCGGTGACGGCAGCCGGCGCCATATGCGGATTGGGCTCGAGCGCATGGCGGGCGAGCTCCGCGAAAGCCGGTCCCAGCTCCGCATAAGCGGCCGGGCCGATGCGCCTGACGACGATGCTGTTCAAAGTCGATGGCCGTCGCGGTTCAGCCGACGCAATTCGCCGCGCAGCGACAGCACGAAGGCGATCACCTGAGCCGTTGCGCGGTAGAGCTCCTCCGGAATCTCGTCGTCGAGTTCGACGGCCGAGAGCGCCTGGGCGAGGATGGCGTTCTGTTGGATGGCGACATCATGTTCGCGCCCGGTCTCGACGATGCGTTCCGCCAGCTCGCCACGCCCCTTGGCGGTGACGCGCGGCGCGCCTTGCCCGTCATATTCGAGTGCGACGGCGATGCGGGGCGGCTGTGCGCTCATGACAGGCGGTCCAGGAACTGGCCGGCCGTCGGCTGCATCACACGGGGCTGGCCGGTATGGATGTCGACGGCGCCGCTGGCGAAATCGGCGTGGAGCAAGGCGCTTTCGAGGCCGGGCGCTGCGCCGCGCAGGAGATGACTGGTTTCCTCGCGCTCGGCCCAGAGCGTCACGCCGACATCGCGTCCCTGCAGGGTCACGACGCCTTGCAACGGCCCCATCGGCTCGACATCGAGGGCGAAGCGAATCCGCCAGAGCGGCGGGCTCACGCCTTGAACATCCCGCCGCGGGGCTTCGCGCTCGACTTGCAGCGGCAGGATCGCGGTGCCGTGCTGGAAGGCGAGCGGGATCTCGGCGAGCCAGCGCTGCGCGGGCTGGCTGCTGTCCTGTCGCGTTTGATCCAGAGGCAGCGAGGCGTATTGGCTGAGCTTGATGCGATCGAGCGCCGCGTCGGTCTGATCGAGCAGGGTCTCCGCGATGGCGAGCGGCTTCTCGCCTGGAGATAATGTTGGCTCGGTTGCCGCCTGTGGCAGCAGCGGGCCGTCACGCCGCGGCGGAGCAGCGCGGTTGGCATTGTCCGACGTGCCGCCCGGCAGGCTGTCGGATGGCCGGTCGGCCGCGAGCACTGCTGCCGCGCGTTCCTGCAGGCTTGCCTTCGGCCCGGGCGACAGGCTCTCGATGATCGGCAGCAATGTCTCGCGCAGCGCCTGGAGGCCGATCTTGAGATCGCCCTGCCTCGGAGCGGGCGCCCCGGCTGTCTGGCGAGCCTCCGCGAACAGACCTGAGCTCTGGAACGCCTCCTTCAGGCGCTGCGCCGTGACCGGCTGACGCTCGGCCGGTATGGCTTGGGCCAGCACGCGGTCGATGGCCGACAGCAGGGGTTTCGGCAAGGTCAGCGCGATCGAGCCCTGCGCCAGGCCGCGCAGATTGGCGAAGAGCGGAGCGAGGCTGTCCTGTCTCTGCAGCACGGAGCCGAGCAGCGGCCCGGCAAGCATCCGCGCCGCGGTGGGATTTGGAATGGCAGGGCCAGCCGGGGGCGGTGCCGAAGGCGCTCCGGGCTGCGCGGCCACGCCGGCAGACGAAACGAGCGCAGAGGCGGCAAGCGCATTGCCCGCGGATGGAACAATCGCATGGGCAGGAGCAGCCAACGGCACAGAAAGCGGCGACTGGCTGGTGGATGACGGCAAAGGCGTGGGAGCCGGGGCCGGTACCTGAGTGGTGGAAGGCGGGTTACCGGCCGGTAGCGGCATGTCCGGCCGCGGGCTCGGACCTGTGATCGCTGCTTGCGAGGCTGCCGGGCTTGAGGGCGAGGCCGCGGGCGGACGCACTTCGACCAGGGTGGCGCGCAGATCGCCGCCGGGTTGCTCGGGCGGGTCGAGCCGTAGCAGCAGCGTGGCTCCGGGCTGCAGCTCCGCCTGCTTCGCCTGCGGGCCGGCCAGCACGAGGGCGACCTTGCTGTCGCCGATCATGGCGGTTGCCGTGCCGTCCGTCTCCAGAGAGAGCAGCCTGGCCTGCACCGTCCGGCCAGCCGTCAGCTCGCCCGCCGCTTCGAGCGCCTGCAGCAGGGTGGCAAAGGTCTGGCTCTTGACGAGCTGGGCGAGGTTCATCTGGCTGCCATGTGACGACGGCTCATCCTGTCACGAAAGATTAAGCGTTTCCTTGCCGTTGGCCGCGTCGCGCAGGGCGCGTTTGCGCCTGCGCCTCTGGTGTCGTGGGGAGGGCTGCGGCAGGCTCGGCCCTCCTCGATCCGAAGGATGACCGCCATGGATTATCGCCGCCTCGGCCGCTCCGGCCTCAAGGTCTCGCCGCTATGCCTGGGCACGATGATGTTCGGCGGCCAGACGGATGAGGAGACCTCGCGCCGGATCGTCGACAGTGCCCGCGAGGCGGGCATCAACTTCATCGACACGGCCGATGTCTACAACGAGGGGCGCTCGGAAGAGGTCACCGGCCGCGCCATCGCCGCCAATCGCTACGACTGGGTGCTGGCGACCAAGGTGGCGAATGCGATGAGGCCGGGGCCGATGAGCGGCGGGCTGTCGCGTCGCTGGATGATGCGCGCCTGCGAGGACAGCCTGCGCCGGCTCGGCACCGAGACGATCGATATCTATTACCTCCACAAGGAGGACCATCAGACGCCGCTGGAGGAGACGGTGCACGCGCTCGCCGATCTCGTCCGCCAGGGCAAGATTCGGCATTTCGGCGTCTCGAACTATCGCGCCTGGCGGCTGGCGGAGATCTGCAGGCTCTGCGACGAGCTCGGCATCGACCGGCCAGTCGTCAGCCAGCCCTATTACAACGTGATGAATCGCATGCCCGAGGTCGAGCATCTGCCGGCCTGCGGCTATTTCGGGCTCGGCGTCGCCTCCTATTCGCCGCTGGCGCGCGGCGTGCTGACGGCGAAATATGCGCCCGGCGAGGCGCCCGCCGAAGACACCCGCGCCGGGCGCGGCGACCGGCGGATCATGCAGGCGGAATGGCGCGAGGAGAGCCTCGTCATCGCCCAGGCGCTCAAGGAGCATGCAGCGAAGAAGGGGCTGACGCCGATCCAGTTCGCGGTGTGCTGGGTACTGAACAACGCCTTCGTCACGGCCGCGATCGCCGGGCCGCGCACCTTCGAGCAATGGCAGGCCTATCTTGCGGCGCTCGACGCCGGATTCGACAAGGAGGACGAGGCGCTCGTCGACAGCCTCGTGCCGCCGGGCCACCCCTCGACGCCGGGCTATTCCGATCCGGCCTATCCGCTTGAAGGGCGGATCAGCCGGTCGGGCTAGCGCCGCCCGGGCGGGGCATGCGCGAGCGTTGCTCTCTCTCCGTCCCTGTTAAACACTTGCCCTGTTGAACACTTGCCTTGTTGAACAGTTGGCGCGCCCGCTAGTTTGAACGGCGGGCCGCAGCGAGCCCGCCGCGAAGGAGGGCAAATGGCGGCCGAGGCAGGATTGACGAGCGACCTCGTGAAGGTCGTGGCGCTGCTCGGCGCCGGTGTCGTGGCGGTGCCGGTCTTCCGCAAGCTCGGGCTCGGCTCCGTGCTCGGCTATTTCGGCGCGGGCATCGTGATCGGCCCCTTCGGCATTGGCCTGTTTTCAAATCCTGAAGGCATCCTGCACATCGCCGAATTTGGCGTGGTGATGTTCCTGTTCGTGATCGGGCTGGAGATGCAGCCCTCGCGACTCTGGGGCCTGAGAAGCAGCATCTTCGGCCTCGGCATCGCGCAGGTCCTCGCCTGTGGCTTCCTGCTGACGCTGTTCGGCATGGCCGGTGGCCTCGCTGCCAAGGTCGCCTTCATTGCGGCGATGGGCTTCGTTTTGTCCTCGACGGCCGTGGTCATGCAGATGCTGAACGAGCGCGGCGAGACCTCGACGCCCCAGGGCCAGAAGGCGGTCTCGATCCTGCTGCTCGAAGACCTCGCCATCGTGCCGCTGCTCGCCATCGTCGCGCTCCTGTCGCCGCAGCAGGGCGGCAGCGAGCAGGCCTGGGTCTCCTTCGCCATTGCCGCGGGCGCGCTCGGCGGGCTGATCGCGGCCGGGCGCTGGCTGCTCAACCCGATGTTCCGCGTGCTGGCGGCCGCCGAGGCGCGGGAGGTGATGACCGCCGCGGCGCTGCTCGTCGTGCTCGGCTCGGCGCTCGCCATGCAGCTCGGCGGCCTGTCGATGGCGATGGGGGCCTTCCTGGCCGGCGTGCTCCTCTCGGAGTCCACCTTCCGCCATCAGCTGGAGGCGGATATCGAGCCGTTCCGCGGCATCCTGCTTGGGCTCTTCTTCCTCGCCGTCGGCATGTCGCTCGATCTCGCCGTCGTGGCGCGCGAATGGCATCTCGTCCTGGTGGCCGTGATCGGCTTCATGGCGGTCAAGGCGCTCGGTATCTTCATCGTCGCCAAGCTCTTCGGCTCGGACTGGCGCGAGGCGATCACGCGCGTCGCCCTGTTCTCGCAAGGCGGCGAATTCGCCTTCGTGCTTTATGCCGCCGCTTTCGCCGCCGGCATCTTCGATCCGCGCATTACCGCCATCGCCAGCGGCACCGTGATCATCTCGATGGCGCTGACGCCACTATTGGCGATCGCGCTCGACCGCTTCCTGCCGGCGCCCCCGACCGATCTCGACGGCATCGAGGTGGCGGATGGGCTGAAGGGGCAGGCGCTGATCGTCGGCTTCGGCCGCTTCGGCCAGGTTGCGAGCCAGGCGCTGCTCGCCCGTGGCATCAGCGTCTCGATCATCGATTTCGACGTCGAGATGATCCGGGCCGCGTCGCAATTCGGCTTCAAGCTCTATTATGGCGACGGAACGCGGCGCGACATCCTGCACGCCGCGGGCGCCGAGCGGGCCGAGGTGATCGTGGTCTGCGTCGACAGGCGCCAGACCGCGGACGCGATCGTGCGGCTGGTGCAGGCCGAGTTCGCTCATGCCAAGCTGTTCGTGCGGGCCTATGACCGCGGCCATGCGCTCGACCTGGTCCATGTCGGGGTCGAGTATCAGATCCGCGAGACCTTCGAATCGGCGATGGTCTTCGGCACGGCGCTGCTGAAATGCCTCGGCGTTCCCGCGGACGAGGCCGAGGCGATCGAGGCGGATGTCCGCCGGCGCGACGACGAGCGCTTCGATCTGCAGCTGGCAGGCGATCTCTATTCCGGGCGGGAGCTGCTCCGGAGCAACGCGCCGACCCCGACGCCGCTGACCAAGCCGAAGCGGCCCGGCCAGATCCCGGCTAATCTGCCGGACGACATCGGTGGTGAATCCTGAGCGCCAGCGTCAGTTCATGATGCAGAAGCCGCCGACCACCACCTCGGTCCGGCACCAGGGCTTCTGATTGCCTTCGTTGGCGGTCAGGCGCAGCAGAACGGGTTCCTCGCGCGGTGTGCTGGACGGCGGGAAGGGCACCCGCTCGGGCTTGCTGGCCTCCGCCGCCTGCGCGCGATTGGCGGCGGCCGCGCCGGGGACGATGATGATGCTGCGGCTGGTCTTGGTGGCGGCGCTGCTACGGCCGCCACGGAAACGGGCAGCCTCTGCCTGAACGGGCAGGAGGGTGGCGGCAGCGAACAGGCAGGCGACGGCGGCAAGGCGGCGCATGGGCGATCTCCCGGTTGCGGGCAGGATGTCGCGATCTGCCGCAAGGGCAAGCAAAGCCTCGGATCAGCCTCAGCGAGGCGTTAACGCGAAGGATCAGGCTACAGCGCGCGGCCGGGTCAGGCTGTCCCATGCCGCCATGGCGCCATGCACGATCGCTTCCAGCATCGTGCGGGAGGCACCGTCACGGGCCTGGATCGACATGCCCTGCTGAACGGTGACGTAATAGCTGGCGATTGCCTGGAGATCGAGCGAGGCGGGCAGTTCGCCTTCCGCGATGGCCCGCTTCAGCCGTTCCTCGATCATGGCGACGCTGCCGGCGCGCATCTCACGCAGGATGCGACTGGTCTCCTCGCCGACGCCGACTGCGTTGACCGCCGAGAGCACGACCATGCAGCCGGGCGGGCGGCCGGGCCGGGTGAAGGTTCTCGCGCTGGCCATGAGATAGCCTTCGATCGCCTCACGTGCGGTCGGCGCGTTCTGCAGCGGCGCGAGGATGTCGTCGCTCTCGGTCGCGGCGAAATGCGCGACGGCCTCCCGGTAAAGCGCTTCCTTGCTGCCGAAGGCCGCATAGAGGCTCGGCGAATTGATCCCCATCGCCTCGGTAAGGTCGTTCATCGAGGCGGCGTGATAGCCGCGATCCCAGAACACCTCCATGGCGCGCTCCAGCGCGAACTGCCGGTCGAAGCTGCGCGGGCGCCCTCGCTCCGCCATCGTCATCTCGCCCCCGAAATTTCTGTGCTGATCATTATGTATTTCCCTTGACGGCATGAGGCAAGCGCGTCACCTATTTATGTATCGATCACCACACAAATGGAGTTTGCCATGTCCCGCCTTGCTGGAAAGCGCGCCCTCGTCACCGGTGGCAGCCGCGGAATCGGTGCCGCCATCACCAAACGGCTCGCCACCGAAGGAGCCGATGTCGCGCTCACCTATGAACGTTCCGCCGACAAGGCGGCCGAGGTCGTGAAGGCGATCGAGGCACTCGGGCGCAAGGGCGTCGCCATCGCTGCCGACAGCGCCGATCCCGCCGCCGTGAAACGCTCGGTCGACGAGGCTGCGAAGGCGCTCGGCGGCCTCGACATCCTCGTGAACAATGCGGGCATCTATCGCGGCGGCCCCGTCGCGGATTGGAGCCTGGCCGATATCGATACGACGATCGCCGTCAATATCCGCTCGGTGGTGCTGGCCTCGCAGGCGGCTGCCGCGCATCTCGGCAAGGGCGGGCGGATCATCTCGATCGGCTCCTGCCTCGCCGACCGGGTCGTGGAGCCGAACATCACGCTCTATGCGATGAGCAAGGCGGCGCTGATCGGCTTCACCAAGGGGCTGGCGCGCGATCTCGGCCCGCGCGGCATCACCGTCAACATCGTCCATCCCGGCTCGACCGACACGGACATGAACCCGGCCAATGGCCCGGGCGCCGAGGCGCAGCTCGCGCGCATGGCCATTCCCGCCTATGGCAAGCCGGAGGATATCGCCGGGGCCGTGGCCTATCTCGCCAGCGAGGAAGGGCGCTTCATCACCGGCGCGGGCTTTGCCGTCGATGGCGGCGTCAACACCTGAGGAGCCGTCATGCTCGGACTTGACCCGAGCATCTCATGACCAGGTAACTCTGGAGCCTCCTCCGGTCTGAGATTCTCGGGTCAAGCCCGAGAATGACGGCATGGTTCCGGCAACTCGATCACTCAGTGTCCGGGCAGAACGATCATGGTGGGGGTCGCCGGCAGCGTGGCCTTGCTCAGCGTGATCGTCGGCTGCTCGCGCCGCTCGACCGGCCAGAGATCCTGCGTGCGGGCGAGGAAGCGGTTGAGCGTGCCGCCGCCAAAGAAATGCATCGGGATCATCACCCGGGCCTGGATCGCCTTCAGCACCTCCAGCATGCCTTCCTGGTCGAGGGTGTAGCTGCCGTCCACCGGGAAGAGCACGACATCGACCCGGCCGAGCGCGCGCAGATGGCCGGGTTCGAGCGGATGGTGCAGATGGCCGAGATGGGCGACGCAGAGATCGCCGATCTCGAAGACGAAGATCGAGTTGCCGTCGAAATCGGTGCCGCCGTCATAGCTGCGGATATTGGTCGGCACGTTGCGGACGCGGACGTCGCCCAGCGTGACGTCATGCCTGGCCGCGCCTTGTCCCGACGGATCCCAGCCGGGCAGGACGCGTTTGATGGCGGGATCGGGATTGCGGGAGTTATGCGTCGAATGCGCCTTGTTCATCGTGGCGATGTCAGGCGTCACCGGCGGGCGGACATAGTCGTTGTAGTCGGTCGCGATCTTCACGCCGCCCGGCGTTTCGATCAGGAAGGTGGCGTGGCCGACGAAGGTGAGCCTGACCTCGTCCTTTGCCAGTTGCACGCGCTGGATCGGCAGGTCAAGGCGCGCCATCTCCGGGCGGCAGCCCGGCTCGTTGGATTGGGCGCGGGCGGGCGCGGGGATGAAACCGACGATCGTGGCGACAACGAAAGCCAGCGCTGCGAAGGGGCTCGACCAATTCATCGAACGGCTCCTGCTTTCCCATTGCCTGTGACGATCAGGCAAATGCGGGGCCGTTGGAAGCGCTCTGGCGATTTCGTGAACTGAGCCGCCGGGATGCGGCCTGCGACACCATTTCACTGTTGGGGCAATCTGACCTCAACATTCGCCTCGGCGAGGCGGCGGTAGAGCTTCCTGCGGCGCAGGATCGGCACCCAGTCGTAGAGAAACATCTCCGCCGGGCGCCAGATCACGACCCAGCCGATGATGACCAGGCTTTCCTGGAAGAGGCGCGCGAAGGGGCCTTCAAGGCCCTGTGTCAGCAGCCAACTGAGAAACAGGCAGGCGGCAAGCCCGACGAAGCCGATGGCGAAGGCCAGACGGCCGTCGCGAAACAGCTCGCGCAGGGCATGGGTCTCGGTCTTCGCCCGGCCGGCGAACCAGCTCGTGATCGCTGTGGTGAGATCGGGCACTGGCTTGTCGGCGGCGTCAGGTCTTTCGAGATGAATCACGATCGCGATCGGTTCGTCCTTGGGTAGGTCGCGCGCCCAATCGACGATGTACGCCTCGGCATCGGCGGCGATGTCCCCCTCGCGAAAGGGGAAGGGGTCAAGCGTGTTGAAGAGCTGCGCGCCGTCGCGCAGTCTCAACTCGATCGTCGCCTTGCCGTTCTGCTCTGGCATGTCGGATGGCCCTGGCCGGGGAAAACCCGCATTGTTCAGGACTGCCCCACGGTCGGCAATCCGCCCGATGCGGTTGCGGCGCGGGCTGCCGCTCGCTACATAGCGGCCAGATTTCCCGACATCCCGTGTCGCCAAGCGCCTGAAAGCGGAGCCCGCTCGCCTCATGTCCCGCCAGTTCATCTACCATATGCGCGGCCTGTCCAAGACCTATCCGGGCGGCAAGCAGGTCCTGAACAACATCCACCTCTCCTTCTATCCGGATGCCAAGATCGGCGTGCTCGGCGTCAACGGCGCCGGTAAGTCGACGCTGCTCAAGATCATGGCCGGCTTCGACAAGGAATGGACCGGCGAGGCCTGGGTCGCCGACGGCGCGCGCGTCGGCTATCTGCCGCAGGAGCCGAAGCTCGACGAGAGCCTGACGGTCCGCGAGAACGTCATGCTCGGCGTCGCACCGCAGAAGGCGATCCTCGACCGCTACAACGAGCTCGCCATGAATTATTCGGACGAGACCGCCGACGAGATGACCAATCTCCAGGACGAGATCGAGGCCAAGGGGCTGTGGGATCTCGACTCCAAGGTCGACCAGGCGATGGACGCGCTGCGCTGCCCGCCGGATGACTGGCAGGTCGACAAGCTCTCGGGCGGCGAGCGCCGCCGCGTCGCCATGTGCAAGCTCCTGCTGGAGCAGCCCGAATTGCTGCTGCTCGACGAGCCGACCAACCATCTCGACGCCGAGACCACCGCCTGGCTGGAAGGGCACCTCAGGACCTATCCGGGCGCGATCCTGATCGTCACCCACGATCGCTACTTCCTCGACAACGTCACGAGCTGGATCCTCGAGCTCGATCGCGGCCAGGGCATTCCCTATGAGGGCAACTACTCGGCCTGGTCGGTGCAGAAGCAGAAGCGCCTCGCGCAGGAAGGCCGCGAGGACGCTTCGCGCCAGAAGACGCTGGAGCGCGAAGCGGAGTGGATGGCCGCCTCGCCAAAGGCGCGGCAGGCCAAGAGCAAGGCCCGCATCCAACGCTATGACGAGCTGGTGCAGAAGGCCTCGAACAAGGGGCCGGACACCGCCCAGATCATCATCCCGATCGCAGAGCGGCTCGGCAATAATGTCGTCGATTTCGAGGACCTGTCGAAGGGCTTCCAGGACAAGCTCCTGATCGACGGGCTGTCCTTCAAGCTGCCGCCGGGCGGCATCGTCGGCGTGATCGGTCCCAACGGCGCCGGCAAGACGACGCTGTTCAAGATGATCACCGGCGTGGAGAAGCCGGATGGGGGCTCGATCAAGATCGGCGAGAGCGTCCAGCTCGGCTATGTCGACCAGAGCCGCGACTCGCTCGACGACAAGAAGAATGTCTGGGAGGAGATCTCGGGCGGCAACGACATCATCTATCTCGGCAAGAAGGAGATCAACTCCCGCGCCTATTGCTCGGCCTTCAACTTCAAGGGCGGCGACCAGCAGAAGAAGGTCGGCTCGCTCTCGGGCGGTGAGCGCAACCGCGTCCACCTCGCCAAGATGCTGAAGAGCGGCGCCAACGTCCTCCTCCTCGACGAACCGACCAACGATCTCGACGTCGACACGCTGCGCGCGCTCGAAGAGGCGCTGGAGGATTATGCCGGCTGCGCCGTGATCATCAGCCACGATCGCTGGTTCCTCGACCGCATCGCGACCCACATCCTCGCCTTCGAGGGCGACAGCCATGTCGAGTGGTTCGAGGGCAACTTCGCCGAGTACGAGGAGGACAAGAAGCGCCGCCTCGGCATCGACTCCACCATCCCGAAGCGGATTCAGTACAAGAAGTTCACGCGCTGAGGCGCTGATTTCGGACTTGAAAGCCCCGCGGCAGCGATCCTGCCGCGGGGCTTTTTGCTTGGGCAATATGAGGCTGCCATCCGGCGGAGCGAACAGCAGATGTGGGTGGAAGTCGCTCTCTAGAGTTCGCTGACTTTTACGGAACCACCGTCACCCCGGGCTTGACCCGCCATCGGGAGGATGAAACCGCACTCCGCGATGGTGAAGACGAAGGGCCTGCCGGGTTCCGGCGCCGGTCAATGACTCTGAGCCTTCAACGTTTCCGTGCCACGAGGAATGGCCGCGCGTCCCGGCCGCGCGAGGCGTGTTGGCCGCGTTCGATGATCTCGAAGCCCGCCGCGGCTATCGTGCGCTCCAGCTCTCCTGCGGACAAGGACGCCACATAGGGCGCCTTGCCGAAGGCCTGCATGACGGGCACCGCGATGCGCACGATCGGATTCATCTCCTTGAGACAAGGGGTCTTGGAGATGAACAGCCCGCCGGGTTTCAACAGCCGGTGCACGCCGCTCAGCGCCGCTTCGCGGGCGGCCACCAGATGCAGGACGTTGAAGCCGAGCGCGACATCGAAGGTTTCGTCCGGCCAGGGCGCCGCATCGGGGGTGCCAACCTCGAAGACGACGTTGGCGTGGTGTCCGGCCTCGGCTCTTTCCCGCGCGATGGCGATCATGTTGCCGGATATGTCGGTCGCCACGATGCGCGCGAGGAAGGGCGCGAGTTTGAGCGCCGTCGTTCCGGTGCCGCATCCGAACTCGAATGCCGTGTCGCCGCCGCTGAGGTAATGCCGTGTCCGCTCGAGCGTGCGCTCATAGCCGGCCATATCGGCAACCGGATCGGCAGCGTATTTGCGTGCGATGCGGTCCCAAAAGCGCGCGTCGTTCATGGCGCGGAACATGGTGGTCTCCCGTGCAGCGTCCTCCGGTAGATGCCGGGAACCGGCATCGCGGCGTTGTCGAACGGAAACGGCCGCGGCGGACGGCCGTTCTGTCAGCCCGCCAGCCGCTTGATCGCTCCCGCGCGGCCGCCCACCAGGATGCCCTCGTCGACATCCTTGATGTCGCGCAGGCCGCAGAGCGCCATGGTGACGTCCATCTCCTTGCGGATGATGTCGAGCGCGGCGGTGACGCCCGGCTCGCCCATGGCGCCAAGGCCGTAGAGGAAGGCGCGACCGATGAAGGTGCCCTTGGCGCCAAGCGCGATCGCCTTCAGCACATCCTGGCCCGAGCGGATGCCGCCGTCGAACAGCACCTCGATGCGGCCGCCGACCTGCTCGACGATGCCGGGCAGGGCCTCGATCGAGGACAGCGCGCCGTCGAGCTGGCGGCCGCCATGGTTGGAGACGATCAGCGCGTCGGCGCCGCTCTTGGCCGCCATCTCGGCGTCCTCAGGGTCGAGGATGCCCTTGAGGATCAGCTTGCCGCCCCACTGGTCCTTGATCCACTGCACATCGTCCCAGTTGAGCTGTGGATCGAACTGGCTGGCGGTCCAGGAGGAGAGCGAGGACATGTCGGCGACGCCGGTGACATGGCCGACGATGTTGCCGAACTGCCGTCGCGGCGTGTCCAGCATCTTCATGCACCAGCGCGGCTTGAAGGCGAGGTTGATCAGGTTGGCCACGGTTGGCTTCGGCGGGGCGGAGAGGCCGTTGCGGATGTCCTTGTGGCGCTGGCCGAGGATCTGCAGGTCGAGCGTCAGCACCAGTGCCGAGCAGCCCGCTTTCTTGGCGCGCTGGATCAGCCGGGAAATGAAGTCGCGGTCCTTCATCACGTAGAGCTGGAACCAGAACGGCGCCTGGGTGTGGTTCGCCACGTCCTCGATCGAGCAGATGCTCATGGTCGAGAGGGTGAAGGGCACTCCGGCCTTGGCGGCGGCGCGGGCGGCGAGAATCTCGCCATCGGCGTGCTGCATGCCGGTGAGGCCGGTGGGCGCGAGCGCGACCGGCATCGAGACCGGCTGCCCGATCATCTCGGAAGCCAGCGAGCGGTTGGTCATGTCGACGGCGACGCGCTGGCGCAGCTTGATCTTGGCGAAGTCGGTCTCGTTCGCGCGATAGGTGCCCTCGGTCCAGGCGCCGGAATCGGCGTAATCGTAGAACATGCGCGGCACGCGGCGCTTGGCCAGAAGGCGCAGGTCTTCGATGGTCAGGGGCTGGGCCATATCTCGTCTCGCCGTTCGCTACCCGTTGCTTCGGGCTGACTCGCATGACGGACGGCGGGGCGCAACCGCCTGAGGGGCAGGGCGACCTTCCGTCAGGAGATCGCCATGTAGCGGCCCGGCTTGTGGTTCATCGCCAGGATGGCATTGAGGACGAGCGTGCCGACCAGCGACAGGGCGACCTTGTCGAGCGGCAGCACGAAAAGGGCGGCGGCGAAGATCGCGGCGTCTATGCCGAGCTGGACCCAGCCAGCGCGCAGACCATGGCGCTCCTGCAGGTAGAGCGCGAGGATGTTGACCCCGCCGATGGCGGTGCGGTGACGCGCCAATGCCAGCAGGCCGAGCCCCATCGCGACGCCGCCAGCGATGGCGGCATAGAGCGGCGCCACCGCCTCGATCCGGAACCAGCCGGGCGTTGCCCAGACGAAGAGCGAGATCAGCGCGACGGCGGCGATCGTGCGCAGCGTGAAGGCGAAGCCCATTCGCCGGAAGGCGAGCCAGTAGAACGGCAGGTTGATGACGAAGAACAGCAGGCTGAAATCGGCGCCTGTGGCGAATTGCAGCAGCAGGGCGAGCCCGGCCGCCCCGCCGGTCAGCAGGGTCGCCTTGGCGAAGAGGACGATGCCGATGCTGATCATCAGCGTGCCCAGCGGAAGGGCGAGCAGATCTTCGTAGAGACGGTGCTGCTGCGGCATGGCGGCGATGGCGGTCTGGGACATGGCGAGCCCTGTATCGGCTGGAGGCTGCGGGCGCCAGAGGCTATGCAATGGCCGAGCCATGAAGCGGAGGGAACCATTCCGCAGGGCGCGGACTTCTCCTACTTCTCGTGTTCCTCGGAGAGATGCCTTTCATGCTTCTGCGGCTCGTCGCGGCCCTTCTGCTGCTCATTCCGGCGTCGATTGCCTCAGCCCAGCAGCCTGTCGCCTGGAAAACCGGGCTGGAGGCGCGCGAGATCGAGCGCAAGGTCGACGCGCTGATCGGGAAGATGACGCTGGAGGAAAAGGTCGGCCAGCTCCACCTGTCGGGGCGCGGCGAAGGCTTCGACATCAATCAGGTCCGCAGCGGCGACATGGGCGCGGTGATGAATTTCGTCGTGCCGGCCGAGGTCTTGGCAGTCCAGAAGGCCGTGCGCGAGAGCCGATTGAAGATCCCGCTGATCATCGGGCTCGACGCAGTCCACGGCTTCTCGACCTATTTTCCGCTACCACTCGGCCAGGCTTCGAGCTGGAACCCGGAGTTGATCGAGCAGGCGGCCTATTGGACGGGGCGGGAAGCCTCGGCCGCCGGCATCAACTGGACCTTCGCGCCGATGGTCGACATCTCGCGCGATCCGCGCTGGGGCCGTGCGCTGGAGGGGGCAGGGGAGGACGCCTATCTCGGCTCGGTCGTCGCGACGGCGCGTACGCGCGGCTACCAGCGCGGCGGGGTGGCGACGACGCCGAAGCACTTCGTCGGCTATGGTGCCGTCGAGGCGGGGCGCGACTACAACGCGACCTGGATCCCGACGAGCCAGCTCTTCGACCTGCATCTGCCACCGTTCAAGGCCTCCTTCGAGACCGGGGCGATGACGGCGATGGCGGCCTTCACGGCGCTGAACGGCGTGCCGACGACGGCGCATCGCGGCATGCTGACAGACCTCCTGCGCGGGCGCTGGGGCTTTCGCGGCTTCGTGACCTCCGATTTCGGCTCGATCACCGAACTGAGGCTGCATGGCATCGCCCGCGACGATGCCGAAGCGGCGCGCAAGGCTCTGCTCGCCGGGATCGACATGGACATGATGAGCGATGTCTACCACAAGCATCTCGCCAACGAGGTCCGCGTCGGCCGCGTGCCGGTGAAGGCGGTGGACGAGGCGGTCAGGCGCGTGCTGCGCGTCAAGTTCCATCTCGGCCTGTTCGAAAAGCCGGATGTCGACCCCGCCACCGCACCGAGCCTGATGCAGACCGAAGCTGCCCGCGAGGTCGCGCTGCAGGCGGCGCGCGAGGGTGCGATCCTGCTCAAGAATGCCGACGAGACGCTGCCGATCCGCGACACGGTGAAGTCGGTCGCCGTGATCGGCGCGATGGCTGTGCCCGAGGACGAGCGGGTCTGGACCGATCCCGCGGGGCTCGGCCGGCGCGTCATCACGCCCTTGCCGGATGCGCTGCGCGAGCGGCTGCCGAAGGACGTCTCGGTAAGCTACCAACCCGCCTTCACCAAGAACTGCGGCACCGCGTTCGCGGACAAGAAAGCAGCGATACACGCGGCCGCCGCAAGCGATCTCATCGTCACCATGCTCGGCGAGGATTGCGAGTTCATCGGCGAGGCCGCCTCGCGCACGAAGCTCGAGCTGCCGGGCGTGCAGCAGGAACTGCTCGAAGCACTGGTCAAGACCGGGAAGCCGGTGGTTCTGGTGCTGGCGACGGCCCGGCCGCTCATCCTGACCTGGGCGAGCGAGCATGTCGCTGCGATCCTGCAGATCTTCCATGGTGGCACGGAGGGGCGGACCGCGATCGCGGACATCCTGACCGGGCGCTACAATCCGTCGGGCCGGGTGCCGATGAGCTTCCCGCGCTCAGTCGGCCAGATCCCGGTCTATTACAGCCAGCTCCCCAGCGGCCGGCCGGAAAAGCCGGGCGAGCGCTACGCGTCCATCTTCATGGACGAGCGCAACGAGCCGCTCTACCCCTTCGGCTACGGGCTCTCCTACAGCCGCTTTACCTATGCCAATCCGCGCGTTTCGGCCTCGTCGGTGCGACTCGACGGCTCCGTCGAAGTGGCGGTTGACGTCACCAATACGGGTACGCGCGACGGGCAGGAGGTGGTGCAGCTCTATATCCGCCAGCCTGTCGCGAGCCTGTCGCGGCCGCTGCGCGAGCTGAAAGGCTTCGAGAAGGTCATGATCAGGGCCGGAGAGACGAAAACTGTACGATTCAAGCTGGAGGCCTCCCGGCTCGGGGCCCATGACGAACAGGGACGTTACGTCGTCGACCCGGGCGAAGTGGAAATTTACATCGGCGGATCGTCCCGCGCCGCAGCAAAAGCGCAGGTCATGCTGATCAGGTCTTGAGCGATTATTTGATTCGTCTGCTCCGTGTTTAATCTCGACAAGTTTCGGTTTTCGGTGAATCCTTCCGTTGCCGGCTTGCGCGCCTTGGCGCGCGGGCCGGTGGGCGCGGCTTCGAGGGATGTGGCGATGGCGACCGGAACCGTAAAATGGTTCAATACTGAAAAGGGGTACGGCTTCATTCAACCGGCGGAAGGCGGCAAGGACGTGTTTGTCCATATTACTGCCGTCAAGGAAGCCGGTATGATGACGCTGACGGAAGGGCAGAAGGTTTCTTTCGAGCTGAAGACCGAACGCGGCAAGACCGCGGCGGGCGATCTGAAACTGCTCTGAACGTTTCCTGCTGCAAGGAAGAACCGCCTGCCGCGTGCGGCCCAGGCCGCGGCAGGCGTGTACTGACATTCAAGGACCGGATCGGCGCTGACCGCCGTATCTCCGGTGCTGTGGTTTTCACTTTTCTGGAGAGACGCACCGAAAGCCCCGTCCAGGCCTGGCCTGCGGGGTTTTCGGGCTTTAGGCGTCCGAGGGATGCGCGGAGCCTTGCGGCGTTCGCAGTCGACGGCTGCGTGCCGATGTCGAGTCGATGTCGAGATGTCGAACAGCGACGACGCGCGCTTTCCGCCCAGCCGATCTCGGCTGGGCGTCAAGAATTCGCGCTAAGCTTTTGAGCATGTTCTGAACATGCTCGCGCTGCCCGGCTCCGCGCACGGGTATCTGGGGGTTCCGCTTCGTTCTGGGTTCCGGCGAAGGAGCGGGCCTGCCTGTTGGGCCCGGACGAAGTCGGCACCTCCGCGCTATCGCATCGGATGCTTCCGATGCGATACCACATAGATGGATCAACGTTATCGCGTCCTATCGGACGCGCGGCGATCCTGCGGACCCGCGAAGCCCGCAATCCCCTCCGGCCCACGATGCCTCGCGAAGCCCCTCGGTCGGATGGGACGGCGCAGCATAGGCATGGGTGGAGAGGGCGGGGATAAGTTTAGGCTCGCGCCAGCGGAGTGGTTTCGGATAGCGAATAGAAGCAACTGCTTCACGTCATGGTCGGGCTTGTCCCGGCCATCCACGTCTCTCTTTGTCGAAGGCGGTGTTCAAGACGTGGATGCTCGCCCCAAGGGCGAGCATAACGGCGAGGCGCGCGGCGCCTTATCCGCTGGACATGACTTAGTCTCACGTTGTCAGAAGAGCTTGAGTTTGTCACCGCGCGCTTAAAAATAATTCAATTACTTAGACGAGTCGAGGCGTTGAAGTCCGTCACCGTGGAGCGTTGAAACTGTCACCCGCGATCGGTGCCCCGGGCCAAAAAATGGCCCCGGAGAACGCCGGGGCCGTTAATGAAGCGGATTGTCGGGAAGGTGCGAGACTGCGTGGCGCCTTCTTAAGGGGCGACTTTTTGGGCTCTCTTACGGGTGGGGTCGCGCCAGAACTACCCACGGGCCTGCCGTAAAGAATGCGCCAAAGCGGAATTTGGCATAGCTCCCGGAGCCGGGCGTTCGGATGCCGGCGTCTAGCGTCGCGAACTCGCAGCTCCGGCCACCTCTCACGTACGATCTGACCAGCAGCAGGCGGGTTGAAACTCGATCCACCCAGGATCCGGATCAGGCTCTGCACACGCTGTTGCTCTTTCTTGTCTATGCCAAGGTACAGGTCCGTCTGGCGATCTATCGAGAGCAGACATCGGAGGGGCCAGTAGAGATCCAAGCGCTCAACGAGAACAATTTCCTTCGCTACTGCGCTGTCACCCCGCTCCGAGATCACGCGAGTGCTCGGTGGTGAGCGCACTTCGGCGAGAGGTGATTGATGAAAGCGATTTTGACGTGCGAGGCGATGCTCCCTCGAGGCCGCGCCGCTGCCGCGACGGTCGTCATCATGGTGGCGTTCAACGGCATCTTCCTGACCGCGAACGGCCTTTTCATGCTGATCGCGCCACTGGCTTGGTACGAACTTGTCCCGGGCGTGACTGATACCGGCTTCTTCAACCAGCACTTCATTCGCGACATCGGGATGATCCAGATGTTCCTCGGCGTGGCGTTCGGCCTCGGGCTTTTCACGCCCCGGCGCCGCGTTGGACTATGGGCAGCCGCGACGTCCTGGCTTTGCGCGCACGCGCTCTTCCATTTTTGGGAGGTTGCCGTCGGAATCTGCTCGCCTGCTGTCATTCCGCGGGACTTTCCGGCGGTGACGCTGCCGGCGCTTCTCGGACTGGCGCTTACGCTCTGGGCACTGCGGAATTCCTTGCCGGCAAGTCGAAGCCTCTCCCTGGCCGCGCCCGCCGAGCCGCCTGACTGCACCTTCTCCTGTCTTCGACGCCGACGTCTGGATTGACTGGCGAATTCTTTGGCCAAGCACCCCAGGCACGAGCTTGCGCTGGCTGCTCTGACCCTACCTACAAACCCGGAGAACGCATATGAAACCGAGTGTCTTCGCTTTGGCGGCAGCCGCCGCGCTGCTCACCATGGCTATGCGACCAGCGCAAGCAGCGCCTCGTACCAAACCGACCGTCATTCTGGTGCACGGTGCCTTCGCCGAATCCGCGAGCTGGAATGCTGTGATCGCCCGGCTCAACAAGGCTGGCTACGAAACGATCGCGGCCGCCAATCCACTACGCAGCGTGAAGGGGGACGCGGCCGAAGTCGCGACGCTCATACGATCCATCTCCGGCCCGGTCGTTCTCGTCGGCCATTCCTATGGCGGGCCGGTGATCACAGAAGCTGCGAACGGGCAGGCGAATGTGAAGGCACTCGTCTATGTGGCCGCGTTCGCGCCCGAGACGGGGGAATCCAGCCTGTCGCTTTCAGGCAAGTTTCCGGGAAGCACGTTGGGAAGTGCGATCCAGGCGGTCGCGACGCCGAATAGCGGGCGCGATCTCTATATCAGGCCGGAGAAATTCCGGATGCAGTTCGCAGCCGACGTTCCGAAGGCTCAGGCTGCGTTGATGGCTGCCACGCAACGCCCTGTTGCCGAAGCGGCACTGGCCGAGCCGTCGGGTGTGCCTTCGTGGAAGTCGCTGCCGTCATACATGATCTACGGAACCGGTGACCGGAACATTCCACCGGCTGCGATGGACTTCATGGCGCAGCGCGCGCGGATGGTGAAGACCGTCGCGATCAACGGCGCGTCGCACGCCTTGATGGTTTCGCGCCCCGGAGCGGTCGTATCCATGATCGAGATGGCTGCGTCGTCACGATAGTCGAACAACGACCATATCGGCCAGACTGCGCGCGCTCGATCGGATTAAACGCTGTAGTCGCTTATCGGATTTTGTATCTAACAGATATTACATGCACAAAACCGCCGATGGGCAGCGGTATGATAAAATAAATTAAATACGACATCTTTCGAGAGATTCAGATCAACCTATTATGCGGAATATATATACCTGTTCTTGGGTCCAGTATCCCGCATAATGGCATGAATCTAACGTCCTCCAAGCCGTGATCTGAACGGCATCTCAATTAGGAGAGAACCATGAGCATAGACGTCGCTTCACGCTCCGGACGACCGGCGCCCGAAGAACTGGTCCCGTCGCGCTACGCGGTGCGGGTCGGCGAGATTGATGTTCTAGTGGTCAGCGACGGGGTGCTGCCGCTCCCGACCAAGATGCTGGGGCACAACGTCGCCGAAACCGAACGGGCCGATTGGCTGAAAGACATGTTCCTGCCGTCCGACGCTTTCGACTGGGCGCTGAACGTGGTCCTGGTGCGCAGCGGCGAGCAGGTCATCCTTATCGACGCCGGACTGGGTCTTGATCCGGAACTGAACCTGCCGCGGGCCGGACAACTGGTTAAGCGCCTGGAGGCTGCTGGCATCGATCTCGGCACCGTCACCGACGTGGTGCTGACCCACATGCATATGGACCATGTCGGCGGTCTCCTCGTCGAGGGGGTGAAGGAGCGACTTCGCCCGGACTTGCGGATCCATGTGGCAGCCGCCGAGGTGAAGTTTTGGGATGCGCCCGACTTCACGCATGTCAACATGCCGGCGGGTTTCCCGGATGCCCTTCGTGCGGCCGCCAAGCGGTTTGCACAAGAGTATCGCGGTTACCTGAGGATGTTCGACGAGGAACACGAGGTCGCGCCGGGTGTCATCGTCCGCCGTACGGGCGGCCACACGCCCGGACACAGCGTGGTCCGTCTGTCCTCCGGCGGCGACCGACTGACGTTTGCCGGCGATGCCATTTTCGCTGTGGGGTTCGAACACCCTGACTGGTATAACGGCTTCGAGCATGACCCCGAGGAAGCGGCTCGCGTTCGCCACCGTCTGCTGACGGAGCTGGCGGGGACCGGTGAACAGCTCGTGGCCACCCACCTCCCATTCCCGTCGGTCGGTCGGGTCGCGGTCGAGGGCAGCGCCTTCCGCTGGGTTCCAGTCTTCTGGGACTTTTGAATACCAGTCTGGCTCTCGGCCGAGCCTGGCTGCGCAGTATCCAAAGCCATGCCGGCTCGGCCGACAACCCGACCTCGACGAGGTCGCCCCCATCACATCGATCGAACGACGCACCGCATGGGCGGCTGCGCAGGAGGCATCTCATGAAAATTGTCATTATCGGCGGCACCGGACTGATCGGATCGAAGACCGCGGAGCGCCTGCGCAAGCAAGGGCATGAGGTCGTTGCCGCAGCCCCAAATACCGGCGTCAATACGATCACCGGCGAAGGCCTGGCCGAGGTACTCGCGAATGCCGAGGTGCTGATCGACCTCGCGAATTCGCCTTCCTTCGAGGACAAGGCCGTGCTCGAGTTCTTCCGGACGTCCGGCAAGAACCTGACGGCGGCGGAGAAGGTGGCCGGCGTCAAGCATCACGTCGCGCTCTCCATCGTCGGCACGGACCGTCTGCCTGACAGCGGCTATCTTCGCGCCAAGGTCGCTCAGGAAGAGATCATCAGGAAATCCGGCATTCCCTATACGATCCTGCGGTCTACGCAGTTCATGGAATTCCTCGGCGGCATTGCCCAAGCCGGCACATCCGGCGACACTGCCCGATTGTCGACGGGCAATCTTCAGCCGATCGCATCCGACGACGTCGCCGATTTCGTAGCTGAGGCAGCGCTGGCAGCGCCGGCCAACGGCATTATCGAAATCGCGGGCCCGGAACGCGCGCGCCTTTGCGATTTCGTCGCCCGCTACCTCAAGGCGATCGGAGATACCCGCACCGTCGTCGCCGATCCGGATGCCCGGTATTTCGGGACCAAGCTGGAGGCTGGCTCGCTCGTCTCCGACAACAATCCCCGCATCGGCCGGATCGACTTCGATCGCTGGTTCGCGACAGCTCCCCGGAAATAATGGCGCGTGGATGAGTCGACTTCGAAGCGGCTCATCCACTTTCATAGTGAAAGGACGATAGACATGATCAAGTCACTGGCGTGCGCCTTTGCGCTGACAGCTCTTCTGTCGATTTCGGCATTCGCACATGACGCGCCCGGAGGTGGCGAAGGTGCCAAGGTTACGCTGGTCTACGACCACGAGCTGCCTAACGTACCAGGCAAGAGCATGAGGGGCGTTCTCGTCGAATACGCTCCGGGCGGATTCTCGGATGGCCACACACACCCGGCTTCCGCTTTCATCTATGCAACCGTGCTCGAAGGGGCGATCCGCAGCCAGGTCAATGATGGCCCCGTCACGGTCTACAAGGCCGGCGAGAGCTTCTCGGAATTCCCAGGCGACCGTCACGGAGTCAGCGAGAACGCGAGCAAGACCCACCCGGCAAAACTGCTTGCCGTGTTCGTCGTCGATACCGCCCAGCAGGAACTGACCTTCCCGCTCAAGAAGTAGATAGCGACGCCGGACAACCATCCGGCGCATCATCCCTCAGCATGAGCTACCGCCAACGGAACTTCTTTCCATGCCCGGCGAAGACCACTTCCTGCCTTTGGTGCTGATCAACATCCTCGGAGCCGCCGGCATCATCGTGTGGCACGTTCAGGGCTGCGAACGTCCGACGGGTCGCCTGATCGTCCAGATCCTGTTCTTCATCGGCATGAGCATCGTGCTCTATACCAGTGGTATCGCTCCGCACCAGGCCGATGACGTCTATGCGGAGGGGCTGGAAGCGGTGCTTTCCAAGTCCGCCAGAATTCTCTGGTGGACCCATCTCGCCTGGACGATCATCGGCTTCATCCACATCTACGTCAGGCTCAATCGTAAGCCGCAGGAAGCGCACCTGATCCTGGATATGGCCGTCGCCGGCATCTATCTCGGTGTGGCGCTGTCGGTCCTGGGGTTCGTCTTCGGCCTGCCGATCGCCACCCTGGTTACGACCTCGGGCGTCGTCGCCTTGATCCTGGGCCTCGCATTGCAGAACACGCTAGGCGATGTCTTTTCCGGCATCGCGCTGACACTCGGCAAGGCCTATACGATCGGCGACTGGGTCCAGTTGAGCGACGGTACGGCGGGCCGCGTCATGGAAACCAACTGGCGCTCGACCAACCTGCTGACCGGATTAAACAACATCGTCGTGCTGCCGAACAGCATGCTGGCAAAGCAAAGCCTGACCAGCTTGAGCCGCCCCGACGAGTCGCACCTCATAACACTAGGCGTGCGCTTCGCCGCGGGGCAAAGGCCGCGCATCGTCGAGGACGCGATGCGGACAGTGCTGGAAGCCAGTACCCGCATCGTCAAGGATCCCCCGCCAGCCGTTGCCCTGAAGGCCATCGATGCGGCGGCCATCGAGGTGGAATTGCAGTTCCGTGTCGCGAGCCTCGCAACGGGGACATCCGCCAAGAACGAGATCATCGACCTCATCCATGACCAATGCGGCGCGAGCGGTCTTTCGCTGGCCGGGCCTGCCTAGGAGTCTCCATTCTGGTGCCAAGGTGGGTTGCGGCGCTTGTCCGCACGCCGTCGCGCGCAGCAACGGAACACTGGACGATCTCCTTGCAAGTCATGGATTTCCATAAGTGCGGCCGAGGTGTCCTGGCGCTAGTTTCCACTGAATTTGCCAGCCGGATGTTCGAAGACTGGTGCTAGATGATGCTGTGACGGTTTCCAGGTAATCCGTCTCCGGAAGGGCACCCGACCATGATTGCAGCGCTCCATCGAACGCCACCGATCCTGGTGTCCCTGACTCTGGCTGTTGGCCTCCTGGCATACTGGTTGGCCGGGACCACCATAGGAATGCTGGCGCCGCTCGGTGCGCTCTTCCTCTATGCGCGCGGATATCTGCTTCGATCGCTCTGGGGCGGGCTGCTCGCCGCTTTTGCCGGGGCGGCGGTCATTGCCATTTTATATCCTGGCCCCGTACGGGAATCCGCACTTTCGCTTGTCGCATCCGTCGCGGTGGCAGCGTGCATCGGCGCGCTCATCGTGCGCGATCCGTCCAGACGAGGCGCCCGGGACGCGGCCGCGCAACGCCAAGAGCCGGTGCATCCCGGTGGTCGCGGTGCCATCCCAGATGACGTGGCCGAGGGTGCGATCCACCCGGATGACAGGGCTGCGATCGCACAGGCGGCGGCCTATGCGTTCTGGACGGGCGTGCCGCAGGTGACGAGCTATCGGTTGCGCCAGCCGGACGGCAGCTATCGCTGGACCGAGCTCCGTGCCGAGCCGGGCTATGGCGTCAGCGTCGATGTCGACGCCATGGTTTCGAGACCGGATGATCGCTGGACTGTCGCGGAATCGCTTGGCGAGACCGTGCAGGCGGTGCAGGCCGCCAAGGTGATCGAGAGCTTACACGGCAAGGCCTGGGCTTTCGATGCGACTGGGAAGTTCACTTATGTGACCCCTGCTGCCCAGATTGCCATCGACATGGCTCTGGAGGATCTCAATCGCCGTCTCGGCGAACGGGAATTCATCGATGGCGGTGAGGTCGGCTGGATGCGCGGTGTTCATCCGGACGACGTCGACGGGGCCGCTGCGACCCTGCGCCATTGCCTGAAGACGGGCGAGCCGTGGAACATCGAATACCGCATGCTGCGCGCGACGGGCCACTATGTCTGGCACCGCATTTCAGCGCGGCCGACACGGGATGGCGAGGGGCGTATCACCGGCTGGTTCGGCACCTCGATCGATATCGACGTCTACAAGAAGACCGAGGCTGCGCTGCGAGAGCGAGAAAAGCATCTCGAACAGCTCATCGACACGGTGCCTGCCATGATCTGGAGCATGTCATCGGAGGGTCGACCCATCTATCTCAACAGGCGGATCATGGAGGTCACCGGCGCCACGCTAGATACCGTCAAGGCGTCGGATGGGTCTCTTTCGTTGAAAAAAATGATTCATCCGAATTTCTGGGAGCTGGCAGAGCAAACCTTCACGAGATCGGTCGTGACCGGCGCGCCGTACAACATCAAGTACCTCCAGCATCGGGCTGGCGGCAGCTATCGATGGACGCAGACGCGCGCAGAACCTCTGCGCAACGAAGCCGGTAAGATTATTCGATGGTACGGTGTATCCGTCGATATCCACGATCTGATCACCACCCAGACCGAACTCAATCTCCGAAAGCAGGAATTGACGCGGCTGATCGATCTGGTTCCGAGCTTCCTCTGGCGACTGACCCCGACCGGGGCGCCGAATTTCTTCAACCGCCGCTTCATCGACTTCCTGGGCATTGACGAAGGCAACCTTGAGAAATCGCAGACGGAGCGATACGCAGCCGCCCTGAAGGCTGCGATCCATCCGGACGACGCCAGTCGCGTTTGGGCGGAAATCAAGGACTGTCTCAGCAGCGGTCGGCCCTACGCGATGCGCTATCGCTTGCGACGCCACGATGGCGTTTATCGCTGGATGGACGGGCGTGCCGAGCCGCTCCTGGACGACGATGGCGGCATCATCCAGTGGTATGGTCTGTCCCATGATATCGACGACCAGTTGCGCGTCGAGGAGGCGCTCAGGGAAAGCGAACGATCGCTGCGCCAGTTGGTCGAGACGCTGCCCGCCCTCATCTACTGCGCCGCGCCGAATGGGGAGCCCATCTATCGGAGCGAGAAGCTTGGGGAATTTCTCGGCTTTGGGCTAGAGGACAAGGACGAGGACGGTCAGACACGCCTCACCGGCACGCTCGAAGCGATCATCCACCCTGACGACCTTCCTGACGTCAAAGAGAAATATGGGCGCTCACTGGCGACCGGCGCACCCTATGCGATGAAGCACCGCCTCCGGCGGGCGGACGGCGAGTATCGCTGGGTGGAGACGCGAACCGCAGCGATGCGAAATGCCGAGGGGGAGATCGTTCAATGGAACGGCATCTGCTTCGAGATCGAAGATCAGGTGCGCGCTCAGGAAGCGCTGACATTGACGCAGGAACGCCTGGCACGCGCAGCGCAGGCTGCGAGCCTGGCAGAGCTATCTGCCTCGATCGCCCATGAGGTCAACCAACCGCTAGCGGCCGTGGTCGCCAATTCGCACGCATGCCAGCGCTGGCTGACCTCGGACCCGCCCAATCTTGAGCGGGCTCAGAAAACCATCGAACGCATCATCCGCGATGCGAATTCAGCCGCCGATGTCGTCGGCCGGGTCCGTGCCTTGTTCAGGCAGACGGACCAAGCACGAAACCTCTGCCCGCTCGACGCTATTCTTCATGAGGCGCGGGATCTGATGACGGAAGAAGCGGCCCGGCGTCGCATGCGTATCGAGGTCGAGGTCGAGGCTGGTCTTCCGTCGCTGGAGCTGGATCGCATCCAGATTCAGCAGGTCCTGGTCAACCTGATCCGCAACGGCCTTGAGGCGATGGAGCCTGCTCGGCGCGGGGTTCTGCGCGTCCGAACATTGCGCGCCGGCGATTTCGTCAGGACCGAAGTCCGGGACACCGGCATGGGTCTTGGTGCGCCCGATAAGGTCTTCGAAGCCTTCTTCTCAACGAAACCCAATGGGATGGGCATGGGGTTGGCGATATCGCGAACCATCATCGAGACCCATGGCGGGCGACTGTGGGCAGAGAACAACCAGGACGGTGGGGCGGCGTTCATCTTCACCCTGCCTGTCGAATCGAAAGCCGATCATGACCGTTGACGACGCCATCGTGTTCATCGTCGACGACGACGATGCGCTCCGGGAGGCCCTGGGTGAGTTGCTGGCGGCGAACGGTGTCCGATCAGTCCCATTCAGCTCCGCCGGCGACTATATCGGCTCGAACAAGCCCGATCTCCCGGCCTGCCTGATTCTCGATGTCGAGCTCCCCGATATCAACGGACTGGAGCTACAACGCCAGATCGCGCAGGGAGACCATCCGCCGATCGTCTTCATCACGGGGCATGGCGACATCCCGTCATCGGTGCGAGCCATCAAGCATGGTGCCGTCGATTTCCTGACTAAGCCGTTCAGCGACACGGCGCTGCTCTCGGCCATCCGCTCGGCGATCGCGCAGGATCGGGAAACAAGGGCGAAACGCGCCGATCTCACGCGGCTGAGGGAACGCTATCACGATCTCTCTCCGCGAGAGCGAGACGTGCTTCCGCTGGTCGTGAGCGGACTCCTCAACAAGCAAGCTGCGGCCGAGCTCGGCATCAGCGAAGTGACCCTTCAGATTCACAGAAGAAACGTGATGCAGAAAATGGCGGCGTCATCGCTCGCCGACCTGGTGCGAATTGCGGAGCGGTTGGAAATCCCGATCCAACATTCGCGCCGGATGGGAGGAATCTGAGTGTGACCAAGCATAAACATGTCATAGCCGTCGTCGATGACGATCCGAGATTGCTCGAATCGCTTGAGGAATTGCTCGAGTCCGCGGGGTATGCCGTTCGTAGCTTTTCGTCGGCGGCAGCGCTGACCCGGGCCGGCCTCTCCGGACTAGATCTCCTCATCACCGATGTCGGCATGCCGGGGTTGAACGGCTTCGAGCTGCGCGACTTCGTCAACCAAGAGCGCCCGGATCTGCCGGTCTTTCTCATCACCGGGCGCCACGAGATCGCAGAGCAGATCAGGGCGCGGGCCGTGGAGAGCTTCTTCTGCAAGCCGTTCGATGGCCAAGCCTTGCTCGCGGCGATCGCAAGGGCATTAACTCAACAGCACGTGGAAGGTGAACATGATCATTGACCGCTCAATCTCGCGGCTCTCCTCCAGGCGAGGTGCAGCCGAAGAACAGCAGCCTCTCGTCATCATCGTCGATGACGACGCGTCGGTCCGAGACGCACTGTTCGAGCTGATGGAGTCAGCCGGCTTTGCAGCGGTTTCATTCAGCTCGACACAGGCGCTGCTCGAGACCAGCATGCTCGACCGGCCGGGATGCCTCATTCTCGACGTGCGTATGCCCGGCTTCAGCGGACTCGACCTCCAGCGTCATCTGACGATGAACGGAAATCCAAAGCCGATCATCTTCCTCACCGCGCATGGCGACATTCCCATGACCGTCCAGGCCATGAAAGCAGGCGCGGTGGATTTCCTGACGAAGCCGGTTCGCGACCAGACGCTTCTGGACGCCGTCAATGCGGCGATCGGGCTGGATGCGGCGCGAAGGACGGAAGCTGCGAAGATCAAGGGATGTGTCGAACGCTTGCAATCTCTGACGCCACGGGAGCGCGAAGTCATGTGCGAGGTCGCACGGGGTCGCCTCAACAAGCAGATCGCCTTCGACCTCGGCATCAGCGAGGTCACAGTCAAGCTTCACCGGGGCAACCTGATGCGGAAGATGGAAGTTGCCTCACTCGGCGAACTTATCAGGGCGTGGGAGGCTCTTCCGGTCGGCATGCGTATGGCGAACGCCGCCTAGCCTTGGCGAGGCTGGAGCACCGGCTTCGGTGTTCCAGAGCTCATGGCCACGGCATGATGCCTCGCCAATTCGCCTGAATAGCTGAGGGAGGGAAGCGGCATGGCGACCTCTTCTGAGATCAGGTCAGCGTGATGCCGCCATCGACGGCCAGGTTGACGCCGGTGATGAATTCCCCGTCGGCGGAGCAGAGAAAGAGACCCGCCTGTGCGAGCTCTTCCGGCTTTCCCATCCTGCCGAACGGGATCATCCGAGCGGCCTGCTCTTCGACTTGAGCCTGCGTTTCCGGAGCGACGCCGAGCTTTCCCACAATCGGCGTATCGGTCGGGCCGGGGCTGAGCACACTTACGCGAATGCGCCTGTCCTTAAGTTCCAGTGCCCAGTTGCGCGCGAACGCTTCGATTGCTGCCTTGCTGCCAGCGTAGACCGCGTGACCATCCAGCACCTTGCGGCTCGCGATCGAGCTGGTGAGCAGGATCGCGCCGCCATCGCGCAACAGCGGAGCGATCTTCTGCACGCCGAAGAACGTGCCGCGCGCATTGGTAAGGAACTGCGTGTCGTAGTCGGCGGCCGTCACGTTGAAGCTTGGCTGAATGCGGATGCTGCCCGCATTCGTCACATAGATGTCGGCCTGCCCAAAACGATCGGAGACCATCGCGGCGACCCGTTCATGCGTGGCGAGGTCGGCAACGTCACCTGCGAAGCCGGTCGCCTGAGACCCGAGGGCGGCGACGGCTTTGGTCACGGCGTCTTCTCGACGACCGACGATCAGTACCTTCGCACCTGCGGCTATGAACAGGCGCGCTGTCGCGAAGCCGATCCCGCTGTTGCCGCCGGTGATCACGGCGACCTTGTTCGATAATTTTCCCATGTGGATCTCCATTGATGATCCACAGTCGGGCCGCTCCTCATCGAAATCAAAATATGCCGAAGTCGATATGATCTATACATTTGAATAGAATGAGCGGCCTTCGAGCGTATTGATCGTCGCTTTAGGAAGATGAAAAATATATCTACCTCAGAAACCCGACGATCATATCGATATCATCGCCGATTTGAGGTCGAAACATCGGGGTTTATCGCCGAATCGGGCACCCTGAGCATTTCGGTCCGCAACCAGTATCTGCGCCCTGGAGGCGCCAATGCCCAACGAAGTACCATCGAGTTCTACCGACCTCAGTCGGCGGGATCTCCTTTGCGGCGGCGCAGGCATAGCGGCGGCTGGCACGCTTCCGCTCCAGTCCTTGGCGCAGCCCGCCACCGTTCCCCCTCACAACAGCACAAGGAGCCGACGCATGAATTATGTCACGACGCGGGATGGCGTTGAGATTTTCTACAAGGATTGGGGCCCGAAATCGGCCCAGCCGCTGGTCTTTCACCATGGCTGGCCACTGAGCTCGGACGACTGGGACGCCCAGATGCTGTTCTTTCTGGCACAAGGGTTCCGGGTCGTCGCTCACGACCGGCGCGGACACGGCCGTTCGAGCCAGGTCAGTGAGGGACATGACATGGACCACTACGCGGCCGACGCCGCGGCCGTCGTCGACCATCTCGACCTACGCAATGCGGTGCATATTGGACACTCCACCGGAGGCGGCGAGGCCACGCGCTACGTCGCGCGCCATGGCAGGAGCCGTACCGCTAAACTCGTTCTCATCGGCGCAGTCCCGCCGATCATGGTCAAGACCGATCGGAACCCCGGCGGCCTTCCGATCGAAGTCTTCGATGGCCTTCGGAAGAGTCTCGCTGCCAATCGCAGCAAGTTCTACACCGATCTCGCAGCGGGGCCGTTCTACGGATTCAATCGCTCCGGGGTCGAGACGGATGCCAGCATCATCCAGAACTGGTGGCGCCAGGGCATGATGGGAGCCGCCAACGCTCACTACGAAGGCATCAAGGCCTTCTCCGAGACCGATTTCACCGAGGATCTCAAGGTCATCGAGGCTCCGGCTCTCGTCATGCATGGCGATGATGATCAGATCGTCCCGATCGGCGACAGCGCCCCGCTTTCGGCCAAGCTCCTGAAGCGGGCGACCCTGACGATCTACAACAAGTTCCCGCACGGCATGGCGACCACCCATGCGGACACGATCAACAGGGACATCCTTGCCTTCGTCCGAGGGTGACGCTCACGGACGAGGCGGCTGGCGAAGCCGCCTCGTCATGCTTGCCGTCCGCCGATCAGCTTCGGCGGCTCGGACGCTGGTGGGTGAGCCATCGCATAGGGAAGCTGCGGCCTGCGAACCGACCGTTCGCTGAAAACTTCTGGAACCCGTCGATCGAGGCCCTCGAAACCCATGTCAGAGATCCAAAAAGACCGTCAAATTCTGGCCGGGGTTGCTGTGCCGGATACCGAACTGGTAGCCAGCGCTCTCGCTTATGCCCGCCGAGCCTGCGAGCCTTACCTGTACAACCACGTTGTGCGCTCCTGGCTTTTCGCGGCTCGCCTAGGGCAGCTTCGGAATATCCATCATGATGAGGAAGTCGTCGCTGTGGGGACGCTCCTGCACGATGTCACGCTGAACGAGCGCTTCAACGGGCCGCGACGGTTCGAGGTCGAGGGCGCCGATCTCGCGCGAAGCTTTGCCCGAGAGGGCGGTGTCGACGAGCGTCGTGCTCAGTTGATTTGGGACAGCGTAGCCCTCAACTCAACACCGTCGATCGGCCTCTACAAGGAGACTGAGGTTGCGCTCTGCACGGCAGGCATCTGCCTCGATGTCGTCGGACTGCAATACGACGCGCTCCCGCCGGACGAGGTCCAGAAAATCCTCCTGGCCTATCCGAGGCTCGGGATGAAGCGGCTGATGACGCAGTGCTTCTGCCACATCGCCGGAACCCGTCCTGAAACCACCTACGACAATTTCGTGCGTGATTTCGGCGAGCGGCTCGTTGCGGGCTACCGAACGCCGTCATCGGTCGATTTTGTCGAGCGCGCGCCGTTCGATGAGTGACATGCCGGGCAGGAAGCGAGGATATCAAGGAGACGGCGGATGAAGATCGTTGTGGTAGGCGGGACCGGCATGATCGGGTCCAAGCTCGTCGATGCGCTGGCCGGCGGTAGTCACGAAATCGAAATCGCCTCGCCATCGCGCGGCGTCGATACGGTCACCGGAGAAGGCCTGGCCGAGGCGCTGTCCGGCGCGCAGGTAGTCGTGGACGTTTCCAACTCTCCGACCTTCGATCGGGACGTCGCGCTCGCCTTCTTCGAGTCCTCCGGACGGAACCTGCTCGCTGCCGAGGAGGCCGCCAGCGTCCGGCATCACGTCGTTCTCTCTGCCGTTGGGACCGATCGGCTGCCCGATAGCGGGTATTTCCGAGCCAAGATGATGCAGGAGGTGATCGTGAGAAGCGCAAACGTGCCCTATACGATCGTGAGGTCGACGC
Organism: Bosea sp. F3-2; assembly: GCF_008253865.1. NCBI lineage: Bacteria > Pseudomonadati > Pseudomonadota > Alphaproteobacteria > Hyphomicrobiales > Alloboseaceae > Allobosea > Allobosea sp. F3-2. The sequence goes on from NZ_CP042331.1 coordinate 5,974,238, forward strand.
CCTTCTTTGAATACATCAACGGAATCGTCGAGGCCGACGCGGAAGGAGATTCGCTTCACATTTCGCCGGCCCTGCTCCAGCCCATCGCAGGCGACGATGTCGCGCTAGCGCTGCGCGACGTCGTCCTCGGGCGCGCGAACAACCGCGAACTTGGAAATCGCTGGCCCGGACCGCTTTCGGCTCGACGAAATCGCTCGTGATATACTGGCTGCGAACGAGGACCCGCGGCCGATCGTGGCCGATGCTAAAGCGCTCTATTTTGGAGCGGTATTGCGTGACGACACCCTCGTGCCTCGTGATCATCAGCTCATCGCGGCGCCAACACGCTTCGAGGATTGGCTGCGACTGTACGTGACACAATCGCTGGACCCAGCCAACTAAAGCAGTGTGCCTGCGGGCATCTACGCAGCGAAGTTCGGCTTTTACTCCGTGCAGTTTTCCGGGAGCGTGAAGTCAGAGGTGCGTCACCGCGACGGGAATGACGCGAGCGTCGGCGCCAACGACTCATTGCAAACTCGGCGCTGTTCGAGCAGGCGCAACGGTGGCGACCCGGACGACCTGGTGGGACTGCTGATCGAGCTGCGTCCTCTCGCCAATTTGGCGAACACGTTCTGCAATACGCTGGTCGTCGCGTTTTCTGTCTGCCTTGCTCATCTTTCCTAAGATGGCGGCCGTGGAAATGTCCGTCTGGCATCACTCCGCGCAAATGCATGGTCCTCAGGTGAATGCGAAATTTGATCCGATAGATCCGTAAGACGTCGCGCTACAAGATAGCGTGGTATTGATACCCGACCCGCCAGTTCAATAAATTCGGCGCCAAAGAGGTCAAGACAGATTCTGGATATCTATAAAAATCGGCGTCCAAGGCTCGATTAAATCAAAATTTCATGCCTGTGACGGCTCGTGTACAACTTATACATATGTTTATACTAGCGATCGTATAAATTACTAGCGATCGTATAAATTAGGTTTTGCAGATTAAGACCTAACCTCCGGCATAGTTCTAAAATCATTTACATTCGCCAAAGTGGTTCCGCGGAACAGACATCCGTCACCTGGTAAGGCCATGATTAGCATTGGGGGCCAAGATGAGCATACAGATCCACATCCCAGAACCTGGGCAGGAGTCGCGAGGCGCCGCCGATCAGTCGTTGCAGGCGATGGCGCGCCTATTGGCGGTCGCGGGGCATGATCTCAAGCAACCAATTCAGATTGCAATGCTGTCGATCGCCCTAGCGGCCGGAAAGAACACCTCGGCACCTGTCAGATCAAGAAAGCCCTGCCAGACATGGTCGAGAAGGCGACACATCCTGAGCTCAAGCGCGGCTTCGAAACGCACTTGCGCGAGACCGAGGGACAGATCACTCGCCTGAAGGAAGTCTTCCGTCTGCATGGGGTCGAGGAGAAGGGTGTCACCTGTCCCGCGATCGACGGCATCCTGGAAGAAGCCAACGATGTTGCCGGCGAGGTCGAAGACAAGCAGGTGCTTGATGCTGCGCTGATTGCCGCGGCCCAGGCGGTGGAGCATTACGAGATCACGCGATACGGCACGCTTGTCGCGTGGGCAAAGCAGCTCGGTCGGATCGACTGCGCGTCGCTGCTGAAGCAGAACCTCGATGAGGAGTTCTCGACTGACAAAAAGCTCACGAAACTGGCGACGGACGGTATCAATCGTCAGGCCGCCTGAGAGCCTTAGCTCATCGGGTCGGAACGCTTGATCGCTGCCGCGTGACCTTGAATCTTGCGGATTGTGCCGGAACGCGGGATGCCGTGGCGATACCCGCGGATCTCGACACGGTCGGGGCGCTCCCTGGCGACGATCGCCTTCAAGAGATGAGGCAATGCCGTCGTGACGGTTATCGTCAGCAATAGGTGGCTCGCATCGTTGCGACGAGCCTCTGGCTCCGCGCGCGAGGCGAGCCAATAAACCGAGCAGAGCGGAAGGAGGAGCCGCTCATCGGCGAGACGGGTGAGGACCTTCGCCAGGAATTCGACGCGGCGGTCAGTATGCTTGGCAATCGTCCTGGCGATGTGTCGATCGATCGAGAAAGCTCTGAGCCGCCACCGTTTCATCGTGCGTAGCCTGCTGGGGACCTGGCTGAAACGAGGCAGATCAGTAATTGTTCAAAGTGGTGCAGCAAAGCTGACGGGAGAGCCCGAGCATCTTCGACAAATGGATACGAGGGCGTGACATCCCGGCCTGGCATTCAATTGGAAAGTTGTGCCCTTCTCTCGCGCCATGCCGCGGAGGTTTGCGGCTTGACGAAAATTGCGACGATATCCGAGCGGCACTTCTTCAGCTTCGCTTCCACACGTTCCACGCAGTCTTCGATATCGGCTGTCGACCGGTCGTCCTTGAACTCCAGGCTCAGTGCTACGACGATCTGATCGGGGCCGAGATGAACTGTGGTCATGTCGTTGACGCGCTCGACGTCGGGGGCGCCACTGACCGCCGCCATGATCTCGTGCTGCACATGCGGCAGTGCGCCTTTTCCTATCAGCAACGCCTTGCTTTCGCGCGCAAGCAGCATCGCGGTGGCCGCGAGGATGACTCCGATCAGGATCGAGGCGACGCCGTCTCGTTCCGGCCTGTCGAAATAGGCGGCGGCCGTGAGGCCAAGAAAGGCGAAGAACAGCCCCAGCAGCGCTGTAGTGTCCTCGAACAATACCGTGAAGACGCAGGGATCCTTGCACTGCCGAACGGCGGCAAAGTCGCTCAGCGAACCTTTTGCCGCGCGAAATTCCTTCAGTGCGCTTGCCTCGTATCGCATCCACGCTCAGCTTTTGCGATCAGCAGCGTCCGCTCCGCGGAAGCCGATGGGCATCGGTGACCCCTCCGTCGTGTCGCGTTCCGTCTGCCGCTCAGCCTCTGCATTCAATTCAGCACCAATCAGAACGATGGTCGCTGAAAGCCACATCCAAGTCAGAAGCCCGATGACCACCCCCACCGCGCCGTAAGTCTTGTTGTAGTCTTCGAAGTTCGCGACATACCATGAGAACAGCATTGAACCTGCTAGCCAGGCGATGGCAGCAAAGAGTGCGCCCGGACTGACCCATTTCCATTGGGCATCATCCCGGCTTGGGCCCAGACGATATAAAATGGCCAGGGCAATGATCAGCACGGCGAACAGCACCGGCCAGCGGCCAATCGATATGAGCCACGCGCTCGCGGCACCGAGATAGACGAAATTCAGGATGACCGGGATCGCCGCCACGGCGCCCAAGGCGATCAACAGAAAGGCCAGGATGCCGGCGGTGAAAGCGAGCGAAATCGCATTAAGCTTGAGGAAGCCCCGCTTTTCGTCTTCGCCGTAAGCAACGTTCAGCGCATCAAAGAGAGCTTTGACGCCAGCATTGGCACTCCATAGGGCTGCGCCAAGGCTGATCAGGAAGGCGAAGCCGAGCGTGGTGGTACCTCCCGCGCTGATGCGAGAAACCTGATCCGCCAGAAAGTCCGTTGCTCCGCTCGGAAGAAAGGCGTTGAACATAGCGAGTTGGCCGCCGATCGAAACCGGATCAGCAACAAGCCCATATAGCGAAACAAACGCCGTCAGTGCAGGAAAAAGCGCGAGAAGACCGTAGAATGTGACACCCGCGGCGACGGCAAGAACCCGGTCTCGATCGACTTCCGCGTATGCCCGTCTGGTAATTTCCCACCAGCCGCGTGGCGGAATCTCTGTTGGCGTTGAAGCTAACGCTCCGGCCCCCGAACGATTCGCAGACTTCGCTGCAAACCTTCGTTCGCGAGCGTCAGGGCGATGTCCGCCGAATGCCAAGTGAAGGGCTATGGACAACCCGATGGAACCAGATACCAGCGCCAGCCATTCGCGCCAGCCAAACACGATCCGATATTCCCCAGGGCGCTCAGTCTTCATTATCGAGCTGCCGACGAAGTTCATTGTCTGCTGAACCCAGAAGGGCCTCGGCCATTCTGGAGGGCAAATCCGGAAACTCCTCCAGTATTTCCATTTCAGGTACGCCAGACGAGCGGGCTGCGCGCAGGGCATCTTTCGCCAGTTGCTCAAAGCCGGCTTGCGCTCCGCCCTCAATGGAGGTCTCGGAGGAAACGTTCTCCGCTATCCACCTCTCGATAAAAGCGACGCCCCGCTCTGACATCGATCACTCCAGGGACTACCTTCACGATCAACTCGGCCGTGTGCTGATGGTTCGACCTGTCGCCCGGCGATCGCGGATCAAACAGGGAAGGCGCGGCGTTGGTTCAGCGATGCTGCATTTTCTCACCGACGGAGAGTGATCAATGGCCGACGAGACCAAACAGGAGCCTCAGGAACGGGAGGCGAAGGCACAACTGAGGAAAGTGAACCGCAACCTTGCCGCGACCGCGACTGAAAACACCAACGAGCGCAACAAGGAACTGACGGCGAACCTCAAGGAGTTCGGAATCGATACTGACCGCATGACAGAGGCAGCCAACGAACGGGTCGGAGACCTCCAGCAGATGCTGATGGACGAAGTTCGCGCTCGGCCGATGCTGGCGTTGTGCTGGGCCGCAACGATCGGTTTATTTGTCGGCTTCCTGGCGGCGCGCTGATCATGCTCGGCGCAGGGTTCTCGGCATTGGTGGCCTCGATCTCCGACATGATCGCAATCTGCAGGTCAGCGTCGGACTGCTTCATCTTCCCGGCCTCGATCAGGCGGGGATAGACGCGCTTGCGCTGTGCGACCTCACGGGCGGCGGCGCGCTGCTTGTCTCGCGCGGTGAAGCGGTCAGCCATGGCGGCGCCCCCGAATCCTGTCGCGCAATGGAACTGTGACATTCCTCTGGCATTGAACATCATGAGCGTTCTGCGTCGGCGTTCTGCCACCAGCGCGCGCCATTGAGACTTTCCTCGCCCTCAAATTCACGGGGGAAACCGCCATGGCGTTCATTTTCGACGAGCATACTGCCCCTGATTTCGAACACGGGGGCTTGAGCATCCGGTTCTGCATGGTGAACGGCGACGAACGAGCCACCTGCCAGATCGGATGCGAAACGCTGCGCGAGCTTGGCCCGGATGAGGTCGAAACCGACCAAGAGTGGCTGGATCGGTTTTTCCTATACCGAGGCCCCATAGTCACCGCTGCTGCTCGCCTTCTCGCGAGGGGGGCGCATAAGGGCGGCACGGTCATACAGATCTTGCGGGCCAACATGGCGTGAGAGTCAGCCATGGCGGCGGGCCGCCCGAACGGGCGTCTCCCTGACAGCGCTTGCGGGGGTAATGCACCGGCGCTTGATGAAGGAAGACTTGAGCATCGCGCTATCGCTGACGCGATCGGAGCGCGCATTGAAGGTTTGCCTTCTTCTTCCACCACCCCGGAATGAGGCCCCATCGCGCCTTGCGGAGCCGATGCGGTGGAGGCGCGCGCGGACGAGCTGACGACCGGCATGATCTGTGAGCCGCCGGGCGTTTTCCCGCAGCGCTCGGCGAGCGCCTGCCCCGCGAAGGCGACGAGCTGCGCCAGTTCTCGGCGCGCCGGCTCCTCGCGCAGGATCACGAGCGCTTCGTCTGCCGCAATGGCCATCCGGGCTATTCTCGCGCGTTCTGTTCCTGCATTGGATCGTTGCCGGGCTCGACCGTTGTCGGTTCCGTTGGAGAGGCGACGTGCCCGGCTGGCGCCGCGACGGCTTCCTACAAGGTCGCAATCGGCGGCACCCAACCGGATCCCGCGAAAGCGTGTTAAAGCGCTTGGACCTCAATGAGGTCGGGAGCAGGTCGAAATCTCTGCAGTTTGAACCAGGCCTCTGGCAGCCCAGCTTGCTCGATCATCAGCCGTCCGAGGCCTACCTTGTCGTCCGGTGCCTGCCTGTACCAAGCCTCCAGCCGGTCAACATTCGCCGTGATACCGATCGCCTCGGCCATTTGTTCGGCATCGCGCCTGACTGCCGAGTTGGGCAGAACGGCGCGCAAAAAGAGCAAATGCCTCGATAGATCAGAAGTTGCATGGTCGGAGCTCGGCATAGCTTTGAGAACTTCAGAGTAAAGCGCTTCCCAAAACTCACCGGCGCCCGGGAGCACGAGTTCGAACGGCACAATCGTCAAATGCTCCAAGTCGTTATCGAGCGCCGCGACCTGAAGCCGTAGCCGTGCCGGCAATGCTTCGGCGGGAGCGAACTGCCAAACCCGATCAACCAGATAACGCTCCAGGTGACGCAACTCGTGAGCTTCAATTCGATGGTCGAGCTCGCCACTGACTACGACATGAGCGGCTCGCGCATTGGGATCGACCTTGGCAAATGAGCGGTTCCAAACATCGAGGAACCCCGCTTCGCTGGGAATGGGTCGACGTATTCTGACAAGGTAGCCTGATTGCTCCTCAATATCTTTAGCAAGAGTCCGGGCCTCTTGGCTGACTCTAAGACTGGAATCGATCCGCACCCGTCATCCCCTACCGCGCGCGACCGCCGCGCTCCGAGGCATTGATAGGGCCGAAGCAAGAGATGGTCGAGCCGGCCACCATGTGCCGTCTATCGCCTCGATCCCCGCCAGTATCCCGCCACTTGTAGGAGCCGATCTCGGTCGCAAGTTCGCGGCCGGCCGCCAACTCGGCGTTCTCGAGCGACGATAGCTTGAAGTTGAGGCCGATGGGGTGTCGCGGCCGATGGGCTTGGACACTGACAATGCCAGGCCGTGCAAAACTGGCAGGGCTTCGCGATCGGTCCCCCTGGCTCGACAGCCGTCACAGAGGCATCACCCAATGTGCGCCCGGAGATCGAGTTCATGCCTTTGGAGAATGCGGCGGCGGCCTATCAGCGAATGAAATCGGGCGAGGCCAAATTTCGCGTGGTTCCGACGATGGTGATCCTCAACGCTGGTCGGCTAGCGCCAGAGGCGGACCTTTGCATTGACCCCGAAAGTGGAATTTGGACCGAGGCAGTGGCACGGCTGACAGGCCGATTTCAAGCAAAAGGCGCGATGTTCAGCTGTGGCGTGTGTCGGGCGAGAACACACCAGCCTTACGCGGGGCAGCGGTGGGCCGCTCGATCGAGAGTGTCATTTCCGGCGCCTCCTGCCCCAAGTGCAGATCGACGAGGCTGGCATCCAGCGCCCTGTCGGCGGCGGTCCGGCGGTAGTTGAAACGCAGGTAGTCGTTCCAGGTGGGTGTACGGAACGTCTCGGTCCAAATGGCCGTATCGTGCAGATTGCGTGTCAGAATCCATCGGCGTGCGCCGTTGCGCCCCTGGGCGCGCCGGCGCTGTAGCATCAGGGCGAGGAACGGCTCAACCTTATCGGCTGCGATCCGGTATTCGATTTTCACCGCGATCGGTCCGCTTCTCGGCTTCAAGTCGAGGCTGATTGCAGGCGCCTCGAAGTGATTCGGTGTCGACACATCTGCGTCCTTGCGTTGATGGATGGGCAGGATCAAACCAAGAATGGCGACGCCGAGAGACGCGGCGGTCGACCCCTGCAAGGCGACACTCAGGGAATAGCTCTCGGTGACCATGCCCCAGAGCCAGCTCCCGACGGCGAGCCCGCATGAAGTGAGAGCGTAATAGAGCGAGATCGTCCGGCCGACGACCCAGCGGGGACTTGCCCATTGCACGCTGATGCTCAAGCCCGACCATCCCAGGACCCATCCGGCACCGCCGAGTATCAGCGCCGCCACGGCGACGGCAGCGGTTTGCGTCAGCGAGAGGCTGATCGTGCAGGTCGCGCAGGCGACACAAGCCAGCTTCAACAGCTGTTCGTCAGACAATTTTCGCCTGAGTGCCGTCGAGGTCAGGCCTGCCAGCAGCGCCCCTGCGCCGAAGCCGGCCATGAGGACGCCATAGGCGACGGCTCCCAATTTCAGCTGATCGCGAACCACCAGCGGAAGAAGGGCGAGGATGGCGATGCCCGCAAGGCCGAACAGGAAGCCGCGCGTCAGCGCCGTCTTGATCTCCGCCGACAGCGACGTGAAGCGAACGCCATCGGAGATCGCCGTCAGCATCGCTTCGGGCGGCAGCCTCGATACGGGCACTTTCCATTTGGACCGCCACACCACGATCAGCGGCGCGAAATGGCCGAGGGTGTACAGGCAAAAGGCGGTCAAGGGCCCGAAGGTCGCGAGAATGATGCCGCCGAGCGCCGGACCCACGCTGCGGACGGTGTTGAACCCGACGGATGTCAGCGTCACCGCCGCGGCAAGATCGTCTCGATCAACGATGTCGCCCACCGATGCCTGCCAGGCCGGGTCATTGAAGGCGATGCAGCATCCTGCGAGGAAGCTGAAGAACAGAATGATCCAGGGATTGATCAATCCGACCGCCACGAGGACCGTCAGTGTGGCGGCGGTCAGGGCCATCAGGGAGCGCGCGATCAGCATCACTCTGCGACGATTGAAGTTATCGACGATAGCGCCGGCAAAAATCGAAAGGATGAAGGCGGGCAGGTTCGTCGCGGCCTGAACCAGTGCGACCATCATGCTGGACGGTGTGATGGTCGCCATCAGCCAGCTCATGGCGATAGTCTGGATCAGCCATCCCAATCCGGAGATCAGCCCGGCAAGCCAGATCGCCCGGAAAGTGACGTTTCTGAGCGGCGCAAACGGCCCAGTTGCCGCCACGGGCTTTCGCACATCCATAACCGGCTTATTTCCGACGTCTGTTGATGGGGCGCCGGTTGATTCCGAGCGTGACGCCGAATTCTTATGTCACGACCTCTGTTTGGAAAGCGTCATTTCCGTCTCCTGCTCATTACCGGAAAGCGGAGGTCGAGAACGCATAAAGGCGCCCCGCGGCAGATGTCTCGGGTAAGACAATCTTGCCGGCCTAGCGCTATAAGCGGAAGTTGGCGCTTTGCCCGACAGCGGACACTCTTCAACCTAGGCGAAGGACGCCCTGGATCGAGCGGCGCACCGTATAGCGGGCGTTTAGGCTCCGTTGCGGGCGTCACCGGATCTCTGCCAGCCGGGTGTCCTGCGATAACACCAGGCACCTGTGCGGCTCGAAATCAGCGCCCATCGGCCAAATCCAGCTTTCGAAGATCGTCAGCATCGGCGCCTGGTAGCGCTCGAACCATTGGCGCTGGCACAGCACGAACTTGGTCGCGGCCACGACGCTTTCGCGATCGATGAGGCATAGCGCCACGATGTCGGGATGGGCGTCGAGAAAATGCTGCACGGCGACCATGAGTGTCGGGTAGCCAGGGTGCAGCATGTCGTCGAGCACGATCAGGCCGCCCTCGGCCAGGCAGGCGGTGGCGAGCGCGAGATCCTTCGCCAGAGCAGCGCGCGAGTGTTCGCCATCGATATGGATGAGCCGCAGGCGCTCGCCCCGCGCGTGCGCGATGAGATCCGCCGGCGTCATCGTGCCGCTGTCGGCTTTCACGGTGACGCGGCGCTCTGGGCCGATACCATGGCGTGCCGCGTTCGCCTCAAATCGCTCTTGCACGCCGGCATCCGGCCACTCGAAAAGGTCGACCGCCAGTGCGACCTCGCCTGGTTCCAGCGCATGAGCGAGTGCGATCAGGAAGCGGCCCTCGAAGGCGCCGATCTCCGCGATCGGTCCGCTCACGCCCTGTTCAGTCTGAAGCCGCAACAGCCGGGCGCATATCGCAGCGGCGAAGCGCGAGGACATGCCGGGAACTCGGTCGTATCCGTCCTCGAGGTAGGCAGAGACGGCGGGATGGGCCGGGCTAGGATCGGCGCTCATCGAAATCCTCCGCATACCGTTTGGCGCCAACTCCGGACATTGAGAGCTTGCCTCAAACCAGACATCAGTATCGCAATTGGGCCACGGGGGCTGCTCCATTCCGCGTCCCTGTTGCACGGGTCGAGCGAAAAATTTCGATGAAGTGGCCGTGGAACTGGCGCGGCGCGACAACGAGGCTCCGGCATTGGAGCGGATCGCCGTCGCCGTCGATCTCGGTCGCCAGGCATCCCGCTTCCCGCGCGATGATCACGCCGGCCGCCAGATCCCAGAGATCGAGCCTGGCGCCGGAGGTCCAGAAGCCGTCGAAGCGGCCTTCGGCGACATAGGCGATTTCCAGTGCTGCCGAGCCGGGACTTCGGATGCCAGAGACCCGCGGCATGATCGCGGCCATCTCACGGGCGGCCCTTTCGGTGTCGCCCTTGCCGTTATAGGGGAAGCAGGTTCCGACGACCGCATGGGCGAGGGACTTGCGGCCAGAGCCGCTTAGCCGCCTGTCGCCGAGATAGGCGCCTTGTCCGGCCGCGGCCCAGAACATCTCGCCGCTCAGGGGATTGTAGGTCACGCCGGCGGTCACCTCATCGCCCTCCATCAGGGCGAGCGAGGCCGAGAATTGCGGGATGCCGTGCAGGAAGTTGTTGGTGCCATCGAGCGGATCGATGATGATCCTGAGCCCATTGCCGGCATCGGGGGAAGCCGCGCCTTCCTCGCCGAGCACCGCGACCTCGGGCGGCTTTTCGTTGAGATGGGCGACGATCAATCGCTCGGATTCAATGTCGGCGGCAGAGACGAAGTCGGACGGGCCCTTTTCCAGGATAGGCAGCGCGGAGAGGCGCGCGAAGTTTTCGGCCGGCGACTCGCCGCCGATGCGCGCGGCCTCCTTCATGGCATCGACGATCTCGCTGCGGGTTCGGGGCTTATCGTGCATGATGGTAACCTGGCAGGAATCGATGGGCTCACCGGTGGGTTCACGCCGCCGGCACGATCCCGGCTCGCGGAACCGCGATCCGGCGCAGCGCCGCCTGGTGCAATTCTGCATTGGCCGCTGCCAGGCAGTGCCCGCTTGAATGCAGCGTCAGCGGGGCGCCGTCCCAGTCGGTGATGACGCCGCCGGCATTGGTGATGACCGGGACATGGGCGAGGACGTCGTGCGGGGTGGTGAAGCGGTCGATCGCGATGTCGATCCCGCCTGAGGCGAGCCGCCCATAGGAATAGCAGCTGCCGCCATAGACACACCAATGGACGGACGAGCGCAGCGCCTGGAAGACCGGAAGGCTCTCGGGATCGTAGAGCTCGATATTGCTGGTCGACAGGACGGATTGCGCGAGGAGCTTGCGGCCGGAAGCTGCCGGTTCGCAATGGGAGACGTTTCGGAGATCATGGACAATCGGCGCGGCCCGCGCAGGTCGGTCCGTCGGGCTCGGTCGAGACGTCGTCAATGGCTGGCCACCGCATGGTCTCATCGTAGCACAGCGGTAGCGCTTGGCTGCCCGGCCCTCCGCATTCGACGAGACGGGTCGCGATCGGAACAATAGGTGTGCGGCGCTGTTCGAGGTGGATCACTGCAACGCTGGAGGATCCCATGGCGACCGAACCCAAGAAACTCGACGACCTCTTTCTCGATACCCTCAAGGATATTTACTACGCCGAGAAACAAATCCTTAAGGCGCTGCCGAAAATGGCGAAGGCCGCAACGTCCCCTGACCTCAAGAACGCCTTCGCGAAGCACTGCGACGAAACCGAAACCCATGTCGAGCGCCTCGGAGAGGTTTTCGAACTCATCGGCAAGGCACCGCGCGGCAAGACCTGCGATGCCATCCTCGGCATCATCGAGGAAGGCAAGGGCATCATGGAGGAGTTCGAGGGAAGCCCCGCGCTGGATGCCGGCCTGATCGCCGCGGCCCAAGCCGTCGAGCACTATGAGATGTCCCGCTACGGAACCTTGAAGGCCTGGGCGCAACAGCTCGGGCACAAGGATGCAGTCATGCTGTTCGAGCAGACGCTGGGCGAGGAGACCAAGACCGATCAACTGCTCTCCAAGCTCGGCATTTCCGGCAGCAACAAGAGGGCAGCTTGACGTGACGGCGCCCCGGTCGCTCGGCCGGGGCGCCTTTCGGGGAAGACCTCAATGGGCAGCTCGATCGAGCATCTGATTCACAAGGGCAACAAGGCCTCGCTGTTCACGCGCGTCGCTCAAGCCGTCGCGACCTGGACCGGGAAACCCCTGACGTTCTTCGTCGCGGTCAGCTTGATCGTCGTCTGGGCCGTGTCGGGGCCGATCTTCAACTTCAACGATACGTGGCAACTCGTCATCAACACCTCGACGACGATCATCACCTTTCTGATGGTCTTCATCATCCAGAACAGCCAGAACCGCGACACGGCTGCGATGCAGATCAAGCTCGACGAGCTCATCATCCGGCTCGAGGGCGCCCGGGAAGAGCTTCTGGATCTCGAGGAACTGGACGAGGCGGACCTGTCCGAGATCCGCAAGGACTTTTGCGGCCGCGCTTCAACCGCTCGGGAAAAGTCGGCCCGCATGAAAACACGGCGCTAGGCAGCCGCCCATTCCGGGCGGCGGGTGACAATGAGGCGTCCAGCAAGAACGACGGCGAGAGAATGTTGTGCCGTATCGGTCGAGCCTCGACTGGCTGAACTTCCTGCTGGCTGATCTCCGCGGCGGCCTGGGGCCTTACGTCAACGTCTTCCTGCTCACCGAGGTCGGTTGGGACCAGGCGACGATCGGGACCCTGCTGACCGCGAGCGGTCTGATCGGCATTGCCTTTCACGCCCCGATCGGTGGCCTGATCGATGCGACCCGGGCCAAGCGCGGCCTGATTGTGGGGGGAGCCTGGGCCTTGGCGGCCTTGGGCGGAGCAATTGCGATCTATCCGACGCTCACGATCGTTTTCCTCGCCGATGTCGGCATGGCGTTGCTCGGTGCCGTGTTCGCACCGACAGTCGCGGCGATCACGTTGGGGCTTTCCGGCTCCCCGGGCATCGCCACGCAACTCGGGCGCAATGCCGCCTTCGACCGTTTCGGCAACCTGTTCATTGCCGCGGTAGCCGCGGTGGTAGGCACCCAATTCGGACAGCGCGGCGTGTTCTACATGCTGCCGCTGTTCGCCGCGCTGACGACCACCGCCGTACTCTCGATCCCGGCCAACGCCATCGATCATCAGCGCGCTCGGGGCCTCGATGAAACCCGGCTCGGGACGGGCCAGCCGTCCCCATGGCGGCGCTTGTTCGCCGAGCGGCCCTTTGCCGTGCTGGCGATCGGCACGACGCTGTTCCATTTCGCCAATGCGCCAATGCTGGCTCTCGCCAGCCAGAAGCTTGCCTTGGAGGCCCGAGGGTTCGAGTCCGCCGTGACGTCGGCGGCGATCATCGTCGCCCAGCTCGCGACGATCCCGATGGCGTTCCTCGTCATGCGCGCCAACCTGATCGGCGGCAAGCCGCTGCTCATCCTGGCATTCGCCGCCCTCCCGCTGCGCGGCATCCTGTTCGCCATGGTCGACGATCCCTACTGGATGATCGCCTTCCAGATCCTCGATGGGGTCGGGGCCGGGTTGTTTGACGTGCTCCTGCCGCTCGTCCTCTATGGCGCCGTCCTGGGCAGCGGTCGCTACAACATGGCGCGCGGTATCATCGGGACCATTCAAGGCATCGGCGGCGCATCGAGCTACGTATTCGCCGGCAGCCTCGTCGTGTGGGGCGGATATGCTGTCGCCTTTGCGGTGCTGGCCGGGGTCGGGCTCGCCGCCCTCCTTTTGATGCTCACGGCCATGCCAGAGACGGTGCCCCGAGACCGGGTGGCAACCCCTCTTGGCGGGACCTGACCCCGAACTTTCGGGGCTGGTCGGCGTTGTTAACTCGCCCGCATTCGTGGGGCGTTGTCCGCTTGGAGACGGAGGATGCGAATCGCGCAAGTGGCGCCGCTGGCTGAGTCGGTTCCTCCGCGGATGTACGGGGGGACGGAACGCGTCGCCTCATGGCTCACCGAGGAGCTCGTTAGGCAAGGACATCAGGTCACCCTGTTCGCTTCGGGCGATTCCCAAACCTCGGCCAAGCTGGTTGCCTGCGCGCCCCAGGGCCTGCGGCTGGCTGGCATTCGCGATCATACGGCCAGCCACCTCGCCATGCTCGCCAAGGTCCGTGAGCGGCAGGCGTCATTCGACATCATCCATTTCCACCTCGACCTGCTTCAGCACGCCATGTTCACGGACCTTGCCCAGAAATGCGTGACGACGCTGCACGGTCGCCTGGATCTCCCCGACTTCCTGCCGGTCTATCAGACCTTTCCGCGGATGCCGCTGATATCGATTTCCGAGGGCCAGCGGATACCGATGCCTGCGGGGGTGAACTGGCTGGCAACGGTCTACCATGGCCTGGGGCCGGGCCTGTGTCCGTTCAACGCGCGGGGAGGGGAGTATCTCGCGTTCCTCGGACGGATCACGCCCGAGAAACGGCCGGACCGCGCGATCGAGATCGCCAAGCGCGCCGGACTGCCGCTTCGGATCGCGGCAAAGGTCGATCCGGTCGATGAGGAGTATTTTCGGAGCCGAATAGAGCCGTTGCTGAACGATCCGCTGATCGAGTTTATCGGGGAGATCGACGAGGCGCAAAAGGCGCCGTTCCTCGCCGGCGCCCGGGCCCTGCTATTTCCGATCGACTGGCCCGAGCCGTTTGGGCTCGTCATGATCGAAGCGATGTCGGCGGGAACTCCGGTCATCGCCTGGCGCAACGGTTCAGTGCCCGAAATCGTCGAGGACGGCGTATCCGGGATCATCGTCGACTCGATCGCTGAGGCCGTTGCCGCCTCCCAACGCAGTGCCGCCATGGACCGGTTTCGCGTGCGAGCCCATTTCGAACGCAATTTTACCGCTGCCCGGATGGCCCGTGACTATCTGACGGCATTCGACCGCTTGCTGGGCTTGCCGCAGGATTCTCGCCGGGCCGCAGAATAGACGCAGAACCATGAGCCTATCGGCCGGACAAGCCGCATGACCTCCGGCGAGGAGAGCTTCGGATGCATGAACAGGACCTTCCCCCAAAGCCGCCCGGGATTGCGGCACCGCAGGAGCGTTCGACCGATCATGCGCTTGATGCGCATCCCTCGCTCGTCGAGCGCCCGCTTCGCACCTTGAAATCCGGCGACGTCTTCGCGGTTCTCGACAACTATGGTGACATCGGCATCACCCCCGACACCTCCGAGGGGCTGTTCAGCAACGACACCAGGCATCTTTCGCGGCTGCAACTGTTCTTCGAGGACACGCGCCCCCTGATTCTCGGTTCCGTGATCCAGAGCGACAATACCGCCTTGACGGTGGATCTCGCCAATCCCGAGATCACGCGTGAGGACGGTTCAACCTTGATTCCGCGGGACGCGATCGCGATCGAGCGGACGAAATTCCTCTGGAACTCGGTCTGTTACGAGCGGGTCGGGTTGCGCAACTTCGATCGGGTTTCGCACGAATTCACCTTGTCATTGTCGTTCGGAGCGGATTTTCGCGATCTCTTCGAGGTTCGAGGGATGAAGCGCGCCCGTCGCGGCGAGACGGAAACCCATGTTTCCTCGGGGGCGGCGCGCTTCGCCTATCGTGGTCTCGACGATAGGGTCAGAAGAACGGTCCTGCGCTTCAAACCCAAGCCGTGCCAATTGAGGAACGGGTTCGCCTCGTTCGGATTTCGCCTCGAGCCCGGCGAACGAACCTCGCTGCTCGTCACCGTCGCCTGCGATCTGATCGATGTGTCGGAGTGCGACGATCATCTCCTCATGAGCGCGCCCGGCGTACCGCCGAAGGATTTTTCCAGAGCTTACCAGGATGCCCGCCGGGGCCTTCGCGCGCTGACGGCCAGCATATCCAAGGTGGGTTCGTCGAATACCCTTTTTACGGATCTGATGAGCCGATCGACCTCGGACCTGTACACGCTGATGACGCGCGGGCCGGACGGGCTTTACCCCTACGCCGGCATTCCGTGGTTCTCGACGATGTTCGGGCGCGACGGGATCATCACGGCGATGATGCTGTTGTGGGCCGATCCGGCGGTCGCCCGTGGTGTCCTGCTGCAATTGGCGAGGACACAGGCGGTCGCCTGCGATCCCGTCGCCGACGCCCAACCCGGGAAAATCCTGCACGAATGCCGAAGTGGCGAGATGGCCAATCTCGGGGAGGTTCCGTTCGGGTTCTACTATGGCTCGGTGGACGCCACGCCGCTCTTCGTCATGCTGGCGGGTCAGTATTTCGATCGCACCGGCGATCTCCCCATGATCGAGCGGCTCTGGGGAAACATCGAGGCCGCTCTCCTCTGGTGCGAGACGTTCGGCGACCGCGACGGCGACGGGTTCATCGAATATTACCGCGAAACGGAAAACGGGCTCGCCAACCAGGGCTGGAAGGACAGTCACGATTCGATTTCCCATGCCGATGGAGCTCTCGCCCGAGGCCCGATCGCTCTCGTCGAGGTACAGGCCTATGTCTATGCCGCCAAGCAGGCCGGGGCGACGATGGCGCGAGCTCTGGGGCTGGGCGCACGCGCCGACAACCTTACGCGGCAAGCTTCAATCTTGCGGGAGCGTTTCGACCGAACCTTCTGGTGTGAGGAAATCGGCTCCTACGCACTGGCTCTCGACGGTGATAAGCGTCCCTGTCTGGTTCGCTCCTCGAATGCCGGACATGCGCTGTTCGGGGGCATTGCCTGTCCCGAACGCGCCGCCCGGGTCGCTCAAACCCTGATGAGCGAAGGCAGCTTCAGCGGCTGGGGCATCCGCACGCTGAATGTAGGTGAGGTACGCTACAATCCGATGTCCTATCACAATGGCTCGGTGTGGCCGCATGACAATGCACTGATTGCTCTGGGCTTCGGCCGTTATGGCTTCCAGCTCGAGGCGGCGCGATTGTTCGAGGCCATCTTCAACGTGGCGACCCACGAGGATCAGCAGCGCTTGCCGGAGCTGTTCTGTGGCTTTCTGAGGAAGCCACGACGGGGGCCGACTGCCTATCCGGTGGCCTGTTCCCCTCAGGCCTGGGCCGCGGCGGCTCCGTTCGCGATGCTGGCGGCATGCCTCGGACTGCAACTTCCGGCCGCGGCAAACGAGATCAAGCTGGTCGATCCCGTTCTGCCGTCATTTCTCGATGACCTGATCATTCGCGGTTTAACGCTGGGTGCCTCGCAATTCGATCTGCGCGTCCATCGCCATCAAAGCGACGTCACGATCAACGTCCTGAAGCGTTGGCACGATAGCAACGCGCAGCTCACCATGATCAAAACCAAATAGGACCCGCGGGTGAGCCGGCTCCGAGGGCAAGGAACAGCGCATGGCCGCGCAGGGACTGGTTCATGGACCGCTGGACAAGAGCTGCCTTCATCTGTGCGTCGACATGCAACGGCTGTTCGGACGTGGCTATCCCTGGGCGGTACCCTGGCTCGAAAAGGTTCTGCCCGCGATCGAAGCCTTATGCGCTCGGCATCCGGACCGCACCGTCTTCACCCGCTTCATCCCGGCGGTTCGGGCGGGAGAGGGACGCGGGACCTGGGCTCGTTACTATCGACGATGGGCTTCCGTTACCCTGGAGCGTATCGGCGACGATGCCGTTCGCCTTGTGCCGGCCCTCGAACGTTTCGCCCCGCCGGCGCGCATTCTCGACAAATCGGTTTATTCACCCTGGACGGAAGGGCGGCTCGATCGATTGTTGGCGGGATCCGGCGTCGACACCGTGATCATCTCCGGCGGAGAGACCGATGTCTGCGTTCTCGCAACTTTTCTCGGGGCCGTCGATCGCGGCCTGCGCGTCATTCTCGTGACCGACGCTCTGTGCAGTTCGTCGGACGAGACCCACGACGCGCTGATGGAGCTGTATCTCTCGCGATTCAGCGAACAGGTCGAGGTAGCGCGGACCGAGGAAATCCTCGACGGCTGGCGATAGCGGAGGAGCCGTGACCGGAGCCGCTGACCATCACGCGAAGATCGCCACCTTCAACGTCAACGGCGTGAATGGGCGGCTTCCGGTGCTCTTGCGCTGGCTCGGAGAAGCCAAACCGGATGTGGTGTGCCTCCAGGAACTGAAATGCGGGGACGAGCGCTTCCCTGCACGCGAGGTCGAGAAGGCTGGTTATGGCGCCATCTGGCACGGCCAAAAGAGCTGGAACGGCGTCGCCATCCTGGCACGGGGTCGCGACCCCATCCTGACCCGTCAGGGACTTCCCGGGGATCCCGACGACACGCACAGCCGCTACATCGAGGCCGCCGTCGACGGGGTGCTGATCGGGTGTCTCTATCTTCCGAACGGCAATCCCGTCCCCGGCCCGAAGTTCGACTACAAACTGCGCTGGTGCCGTCGACTGCAAGCCTATGCGAGCGAACTGCTTGGGTTCAAGATTCCCATCGTGCTCGCGGGCGACTTCAACGTGATCCCAACCGATCTTGACGTCTACAAGCCGGAGCGGTGGCGCGATGACGCCCTGTTCCGTCCGGAAGTGAAGCAGGCCTTCCGAACCCTGATCGAAGGGGGCTGGATCGACGCGCTACGCAGGCTGCATCCGGACGAGCGCATCTATACGTTCTGGGATTATTTCCGAAACACCTGGAGCCGAGACGCCGGGCTCCGGATCGACCACCTGCTGATCTCTCCAGTCCTTGCGAGCCGCCTCATCGCCGCTGCCGTCGACCGACATGTGCGCAGTTGGACCAAGGCAAGTGATCACGCCCCGGTCTGGATCGAACTAGCGCGGTGACGTGCGAACTTTGGTCAGGCCGTTGAGAATTCAGAGCACGCGGAAGCCTTTGGAGCACGCCGCATCGCCGTCGGAAACTGCCGCCGGTCTCAGCCAAGACCGCGTCGATCTCATCGTCGCCCACCGGAAAGGGATCAGGTCCAGGCGAGCCCAGCGGCTCGACTGCTGATATCATGGTTCATGTCCTCGAACGCTGGAACAAAAAAAGAACGAACTCGCCTTGGAGTCAAGCGCTGATCGCAGGGGATCACGATGCCAGCTCCCGCCAGTCCGGCTCGACTTCGACATCGCGATCCTTGTCGATCTCGAAGCCTTTGATCTGGTGCTCCCTGTCGACGGGTTCATCGGTGACGGGATCCGGTGCAGAAACACCTGCTGAAGCTGATCGCTTCGAAGAAGCGCCGGAAGGGTACGAGGGTTTCGGCCAGCCGTGAAGACGGCAGGCCCGCCAATATGGTCAATCTGTTCGACGCTCTGAAGAAGAGCCTGCAAGCCGATAAATCTCTGAGAAGCTGAAACTCGGCGGAACAGAATCGGCGTTCTGATCGTTCGAAATTCATCCGCGGCTAGTTCGCGAATTTCGAGGTGTCCGAACATGAAGAAGCTCTTAATCGCGTCGCTAATCGCGACGGCGACTACCTTTGGTGCGCTCGCTCAGACCGCCACCACTTCGCCAGTACCATCGCCCAAGGGCGACGCGGACAAGAATGCCCCGCTGCCCGGCGCGAATAGCTTCACCGAAGGGCAGGCCAAGAGCCGCCTCGAGGCCAACGGCTATTCGCAGGTCGGCCCGCTGACCAAGGACGCAGACGGCGTCTGGAAGGGTAGCGCCACTCACGGCGGAACGAAGCTGAACGTGACCGTCGACTACCGCGGCAACATCACCCGCAAGTAACTCGGGAGGAAGCAAGATGACCCAGACACTCACTCGTTCCTACGATAGCTACGAAACCGCTCGTTCGGTGGTCGAGGCCCTCGAGGCAGGCGGCGTTAGCTCCGCTGACATCAGTGTCGTCGGTCGACACGCCAAGGCGGATGACAGCAACGCGCGGGAGGGCGCAGGGATCGGCGCAGCTCTCGGCGGCGCAGCCGGACTGCTGGCAGGCATCGGACTGATCGCCATTCCTGGGATTGGTCCCGTGGTCGCGGCGGGTTGGCTGGCGGCCACGGCGGCCGGAGCCGCGGCAGGCGGAGTTGCCGGGGGCATCGTCGGGGCGCTCACCAGCGCCGGTCACAGCGAAGAGGATGCCAACTACTATGCCGAAACGGTTCGGCGCGGCGGCACCGTGGTTTCGGTTCGCGTTGCCGATGAGCAGGTTCCGGCGGTCGAGGCCATCCTCGACGGGGCAACGCCAATCGACAGGGATGCCCGCCTCGCCGAATACCGTGCGGCAGGCTGGAACCGGTTCGATGAGACGGCGGCTCCCCACCGTTCCACGGTGATCTAACCGAGGCTGGCCAGCCCTCGCAGGAGGGCTGGCCAGTTCGCATGAACGGCCAAGCGCTGGGGATTCTCCTACAGATGGAGAGCGGCATGGGTTGGTTTTCCAAGGATATCGCCACGATGGACGACCTCTTCGTTCATACATTGCGAGACGTCTACTACGCCGAGAACCAGATCAAGAAGGCGCTGCCGGACATGGTCGAAAAGGCGACGAACCCAGACCTCAAGCGTGGGTTCGAAACGCATCTGCGCGAGACGGATCACGCGCCTGAAGCAGGTCTTCCGCCTGCACGGGGTCGAGGAGAAGGCGTTACCTGTCCCGCGATCGACGGCATCCTAGAAGAGGCCAATGACATAGCCGGTGAGGTCGAGGACAAGCAGGTGTTCGATGCCGCGCTGATTGCCGCGGCCCAGGCTGTGGAGCACTACGAGATCACGCGCTACGGCACGCTTGTTGCCTGGGCGAGACAGCTCGGTCGAAACGAATGCGGCTCGCTGCTGAAGCAGAATCTCGACGAGGAAGCCTCGACCCACGAGAAGCTTACCAAGCTCGCGCTCGACGACATCAATCGCAAGGCCGCCTAAGAGCCGAGGCCCCGCCGGATGTGCGGCGGGGCCTTCTTTGTCCCCGACGATCGGGAGGCTTCCATGGTTCCGTCAGAGCCGGTTACCTCCGGCCAGGATCTCGCCCTGCACATGAAGGCCGCGTTTCCGGAGCGTGATTGGGTTGCGCTCCTGGCGGAACGGGCCGGAAAGAGCCGTGACTTCGTGGAATGGCATCTCCAGGAAGACATGGCCCCTCCTGAAGCACTGCTGCGAGCCGCCTCCGAACTGCTCGACGAGAATGCCGCCAGCCGCAAACCTCAAACGGATTCCCAGCGATGACGCTCAAAAACCACGAGGAATACGAGGCTGCCGTAGAGTGCGCCGCCGCGCTGAGCGACGCGCCCGAAGGTTCTCCGCAGGCAGCCGAGTTTCAGCAGCTCACGGACGAGATCCGGCACTGGAACGAGGCGCACAAGGGCGAGAACAGCCACGGCCCGGAGCCGGCGGATAACTTGCTCAGGCCGGGCTCTCGGGGCTGCCGGGCAACCTCGGGAATCTCAACGACAATTGAGCCGCGTTCGCCATCAGAGGATCGGATGACCGCCGGTCACGGCGACGGTGGCCCCCGACACGTAGCTCGAGAGGGGATCGGCCAGCATTACATAGGCCGTCGCCAGTTCGGCCGGCTGTCCCGGCCGTTTCATCGGAACCTGCTTGCCGAAATTCGAGACGCTGTCCCTCGGCAGGGTCGAGGGGATCAGCGGCGTCCAGATCGGTCCCGGCGCGACGGCGTTGGCCCGGATACCTTTCTCAGCCAGCAGCTGCGCCAACCCACCGGTGAAGTTCTGAATCGCGCCCTTCGTGGTGGCATAGGCGAGCAGGGTCGGATTGGGCTTGTCGGCGTTCACCGAGGCGGTATTGATGATGCAGGACCCGGGCTTCATGTGCGGGACGGCCGCCTTGGTCAGGTAGAACATCGCATGGACGTTCACCGCGAAGGTGAGCCGCCACTCCTCGTCCGAAATCTCGCCGATATCCTTGAAACTCGCCTGATGGGCGGCGTTGTTGACGAGGATGTCGACGCCGCCGAGCTCGCTCACAGCGCGGTCGACGATCGTGCGGCAATGGGCCGATTCCTGAATGTCGCCGGGCACCAGGACGGCCTTCTGTCCAGCCTTCTCGATCCAGCGGCGGGTCTCATCAGCGTCCTCGTCCTCGTTCAGATACGAGATCAGGACGTCAGCACCCTCCCGTGCGAAGGCGATGGCGACAGCCCTTCCAATGCCACTGTCCCCCCCGGTGATGATCGCGCGCTTGCCCTTGAGGCGGTTGGCGCCGACATAGCTGTCTTCGCCGTGATCCGGTCGGGGCGACATGGCATCGGTCCGTCCTGGCATGGGCTGCTGTTGCGCCGGGAAAGGCGGTTCGTAACGTGCCGTCATCCCTGCCTCCTTGAGTGTTTCAGTCTTTGCTCTTGTGCTCGGGCTTCCCCTTACGGCTGGTCGAAGCCATCTTCTCGAGCTCGGTCTCGCTCATCGATTTCTCCATCGATTTCGATGCGCCCTTGAGCTCGCTCTTCTTCATGTCCCCGCGCTTGGCGGCGAGCGCTGCGCCGGCGGCCTTCTGCTGAGCGGCTGATTTTGCAGGCATGTCGTCCTCCTCAACGCGTGACGGCGTCGTCGGAATTGAACCCCGGCGACGGATCCGTGTTCCCTGCTCGCAGCGATGCTTCCTCTCGTCGCCCCCGGGGAAGCCTAGGTTCCTTTGGCGGGCGAAGAAAAAGAGGGTACGCCTTCTCGGCGGTAGCGTGCGATCGCGCGACGCTTCAGGTCGTCCTCGTCTTGGGCGATGGCAACCAGGGCTGCTACGATGCAAGCAAGCTTGGTTCGCTTGCGTTCATCAAATACATCAGAGATCGTCGCGAGTTCCTCCCAGGCTGCTTCGAAGGCGGCCTCGGCTCGAGCTATGTCCACTGGGTCAGTCAACGATGAAAAGAGCATAATTCCTGCCCTTGCGAATGTCGTCAGACAAGGTTGTTTTAGCTTCGCCTCGCGCCCTCAGAAAGGAATGGCGTGATCGTTTGCGGACCAAGGTGCTCATTCCGTTCGGTCGCAGGATCAGCCCTGACCGCTTCGAGTTTGCCGAGCGCGCTCCACGGACCGCGCCGCTCGCCTGGCCACGCGCAGTTCCTCGAGCGTAGGTTGCCACCACCCGCGGAGGAGGGCGCTCGGCGCGGTTGGATGGCGGTCGGGCCAGGTTCTGACCAATTCTCCGTGCGTGGGACGCCGCCACAATGCCCAAACAAGATCGTCAGGCTGCGCGACGCTCCATGGATAATGCCGATGAGCGGTTTCCTCGGGCACGATCTCTCCGGTCACCTCAAGGACGACGAGCGGCCCCTCATGGGACATCAGTACTCTGTCGGCCGGCGGCAATTCGGTCGCAGAGACAGGATAGCGGCGGCGCCGCCGCTCGATCGTCGTCGCTTTCGTTTCTTCGTACCCGGGCGCGGATTTTGCCGCTTCACTCCGTTGCCTTCGCGCCTCCGGTTCATGGCGCTTGGCAGCCGCTTCGATCACCGGCCATCTTTTGCGAAGTTCCTCGATTGATCGAAACGGAACGTGCCAAGCCTTTTCCTCGCCGTTCCACCAGGCCCAGGGCACCGCACGCAATTCCTCAACAACCGTTCGCGAATACGGCGTGCGCACGACGATCTCACCAGCGGCCGTTACATAAGGGCTGGCGATCGGCTCGAACGAGAAGGAGTCACGGCCGCGCTGATCGGCGAGAGAGAATGCACTGGGAAGCTCGCGATCGAGCCATCGCATTGCTCGTTGGACCGCGTTCGTGCCCGGTAGCCGCCACGCTCCCAATCGATCGCTCCAGCGCGCTCTCGGAAAGGCCTGCCGGAAACGCTCAACGAATCCGACGTCGAAAGGAAACGAGACGATGGCGCCCAGGCTTTCATCATCGTCGCGAATTTCGACATCGCTGTGCTCGTGTTGGACCATGGCCAGTGCGACTCGTACCACCAGTAGCGAGCTGACCCGGGAAATCTGGACACGCCGTCAAACGTCGATGACCTGCTTGACGTGTTGGGCCTTACTTCCCTTTCATCACCTGGCCGCGCACTTCACCATTCGGGTTTGCGGCCGTGTGAATGTTGAAGTAGGTCTGGCCCGCGGCCAGCGCCTTCGCTTGATCGTCGGTCAATGTGACCGATCCTTCGAATGGCCCCGTCGTGATGCCCGGCACCGGGATCATAATTCCTGCGTTCTTGCCGGTTTCGGCCGGGCCATGAAAGTGCGCCGCCGTCGCCGGGCCACTCAGCCCTGAGACGGTGCCCTTCCAGGCAAGCTTCTTTCCGACGGTGTCGTACGTTGCAGTCACACTGCCGCTACCCTTGCTTGTCACCGGCGGGACTTCAGACGCTCCCTTCAGGTCTGCCTTGAACGACATCATCTCAGCCCAAGCCGGCGTAGCGCCCAGAGCCGCTGCTATCGCTAACCCAGCGAATGTCGCGCGTACAAATCTCGTCACTCTAGCCTCCCGTCGATATCGATCGACTGCTGGCCGATCAGAAGCTTTTGGGGCTCGAGAAGAGACGTTTGGCGCGGCCGTTTGTTCCGTCGGACGTGTGGTGCCGACAGCACAGCACGTCCGCGACGGGGCGATACCACGCGTGCGGCAGGCGCGATGAGACTCATGGGCAAATGAACACGGTCAGTTAGCTGAAGCCCGGCCGCATGCCTCGGTGATCATCCGCGCTAGTTCGCGCGGCTCGTACGGCTTTTGCAAGGTGAGTTCAGTACAAAACTCGGCCGAAAGACCGGCGCTGCCGTATCCCGTGGCGAACACAAACGGGATACCCCGGCGACGCAGGATACCGGCCACCTGAAAGGACTTCATCTCACGTAGATTGATATCCAGAATCGCAAAGTCGATGTCTGCCTCTTCTGCGAATTGAGCCGCTTCATTGACGCGGCTGAAACTGGCTATCACTTCGTGTCCCATGTCCGCGAGAAGGTCCTCCAGGTGCATGGCGATGAGGGGCTCGTCCTCAACGATCAGAACTTTCCTCGTCCGCTGAATGGTCACCTTGCCCTCCCAGCAAAGCTTGCCCGGCGGGCAGAGGTGCGACGATCGTGCACACAACGCCGGAGGACTCGTAGTCAACACTCACTTTGCCGCCGAGTTCCGTTGCCAGGGCGCGCTCGATCAGGCGAGAGCCAAAGCCCTTGCGCTTCGGCTCGGCGACAGGAGGCCCGCCGCTCTCCCGCCAGTCCAGGATGACCTCGCGGCTGGCATGCTTCCCTTCGATCCGCCAGGCGATCACGACGTGCCCGCTTTCGCAGGACAACGCCCCATACTTCGCGGCATTGGTGCCGAGCTCGTGAACCGCCATGGCGACCGCCAGAGCAGCTTTCGGCGCGAGCCGGATCTGCGGACCCGTGATGCGGAAGCGGCCATCTCTACCCGCGTGCGGCTTGAGCGTATCGGTGATGATGTCCGCCAGGTTTGCGCTCTGCCAGCTTTCACGCGTCAGCACGTCATGCGCTTGCGCCAGGTTGATCAGCCTGGCCCTGAATGTGTCCCGGGCGTCCTCCAACGTTGATGCGTGACCCAGGGTCTGAGACGCGATCGACTGGATGACCGCCATCGTATTCTTGACGCGGTGGTTGAGCTCGCCCATCAGGGTTTTTCGATGTTTGTCGGCGCGCCTGCGCTCGGTCATGTCCCGGGCGATCGTGGATGCCCCGACGATCCGGCCTCCGGAACCACTCAGCGGCGACAGGGTCAAAGAGACCCAGACCCGGCTCGCGTCCTTGCGCTGGCGGATTGTTTCGTAGTGCTGGATGTGTTCCGCCTTGCGGAGACGGTCGAGAATGTCGAGTTCCTCGTCCCGGCGGTCCGCCGGCACCAAGGTCATGATCGATTTGCCGACGATCTCGTCAGCTCGATAGCCGAAGAGTCGCTCAGCCCCACTGTTCCAGGTCGTGACGATGCCGTCGAGAGTCTTGCTTATGATGGCGTCATCGGATGACTCGACGATGGCGGCGAGACGTTCCGCAAGCTCTTCGGCCCGCTTTCGCGCGGTGATGTCCACCAGCATGTTCACCGCGCCGGTGACTTTGCCCGCCGCGTCGTGCAAGGGAGTGGGGTAAGCAAGGAACGGGATCCGCACGCCATCAGGTCGTTCGGCGACGGCCTCTGCACCTCGTATCGGCCGCTTTTCCTTCAGGGCGATCGCCATCGGACACTCGTCATGCGGCAAGGGTGTGCCGTCGGGGCGATACATGCGCCAGGACCCGCACCATTCATCTGAGCCCAGTTCTGGCTCACACCCCCAAAGCTCGGCGGCGGCAGGGTTATAAGAGGTGATCCGACCTTTGGCATCGGTCGTGTAGACCGCGCCCGGAAGCGCTTCGACGAGATCGTTGAGGCGCTGCTCGCCGGCGCGGATGGCATTTTCGCCTTCCCTGCGCTGCGTGATGTCCTCGATCGCCAGCAGGATCAGCTCTTCGTGACCACCTCCCTGGACCAATTTGCGGGCATTGAGCAACATGCATCGCCGACCAAGTTCACGAAATTCGTGCTCAACCTCGTAGTCGGCGACCTCCCGGTTCTTCGACAGCACTTCCTCGAGGAGCGTCCGCAGGGCGGGAATGTCCCATTGCTTGTTGCCGAGGTCATAGAGGAGCTTGCCGGTGGTCTCCTCCGCGGTGACACCGAACAGTCCATAGAAGGCTGGATTGGCCGACTGGACGCGCAGTCCCGCGTCGAGGACAAGCAGCGGCTGCCGGACGGTCCCTACGATGGCTTCGGCATAGAGCCGTGCATCATTGACCGCTGCCGCGGCGGCCCGGCGATCGGTGATGTCGCTGAAGGTGATCACGACGCCCGCGATGTGGTTGTCGCGCGTGCGGTAGGGGAGCATGCGCCGCAGGTACCAGCGTCCCGCATCGCTCGGAACCTCGGCCTCGACCGTAGTGAGCTTCCGCAGCACCGTTTCGGCGTCCGACAGCAGGTTCTCGTCCGAGAACTTCCGCGCGAAATGGGTGATCGGTCTGCCGATGTCGGAGCTTACGAGATCGAATAATTCTTTCGTCGCCGGCGCGAACCAGCTGATCGCAAGCTTGTTGTCCAGGAAAAGCGTCGCTGTTTCCGACCCCGCCAGCAGGTTGTTGAGATCGTTGGTGGTGCGTTCCAGTTCCGCGATCTTGTGCTGGAGCTGGCTGTTGACGATGTTCAGCTCCTCGTTGAACGACTGCAACTCCTCCTTCGAGGTTTCCAACTCCTCATTGGTGGACTGAAGCTCCTCGTTCATCGAGGTCGCTTCCTCGTTCGAGGCCTTCAATTTCTCGTTGGCGGTCTCCAGATGCTCGATGGTGTTGCGCAGTTCAGCGCGCATCGAGACCAGTTCTTCCTGAAGCGCTCGCTCGCCGGCGTTCGATTCCCCGGTATCGTCGCGAATGGGCGGCGGGTTGGGAGCGCCTGCTGGAGTCCCGGGCGTGAAGCTGACCAAGACGAGCCTGCCGCCTTGCGGCGAGGCGGGCAGCGGCATCACCGCCATGACGACGTCCCGTGGCGCTTCGCTTTGATGCAGGCGGCCATGGACCGTGACGCTCCTGTCGCCCTTTAACGCCTCGCGTATCGCGCCGCGCAGTTTCAGGGCCAGCCCCTCGCGCGCCATGGCCAGCAGATCCCTGGTCGGTTCGCCCGATGGCTGTTCCAGATAGTCGCGCGTCGTGCCGTGGAAATAGACGACACGGCCCTTGTGGTCGATCAGCACTGACGCAGGGGCGAAGCGCTCCAGCAGGGCGCGCCGGGCGATGTCGGCGACAGGCGCGGAGGCTGCGTCCGACTGTATAGGCGGATCGCTCGCCATTGCCGATGTCGCCGAGCCCCGGGGCGGCCGATAGTCGAGAAGATCATGTCGGGTGGGGCCAATCCGGCGGTATATTCGCCACTTCTTCGACACTGTGTCGAAGAGATCGTCGTGGCGCCCGATCGTTTCGGCGTTGCCGAGAAACAGATGCCCATCCGGACGCAAGGCGAAGTGGCATTGGCCTATGACGCGGTGTTGCGCTTCAGGCTCCAGATAGATCAGGAAATTTCGGCATGAAATAATGTCCAGTCGGGAGAACGGCGGATCGCGCAGCAGGTTCTGTGCCGCGAACACCACCATGTCGCGGAGTTCCTTGCGCACCTGAAAAGAGCCATCGAGCATTTCGAAGAAGCGTCGGATTCGTTCGGGCGGAAATCCGGCCAGCGCTACGGCAGGGTAGATGCCATCGCGCGCCTTGCGCAGGTTGTCCTCCTGAGCATCCGTGGCGAAGACCTTCACGTCAAAGCGCTTTCCGGCGGCTTCCGCCTGCTCGGTCACCAGCATGGCGATCGAATAGGCTTCCTCCCCGGTCGCACACGCCGGAACCCAGACACGAACAGGCGCGCCGCTCCTGCGCTCCGTGACGAGAGGCGCGATCACCAGCTCTCCGAGCGCCTTCCAGGCCTCAGGGTCGCGGAAGAAACTGGTGACGCTGATCATCAGGTCGGCGGCGAGGGTGGCTACCTCGGCCGGATTGGCACGCAAGTCATCGGTGTAGTCGGCAAGCGTCTCGATGTTCCGAAGCCCCATGCGACGATGAATCCGCCGTCTCAGTGTGTTGCGCTTGTACCTGCCAAAATCATGTCCACCCCGGGCACGCAGGACCTCGAGAACCTGTTCGATTGTCGCTTCACCGCTCAATGAACCGGGTTCGACCTCGGCGGCGGCAGAGAGGTAGCCATGACGGACATAAGCGAGCAGAGCCTCCGGCATCTTGTCCGGAGCAAGCACGTGGTCGGCAAGACCCGAGGCGATCGCGCTCCTCGGCATGCCGTCGAACTTGGCCGTTTCCGGCGCCTGAACCAGGCTCATGCCACCCTCGGCGCGGATCTCCTTCAATCCCTCGGTTCCGTTGCTCCCGGTTCCGGAAAGCACGATCGCGACCGAACGCTCGTGCTGTCCTGCCGCGATCGAGGCAAACAGGACATCGACCGGATGTCGTAGACCGCGGGGTTCAGACGGTCGCGACACTTTCAACCGGCCTTCCGTGACTATGAGATCTGTATCGGGGGCGATGACGTAGACGTGGTCGGCTGCCAGCGCCATTCCGTCTTCGACCTGCGCTACGGGCATTTTCGTGCGGGCACTCAGGATGCGGGCCATGGCGCTTTCGCGCTTAGGATCGAGATGCAGCACCACGACGAAGGCGCAGCCGCTGTCGGCAGGCATGGCGTCAAAGAAGCTGCCCAGCGCCTCGATGCCGCCTGCGGAGGCGCCGATGCCGACGACGGGAATTGTTCTGGCGAGCGGGCGATCGGCGTCAACCGCCTCATCGCCGTGCCCTGGCCCGGATCGGGAGGCCAGTCCCGAATGTCCAAGGCTCAATTTTGACCGCTTCGCCATCGCGCCTGCTCAGAAATCCACTGGGGATACACGACGCCCAAAGTCCACCCCCCAAATAAACGTCTTCTGGCGTGTAAAGAGAGGACGGCCTCGAAAGCCCCATTGCGGAAGAGTTTCGAAGCCCACATTCCACTGAACCTCAAAACCATTCCTAGTCTTCCAACATGCGCCCAAGTGGGCGTTGACTGACCGGCTGCCCCCAGAGCGGCAAACGACAGCGTCATTATTAAGCCGAGCCAAGTTAGAGCGCTGATCATCAGGAAAGTGGAAAAACCCTGCGAGGTTTGCATGGTCGTCTCAATGAGAACGTCAGCGGCATGACGAGCAAGCAATCTATCAGCGGAACGATACCCGCAATGGATCGCGACCTGACACCGGTCAGCGGCGTGTCGCGCGCCGAGTCTCCTTCACAACCGTTGGAGCTGTAACGGCACCTGCCGCTCCGCCGACAACCGCGCCAACCGGTCCGCCTACCGCGGCGCCGGTGCCAGCTCCGACAGCAGCTCCTCCAACCCGTTGCTCGGTCGTGCTACAGGCAGTCGCGACGATCGCGGCCGTGATTAGCATGGATATCGTCAGGGCATTCATGGGGCATCCTCCCTAGCCCGGCAACGCGCACCGAAGATCGCAGTTCCGCCAATCCTTGACGCGTGGCGCATCTCCGCCGGAACCATTGTTACGATGACGCCACCGGCGCCATGAGGGAGTCAGCAATCGGTTGGTGGAGGACCTCAGCCCTTCGCCTTCAGCGCCGCATAGCGATCGACCTCGGCTCGCGCCCACCCAATCCGTGCCTTGTCCCACTGGGCTTCGTCGGATCGGTTTCAGGGCCTTTTGCGGTTCCGAGGACCCCTGGCTGTCACGGCGGGGTTTCGCTCCCAGATCCCTGAATTCAGAGGAGCGCAACCATGAAAAAGCTAGCTTTGATAGTGGTGTTTGCCGGGGTGGAGCATAGCGCCGGGAATGTCAGATTAGCGGGCGGTCCGATACCACTTACGACCTCAGCGACTTGTCCGCCTGCAGGCTCTTCTTCAGCGCATCGAAGAGGTTGACGACATTGGCCGGCCGGCCGTCCTCGCGGCTTGCAGATACGCGCGCGCCCTTGCGACGCTTCTTCGAGGCGATGAGCTTGAGCAGGTGTTCCTGGACGGGATCCTTGACCAACTCCGGTGACCAATCGGCGCTTTTCGCCTTGATGAATTTCTGCGCCAGGTCGAGCAGCTCGGGTTCCGGCTTTTCCTCGTCGATCTCGGAGAAGTAGGCTTTCTCGTCGCGGACCTCGTCGCCGTAGCGCAGTGTCCAGAGCACGATGCCGCGGTCACGCGGCTCCAGCATCACCGCCCGCTCGCGCCGGTAGAGCACCACGCGAGAAATGCCGACCATCTTGGCGGCGGCCATGGCATCGCGGATCACGGAAAACGCCTCGACCCCCGACCTCATCGTCTGGAACCAGATAGTGCGGGCTGTCGAGGTAGACCCACGGGATCGAATCCCTTGGCACGAAGGCGTCGACGTCGATGGTGCGAACCGTGTCGAGCCGGACTGCCTCCAACTCCTCCTCTTCGATCACAACGAAGCGGCCGGATTCGGCCTCGTAGCCTTTGGCCTGATCTTCGGGGTCGACGGGCTTGCCGCTCTCAGCATCGACGTAGCGGCTGATGATCCGGTTGCCGGTGTCCCTGTTCAGCGTATGGAAGCGGACCTTCTCGCTTTCGGAGGTCGCTGGCGTCATCGCGACCGGACACGTCACCAGCGACAGCTTGAGATAGCCCTTCCAATAGGTCCGAGCGGGCATGACAACGTAACTCCGCGAACGAAACTGCGGATTCAATGCTGATCGGCCAGAACAGTTCCCGCGTCTGGGAACATGCTGGTCGACGCGGCATTGAATCGGGTGGTGTTGCGTCCGGAGTTTAGTGCCATGGTTGCGGCGCGGGCGAACTGGAAGGGCGTAGAGTTCGGCAATGCGGCTCCCGGTGGCCCGCCTGAGTAGGAAGCGCCTATCGGGCCACCGGAGCATCAATCGCGCCCGTCCAGATCGTTGTTCTCGCGTCATCGCAGCCAAACTTGATTGCGAGGCTGTCCTTTGGTGATTAAGCAAGGCGACGGTCAAGCCGACGTGCACAGAAGCGAACAGAGCTCCTATGCGGCTTTGCGGTTCAACAATCGGCGATAGTGATCGGCCTGCTGATAATGGCGTTCAGCATCAATCTTGTCGCCTACCGCTTCAAACCCTCGGGCCAGAACGATGAGGCGGTCGTAACGTGCTTGAAGGTCGCACGCCATCTGCCCCTCGGCTTGATTGCGCCCATCTCGACCTCGCAGCCTGCGATTTGTGAGATTCATGTGTTGCCCTCCTAAGCCCCATTATCTGCGCGGCGATTTTGCGCATTAAGGCTGGGCTTCGCCGGATCGCTGGATGCGGTGGATCAATCCTCGCAACGAGTTAGCATTTTCCCCGACGGAAGCGAGAAGCGGTACTCGTCTTCGTAACGAACCGGCGTGCCGTCCTTGAGCGTGTAGGACGTCGTTGGGAGGCCGGGCCACTCGCTCCAGACAATGACGATATAGTGGTTGCCATACTCATCTTGGCAGCGCTCCCGATAAAGCTCGCGCCGAGGTGGCATCGGCCGGCGCGCGGACGGCCCTGCAGGCTTTCGCAACGCAACCATGGCACACCTCACACAACGCACTGCTGAGGAATTCAACCTGATCAATAGGGGCGCGGTTCCGTGCTGGTGTGAAGGCTCTTGCGAACTGAACCGCCCCGGGTTTGTCGGAGGCCCCAACTCCTGAGTATCCGTGTTGGTCAAGCGCGGGTTGCAGCCCATCGACGGCCGTCGCGGATGAGGGCGTTGGCCATCACGATGATTTTCCGCATGATCGCGGTCAGCGCGACCTTCTTCTCCTTCCCGGCAGCGATGAGCTCTTCGTACTTCTTCTTGAGATCGGGGTTGAAGCGTGCCGCGGCTATTGCCGGGAAGTAGAGCGCCTGGCGCAACATGGCGCGACCGCCTTGGATGCGTTCTTTGCCCTGCCATTTGCCCGACTGACGGGCGACAGGCGCCAGTCCGGCCAGACTCGCTGCCTGCTTTCCCTCAAGCTCCCCGAGTTCCGGCATATCGATGATGAGCGCTATGGCGGTTACGTCGCCGACGCCCGGTATGCTGCGCAGGATGGCAAGGCGCTCCGCCAGGCCAGCATCCATGTTAGCCAGTGCCGCCAACTCGGCGTCGATGCGCTCCAGGTCATCGTCAACGCGCTTCAGCCGCGCATCCAGCTGGCGCCTTTTCAAGGCGAGTCTTGCGGTCGATCGGCGTATCTTCGCAGCGGTCCTGTCCTTGATGAGAGCACGCCGTGCGGCGAGCAACTCTCTGAGATCATGGAAGCTCTGCCGCCGAGGTGCCTGCGGTGCCAGAGCAAGGGCAGCGCCCATCCGAGCAAGCATTGCCGCATCGACGCGATCTGTCACCGTCGGCCACGAGGAGTTTTGCATACGCGGCCTTTAGCGAAACCGACCAGATGCTGCCTGATGCGAACTCTCTTCTCGGATCTGCTCCGGTGACAAGTTATTTGCGCCGCGGTGACACTTTAGGGGTGCAGGTGTCATCGGCCCTGCATTTTGAGATCACGTTCGCTATGTCCGTCCTGTTTTCCGCACGACAATCCGCTTGCACGAACGATGTTTCTGACATAAAGATATCTTTATATCTTTTTTTCGAGCGCGGGAGGCGTTTGCGTGCGGCAGCCGACAGCATTGTCCTCCGATGTGCTTCTCGCCGGCCTGCGGGCCGCGGGCGAGGAGACGCGCCTGCGTATTCTGGCGCTCCTGTCCGAGGGCGAGCTCTCCGTTTCCGACCTGACCGACATTCTCGGCCAGTCGCAGCCGCGCATCTCGCGCCATCTCAAGCTCCTGGCCGAGGCTGGGCTGGTCCGGCGCTCGCGCGAGGGGGCCTGGGCCTTCTTCCGGCTCGATGAGACCGGGCCGGGCGGGGCCTTCGCTGCTTCGCTCGCCGCCTGGCTCGACCGCGCCGATCCTGTGCTCGCGGCCGATCGCGAGAGGCTGGCGGCCGTGCGGGCGAATCGCGCCGAGGCCGCGCAGAGCTATTTCGCCAGCGTCGCACGCGACTGGGACCGTTTGCGCAGCCTGCACGTGCCCGACCATGCCGTCGAGGCGGCGGTCGAAGAGGCTGTCGGCGAGGGGACGCCGGGTGCGATGCTCGATCTCGGCACCGGCACCGGCCGGATGCTGGAGCGGATCGCGCCGAAATTCGGCCGCGCCGTCGGCGTCGATGCCAATCATGCGATGCTGGCGGTGGCGCGTGCCAATCTTGAGCGGGCGGGATTGTCGCGCGTCGAGCTCAGGCAGGGCGATATCTATGCGCTGCCCTTCGCCCGAGGCTCCTTCGACCTCGTCATCGTCCATCAGGTGCTGCACTTCCTCGATGATCCCGGCCGGGCCGTGCGCGAGGCCGCGGCGATGCTGGCGCCGGGCGGGCGGCTGATCGTCGTCGACTTTGCTCCACACGACATGGAATTCCTGCGGACCGAGCATGCGCATCGCCGGCTCGGCTTCTCGCGGCAGCAGATCGCCGGCTGGTTCGCTGAAGCCGGTCTCTCCTGTGATCTTTCCCGCGAAGTCACCTTGGCCGATGGCGGCTCGGGGCAGTTGCCGGTCATGCTTTGGCGCGGGCGCGACCGGCGCGTCCAGTCCGATCCGCCGACCCGTATGATCAATCTCGAGGTTGCGTGATGAATGCCTTTCGCCCCAGCCGGCACGGTTCGCGCCGTCCCAGCGTCTCCTTCGAGTTCTTCCCGCCGAAGACGGCGGAGATGGAGGTCGCGTTGTGGGAGAGCGTGCGCCGGCTTGAGCCGCTCGGCCCCAGCTTCGTCTCGGTGACCTATGGCGCGGGTGGTTCGACCCGCGAGCGGACCCACGCCACGGTGAAGCGCATGATCGAGGAGACCGCGCTGAAGCCGGCAGCGCATCTCACCTGCGTTTCGGCCTCGAAGGCCGAGGTCGACGAGGTCATCCGCTCCTATTGGGATGCCGGCGTGCGCCATGTCGTGGCGCTGCGCGGGGACCCGGCCGGCGGCCTCGGCACCACCTACGAGGCGCATCCGGAGGGCTATCAGCAGACCTCCGATCTCGTCGCGGGCTTGAAGAGCATCGGCGATTTCGAGATCACCGTCTCGGCCTATCCGGAGAAGCATCCGGAAGCGGCCTCGCTCGATGCCGATATCGACGCACTGAAGAAGAAGGTCGATGCCGGCGCGACGCGGGCGATCACCCAGTTCTTCTTCGATAACGATGTCTATTTCCGCTATCTCGACAAGGTCCGCGCCCGCGGCATCGAGATCCCGATCGTGCCCGGCATCGTGCCGGTGCAGAACTTCAAGCAGACCGCCGGCTTCGCCCGCAGGACGGGCGCAAGCGTGCCGCAATGGCTGGCCGATCGCTTCGAGGGGCTTGAAGATGACCCGGCGACGCGCCGGCTGGTGGCGGCCGCCGTCTGCGCCGAGCAGGTGCTCGACCTGATCGACCGCGGCGTCACCGACCTGCATTTCTACACGATGAACAAGGCCGACCTCGTCTACGCCATCTGCCATCTCGTCGGCCTGAAGCCCGAGAAGCTGGCGGCGCAGGCGGTGGCGGCGGAGTGAGGAACGTCATTGCGAGCGAAGCGAAGCAATCCAGGGGGACCGGGTCGAGCCGTTCAGCTCTGCGGCCCCTGGATTGCTTCGTCGCTTCGCTCCTCGCAATGACGGTCGAGACCGAGCATCAATTGTTGAAAGCGTAATGATGTCCGACTTCATTCCCACCCCCGTCGACGGCGCCGAGATCGAGCGCTCACTGCGCCAGGCCGCGTCCGAGCGCATCCTCGTGCTGGATGGCGCGATGGGGACTCAGATCCAGAACCTGAGGCTTTCGGAAGCGGATTTCCGCGGTGAGCGCTTCAAGGGGTTTAACCACGACCTCAAGGGCAACAACGACATCATCGCGCTGACGCAGCCCGAGGCGCTGCGCGACATCCATCTCGCCTATTTCCGGGCGGGCGCGGATATTGTCGAGACCAACACCTTCTCCGGCACCTCGATCGCCCAGGCCGATTACGGCATGGAGGCGCTGGTCTACGAGCTGAACGTCGAATGCTCGCGCATCGCCCGCGAGGCGGCATCCATTGCGCAGAAGGAAGACGGGCGCCGCCGCTATGTCGCGGGCGCGATCGGCCCGACCAACCGCACGCTCTCGATCTCGCCGGACGTCAACAACCCCGGCTTCCGGGCCGTGACCTTCGACCAGGTTCGTGAGTCCTATGCCGAGCAGGTGAGGGGGCTGATCGACGGTGGCTCGGAACTGCTGCTGATCGAGACGATCTTCGACACGCTCAACGCCAAGGCCGCGATCGTTGCGATCGAGGAGGTGTTCCGCGCCAAGGGCATCCGCCTGCCGGTGATGATCTCCGGCACGATCACCGACCTTTCGGGCCGCACGCTCTCCGGCCAGACGGTGGAGGCCTTCTGGAACGCGGTGCGCCATGCCGCGCCGCTGACCGTCGGCCTCAACTGCGCGCTCGGTGCGCGCGAGATGCGGGCGCATATCAAGGACATGTCGCGCGTCGCCGACACGCTGATCTGTGCCTATCCGAATGCAGGCCTGCCCAACGAATTCGGCCTCTATGACGAACGGCCGGAGGCGACCGCCAAGATGCTGGCCGAATTCGCCGATGCCGGTTTCGTCAATGTCGTTGGCGGCTGCTGCGGCACGACGCCGGACCATATTGGGGCGATCGCGCAGGCGGTGGCCGGCAAGGCGCCGCGCCAGATCCCGGAAGCGAAGCCCTATCTGCGCCTTGCCGGTTTGGAGCCCTTCACGCTCGACGAGACCATTCCCTTCGTGAATGTCGGCGAGCGCACCAACGTCACCGGCTCGGCCAAGTTCAGGAAGCTGATCACCGCCGGCGACTATGCCGCTGCGCTCGACGTGGCGCGCGACCAGGTCGCCAATGGCGCGCAGGTCATCGACGTCAACATGGACGAGGGCCTGCTCGATTCCGAGAAGGCGATGACCGAGTTCCTCAACCTGATCGCCTCGGAGCCCGACATCTCGCGCGTGCCGATCATGGTGGACTCGTCGAAGTTCCCGGTGATCGAGGCCGGCCTCAAGACGATCCAGGGCAAGCCGATCGTCAACTCGATCTCGATGAAGGAGGGCGAGGAAGCCTTCCTCGAGCATGCCCGCATCTGCCGGCAATATGGCGCGGCGGTGGTCGTCATGGCCTTCGACGAGGTCGGGCAGGCCGACACCTTCCAGCGCAAGATCGAGATCTGCACCCGGGCCTACAAGCTCTTGACCGAGAAGGCCGGCTTCCCGCCGGAAGACATCATCTTCGACCCGAACATCTTCGCGGTGGCGACGGGCATCGAGGAGCACGACAACTACGGCAACGACTTCATCAATGCCACCCGCGCGATCCGCGAGACGCTGCCGCATGCCCATATCTCCGGCGGCGTCTCGAACCTCTCCTTCTCCTTCCGCGGCAACGAGAAGGTGCGCGAGGCGATGCACTCCGTATTCCTCTACCACGCCATCAAGGCGGGGATGGACATGGGCATCGTCAATGCCGGCCAGCTCGGCAGCTACGACGATCTCGATCCCGAGCTGCGTGAGCTCTGCGAGGACGTCGTCCTCAACCGCCGCAAGGATTCGACCGAGCGGCTGCTCGAAGCCGCGCCGCGCTTCAAGGGTGACGGCTCGGTGGCTGCCTCCGGCAAGGACCTCGCCTGGCGCGAGCTGCCCGTCGAGAAGCGGCTGGAGCACGCGCTGGTCGCCGGCATCACCGAGTTCATCGAGGTCGATACGGAAGAGGCACGGCTGAAGGCCGAGAAGCCGCTGCACGTCATCGAAGGCCCGCTGATGGCCGGCATGAACGTGGTCGGCGACCTGTTCGGCTCGGGCAAGATGTTCCTGCCGCAGGTGGTCAAGTCCGCCCGCGTGATGAAACAGGCCGTCGCCTATCTCATGCCCTTCATGGAGGAGGAGAAGCGCCTCAACGGCGGCTCCGAGCGCGCCGCCGCCGGCAAGGTGCTGATGGCGACGGTGAAAGGCGACGTCCATGACATCGGCAAGAACATCGTCGGCGTCGTGCTCCAGTGCAACAATTACGAGGTCATCGACCTCGGCGTGATGGTGCCGACGCAGAAGATCCTCGAGACGGCGCGCAAGGAGCAGGTCGACATCATCGGCCTCTCCGGCCTGATCACGCCCTCGCTCGACGAGATGGTGACCGTCGCCTCCGAGATGGAGCGCGAAGGCTTCGACATCCCGCTGCTGATCGGCGGGGCGACGACCAGCCGCGTCCATACGGCGGTGAAGATCCACCCGGCCTATAGTGCTGGGCAGACGGTGCACGTCAACGACGCCTCGCGCGCCGTCGGCGTGGTGTCGAGCCTGCTCTCGCAGGAGCAGAAGCCTGCTTACGTCGCCGGCGTGCAGGCGGAATATGCCAAGGTCGCCGAGGCGCATCGCCGCTCGGAGGCCGACAAGCAGCGCCTGCCGCTGGCCAAGGCCCGCGCCAACGCCTTCAAGCCGGACTGGGCGAACTACGTGCCGCCGAAGCCGAGCTTCCTCGGTACCCGCGTCTTCCGGACCTACGACATCGCCGATCTCGTGCCGGTGATCGATTGGACTCCGTTCTTCCAGACCTGGGAGCTAAAGGGCCGCTTCCCGGCGATCCTGGAGGACGAGAAGCAGGGCGAGGCGGCGCGTGCGCTTTGGGAGGATGCGCAGGCGATGCTGAAACGCGTCGTAGAGGAGCGCTGGTTCAACCCG
Source organism: Bosea sp. F3-2 (assembly GCF_008253865.1). Lineage (NCBI taxonomy): Bacteria > Pseudomonadati > Pseudomonadota > Alphaproteobacteria > Hyphomicrobiales > Alloboseaceae > Allobosea > Allobosea sp. F3-2. The sequence continues at coordinate 6,011,877 of NZ_CP042331.1, forward strand.
AAGGCGGTGATCGGCTTCTGGCCGGCGAACGCCGTCGGCGACGACGTCCGCCTCTATACCGGCGAGAGCCGGCAGGAGACGCTCGCGACCTTCCATGGGCTCCGCCAGCAACTCTCGAAGCGCGACGGCAAGCCGAACATGTGCCTCTCCGACTTCGTCGCGCCGGAGGGCGGAGCGCCCGATTATGTCGGCGCCTTCGTCGTCACGGCGGGCGCGGAAGAGGAGCGCATCTCCGAGAAGTTCGCGCGCGACAACGACGACTACCGCTCGATCATGGTCAAGGCGCTGGCGGATCGCTTCGCGGAAGCCTTCGCCGAGCGGATGCACCAGCTCGTGCGCAAGGAGTTCTGGGGCTATGCGCCGGACGAAGCCTTCAGCAATGACGAGCTGATCCGCGAGGAATACCAGGGCATCCGCCCGGCGCCGGGCTATCCGGCTCAGCCCGATCATACCGAGAAGGAGACGCTCTTCCGGCTGCTGGAAGCGGAGCGGCGCGTCGGCGTGAAGCTGACCGAGAGCTATGCGATGTGGCCGGGCTCCTCGGTCTCGGGCCTCTATTTCTCGCATCCCGACGCCTATTATTTCGGCGTCGCCAAGGTCGAGCGCGATCAGGCCGAGGACTATGCCGCGCGCAAGGGCATGAGCATCGAGGAGGTCGAGCGCTGGCTCGCGCCGATCCTCAACTACGACACTGCCGCCTATCGGCTGGAGGCGGCGGAGTAGCTCACGTCATGACGGGAGGCTCTTCCCCTCCCCCTTGTGGGGAGGGGATAGGGGTGGGTGTCGAACGACCGGGTGCGGCGTATCGACGTGAGGCGGTGCTGGTCGAGCGAGATTTCGGACCGGTCACCAAGCGGAGCGACCCCCACCCCCATCCCCTCCCCACAAGGGGGAGGGGAGTCGCGCGCATCTCGATCGCGTCCCGCGCCGCCAGCCGTCCTCCATCTTCCGCCCGCGGCTCGTGACAGCAAGCGCGGGTCGGCGGCCGGCTGGTGCTGAACGCGCAATGACGGCGCGCTTCCGTTTCGGCGCGGCGGGCGCTATGGGGCCATCACAGGGTTTTGAAGGAGTGGATATGGCCGACGACGATTACGTTTATGACGAGGCGACGGGCGAGTGGCGCCCTGCTTCCGAGGTGGCGGCAGCCGCTACTGCCGCGGCGCGCGTCGAGGTGCGCGATTCCGCCGGCAATGTGCTGGCGGAGGGCGATTCCGTCGTCCTGATCAAGGATCTGAAGGTCAAGGGCGCCGGCCAGACCCTGAAGCAGGGCACGGTGATCCGCTCCATCCGCCTGACCGACGATCCCGAAGAAATCGATTGCCGCCACGACACCATCAAGGGTCTCGTGCTGCGCACTGAGTTCGTCCGCAAGCGGTGAGCGGGCGGCCGTGATCCGCAAAGCCACTCCCGACGACCATGCGCGCATCCATGCCATCCGCATGGGCGTGCGTGAGAACATCCTCAGCGATCCGTCGCTGGTGACGGCCGAAGAAGTCGACTGGTATCGCGATCACGCCATCTTCCTGGTCGCGGAGGAGGCGGGCGAGATCGTAGGCTTCACCTGCGCCAACCATCAGACCGGGCTGGTCTGGGCGCTGTTCGTCGATCCCGCGCATGAGGCGCACGGCCATGGCCGGGCGCTGCTCGATGCGGCGTTGGCCGAGCTCGCGGCGGCGGGCCACGCGCAGGCCTGGCTGACGACGGGTTCCGGTACGCGGGCCGAGCGCTTCTATCGCCGCCATGGCTGGCGCGAGATGGGCCGATCGATCGACGAGCAGATCGTGTTCATCCGCGCGTTGGCGCAAGAGGACGCTGGCTGAGCTGCGACGAAGCCCCGATCAGGCCGAAGTGGCCCGGGCACGGATCGCCGTAACCGGCCCGTCGAAGACGCGGACGCAGTCGCCGCCTTCCATGCCGGCGACATGGAGTGCGGCTTCCGCCTCGGCGAGGATTTCCTGCTGCTGGCGATAGCCGTCCGCTGTCGCGAGCGCGGCGCCGATCGACAGCGTGAAATCGAGCACGAGCGCGCCATGCGAGACCGGGCGGCAGAGCAGCCGGCGCGTGCCGTCGAGCACTGTCCTCAGATAGTGCCGGTCGCCCGGCATCTGCAGCAGCAGGGCGAAGGCGCCAGGTCCTGCCTGATCGATGGCCAGGGCATCGGGGAAGAGCCGCTTCAGCCGCTCGGCGATGCAACGCGAAAGCGTCTCGCTCGCCGCCTTGCCGAAATCTTCGACCAGATTCCGGAAGCGATCGATCTGGAAGATCGCGAGGGCGAAGCGGTCGGGACCCGAGCGTCGATCGTGCCTGATCTGCCGCAGCGTGTCGGCAAAGCTGTGCGGCACGACATGGCCGGTGAGCGGTTCGCTGCGCGCCATGACGGCAAGGTCGGTCCAGAGCCCCTTTTCGGCGGTGACGTCCTGCTTGGAGCCGAAGATGCGCAGCGGGCGGCCATGCTGATGGCCGACGCCGACGACAAGGCGCATCCAGCGCTTCTCGCCGGTCGCTGCCTTGATCCGGCAATCCAGCGCAAAACCCTGGCCGGTGCTGATCGCCTTGCTGCGCAATTGGTTCATCTCGCGGCGCGATTGATCCTCATAGAGATCCAGGATCGAGCTCCGATAGATGCCGGAGCTGCGCTGCAGGCCGAAGAGGTCGTAGACGCCGTCGGTCCAGCTCAGCGATTCATTGGCGAGGTTGCATTCCCAGGCGCCGATGGCCGCCGTGGCTACGGCGCGATCATAGAGGGGCCGCGTCGCCGCGATGAGCTGCTGGCTGTTCAAGACGCCCCTCCTGCCTGCCGACAGGTTGACCCTAGGCTGGGTCCGTTAAGGGACCTTTGCGCTACGCGCGCGGAGGCGGGGATTTCATTCGCGCCTGAGCGCTTCGATCGGATCGAGCCCTGCCGCGCGCTGTGCCGGGTAGAAGCCGAAGAAGACGCCGATCAGCCCGGAGACGCCGACCGCGATCAGGATCGTCTCGATAGAGATCACCGTGGGCCAGCCGGCTACATGGGCGATGGTGAGCGCCGCTGCGATGCCGAGCGCGACGCCGGCTGCACCGCCGATCGTCGCGAGCGTGGTCGCCTCGATCAGAAACTGGGTCAGCACCGCGCTCTGGCGGGCGCCGACTGCCAGCCTCAGGCCGATCTCGCGGGTGCGCTCGGTCACCGAAACCAGCATGATGTTCATGATGCCGATGCCGCCGACCAGCAGCGAGACGGCGGCCACCGCTGCGAGCAGCCAGGACAAGGTGGTTGCGGCGGCGGTCGCGGTGTTGGCGATCTCGGTCAGGTTGCGGACGATGAAATCGTCCTCCTGATCCTCCATCAGCCGGTGGCGCTGACGCAGCAGGGCGCTGACCTCGGCGATGCCCGGATTGATCGCCTCCTCGCTCGCGAACTTCACCATGATGCTCTGCACCGAGCGGTCACGGGCATAGTTGCGGCCGACGATGCGGCGCCGGCCGGTATCGAGCGGCACGAAGATGACGTCGTCCTGGTCCTGCCCCAGCGCCGACTGGCCCTTCGGCGCCATCACGCCGATGACCTTGAAGGGCACGTTGCGGATGCGGAACTGCTGGTCGAGCGGGTTCTCCTCGCCGAAGAGATTGCGTGCGACGGTCTGGCCGATCACGGCGACGATCTCGCCCTTGCGCAGCTCTTCGGGCTCGAACAGCCGGCCGTCGGCAAGCTCCCACTCGCGGGCGGCGAAGAAGTCGAGATTGGTCGCGGTGATCTGTGTCGACCAGTTGGTGCCGGCATAGACTGCCTGGGCGCGGGTGATGATGACGGGGGCGGCGGCGGTGGCGTCCTCGACCTCCTTGAGGATCGCCGCTGCATCCTCGTCGGTGAGAGTGGAGGAGGCGCCGGCGCCGAGGCGCACGCCGCCTTGCGTGACGTTGCCGGACTGGATGATGGCGAGATTGGCGCCGAGCGACTTGATCTGGCCGGTGACGCGCTCGCGCGCGCCGGAGCCGATCGCGACCATGGCGATGACGGCGGCGACGCCGATGATGATGCCGAGCATCGTCAGGGCCGAGCGCAGCGCGTTGGCGCCGATGGCGGAAAGGGCGGAACGGAGGGCCTCAGTGAGGCTCATGCGGCGGCCTCCGGCAAATCTGTCTCCGGCAAGGTGGCGCCGGCATCGAGCGCTGCCAGCGCGGAGCGGGCATCCGCCGGCTCCTGCCTGATATCGCTGAGCAGATGCCCGTCGCGGAAGCGGATCAGCCGGCGCGCATGGCGGGCGACTTCGGCGTCATGGGTGACGAGGACGACGGTGACGCCCTCGCGGTTCAGGTCCTGGAAGAGCGCGAGGATCTCGAGCGCGGTGCGGCTGTCGAGCGCGCCGGTCGGCTCGTCGGCGAGCAGCAGGCGCGGCTCGTTGACGAGGGCCCGCGCAATGGCGACGCGCTGTTGCTGGCCGCCGGAGAGCTGCATCGGGCGATGATGGGCGCGTTCGGTGAGGCCGACGCGGGAAAGCGCCGCTAGCGCGCGTCTTCTGCGTTCGGCCCGCGCCACGCCCGCATAGACCATCGGCAATTCGACATTGGCGCAGGCATCGATGCGGGGCAGCAGGTTGAATTGCTGGAAGACGAAGCCGAGCTTGCGGTTGCGCAGCTCGGCCAGGCCGTCGCTCGACAGCGTCTCGACCGCGACCCCGTCGAGCACGTAATGGCCGGCGCTCGGCCGGTCGAGGCAGCCGATCAGGTTCATGAAGGTCGACTTGCCCGAGCCGGACGGCCCCATCACCGCGACGAGATCGCCGGCCTCGATCGCGAGCGAGACCCGGTCCAGCGCCGTGACGCGGCCGGAATCGAGATCGTAGACGCGGGTGAGGTCGCGGGTTTCGATCAGGGGCATCCTGGCCTCCATCGCGACCGACGGCTCGCTACGCCGTCATGCTCGCCCTTGTGGCGAGCATCCACGTCTTGAACACAGGCTTCGACCAGCGAAGACGTGGATGGCCGGGACAAGCCCGACCATGACGTGGGAGGTGGGGCCATAGATGCGAGCCCCCTCATCAGAACAGCCGCGGTCCGCGGGGACGGGAGGCCGGCGGCTCGGGCGTCGTCGTGATGCGCGGACCGCCGCCGACCACGACCTGCATGCCCTCCTTGACCTCGCCGCCGAGCAGCTCGGTGAAGGCGCCGTCGGTCGGGCCGAGCATGACCGGCACCGGCCTGGGCTGGCCGGTCTCGTCGAGCACATAGACGCGGCCCGGGACGCCCTGGCGTGGGGCAGCACGCCCTTCCTGCATGATCGCCTCGAACCTGGCGCGGCGCTCGGGATCGAGGGCCGCGCCAATCTTCGCGACGAGCTCGTCGCGTGCGGTGCGGAAGGCGGCGCGGCGCTCTTCCGGCGAGAGACCGGCCATGGCTTCGCGCGTACCGCGGCGCTCCTTCATGATCTCGGCGATCGCCTGCTTCTGCTCGGCCGTCGGCTGCAGCTCGGTTTCGATCCGCTCGCGCAGGGCCGCAGCGGCGCGCGGGCCGCGTTCGCTCGCCGGGCCATCTGATGCCGGGGCAGCCGTGGAGACGGCGGGGGCTGCCGCGGCACCGGCCGGGCGGAAGCGCAGGGCGGCGTTGGGCACGCGCAATGCTTCGGACCGGTCCTCGGTCACGACCTGCAGATTGGCGGTCATGCCCGGCAGCAGCGCCATGTCACGGTTCTCGACCCGCACGATGCCGGTATAGGTCACGACGTTCTGAATGGTCTGCGCGCCGAGGCGGACCATCTCGACGCGACCCTGGAAGGTGCGGTTCGGATAGGCGTTGACGGTGAAGGAGACCGGCTGACTTGGCTTCAGCCGGCCGACATCGGCCTCATCGATATTGGCGTAGATGTCGATGGTGCGCAGGTCCTGCGCGATCTGGAACAGTGTCGGCGCCGAGAGCGAGGCGGCGACCGTCTGGCCGAGATCGACTTGGCGCTGGACCACGACGCCGTCGACCGGCGAGCGGATGTCGGTGCGTTCGAGATCGATCAGGATGTCCCTGAGCTTGGCGTCGCGGCTGGCGATCAGGGCGATGCCGGACTGGACCTGTCCCTCGGCGAGCTGGATATCGGCATCGAGCCCCTTGAGTTCGGCGCGGGCCGAGGTGAGCTGGGCCTCGTTCGAGGCGAGCGTCGCGGTCTGGATCTCGACCTGCGTGCGTGCTGTGTCGAGATTCTGCTGCGAGCCGGTGCTGCGGTTGAAGAGCTGGTCCTGCCGCTCGAAGGTGCGCTTGGCATCGGTGAGCTGGGCGGTGGTGCGATCGCGCTGGGCTTCGAGGTCGCGGATGATCGAGTCGGCTTTGGTGCGGGCGGTGCGGGCGCGCTCGAGCTGCGCGCGCTTGACGATGAGATCGGCCTTGGCCTGTTCGAGATCAGCCTGCGCCGCGTCGCGGCGTGTCCTGATCTGATCGCTGTTGAGCCGGGCGACGATCTGGCCGGCCTTCACCTGCGAATTGTAGTCGACGAGGATCTCGACGATCTGGCCGGAGAGCTGCGAGCCAACGAGGACGGTGGTGACCGGCGTCAGCGTGCCGGTGGCGCGCACGGCGGCGGTGATGCGGCCGTGATCGAGCGCCGCGGTGCGATAGGGCGGTTCATTGGCGGCCCCGCCGGCCGGGCGCAACGCCCAGTAGCCGCCGGCTGCAGCGAGCACGACCAGCCCCGTTCCGATCAGCCATTTGCGCAAGGTCGCTTCCCCATCCCGCCTGCGCGCAAGCGCAGTTGGGCAGGACTTTGCCAGAAAGCGGATCGGCCGGCGAGTTAACTTCCTGCAATCTTTGGGTTAGCCACCGCTCAGGCCGTACGGGAGCCCTGCGTCGCCGCCAGCAGGTCCCGCAACGTCGTGATCGTCGAGGAATCGGCGACGCCGTCGACCTTCTCCGGCCGCCAGTGACGCTGGAAGGCGGCGACCACTGCTTCGAGCCTCTCATCGAAGACGCCGTCGACCGTGACGCCATAGCCGAGCATGGCGAACATCGCCTGCAGCGCCTCGACCGGCTGGCCGCTCTCGCCACGGGCGAAGAAGCGTCCGCCCCGGATCGGGGCCGGTTCGCTCCACAGGCCGACGCCGGCCTCGGCAAAACGCCGCCAGGGGAATTTCTCGCCGGGATCGACCTTGCGGCCGGGCGCGATGTCGGAATGGGCGAGCACGCGCTCGGGCGGGATCGACCAGCGCTCGCAGATGTCGCGGCAGAGGTTCAGCGTCGCCGCGATCTGCTCTTTCGGGAAATCGGGCAGGCCGCCGGGATGGCCGGGATTGGCGATCTCGATGCCGATCGAGCAGGAGTTGATGTCGGTCTCGCCAGCCCAGTGCGAGGCGCCGGCATGCCAGGCGCGACGGCCTTCCGGCACGAGCTGGAGCACATGGCCGTTCTCGAAGACGAAATAATGCGAGGAGACCTGCGAGACCGGATTGCAGAGCCACTGCAGCGCTTCGCCTGAAACCGGCATGCCGGTGTAGTGCAGGATCAGCATGTCCGGCCGGCGGCCGGGAAGGGCGCCGGAATTCTTGCCGTCGCGCTGCTTGCGCTCGCCGTGATTGGGCGAAGGAAACACCTTGGCGGCGAAGCGGCTGTCGGGGGTTGCGGCTTCTGCGCCGAGCACGGCTTTTGCGTCTGCTGTCGTCATCGTCCCATCGCGCCGTCATTCCGGGCTTGACCCGGAATCCATCGTAGAGCGCCGAACTCTACGATGGATTCCGGATCTACGCCGCTTTGCGGCTTGTCCGGAATGACGAGCCTTTTCTTGTTGGAAGGCGGCATCTGTTAAGCTGGTTCGGGCGCGAGGTTGCGGCTCATTCCGCGTTCTTTCCGGATCGCGTCCCAGGCGGCATTGATCGCCGAGAGCCGCTTCGTCGCGATGGCGATCGCCTCCTCGGGGAGGCCGCGGGCGATCTCGCGGTCGGGATGGGTCTCGGCGACGAGGCGGCGGTAATGGCGCTTCAGCTCGGCGTCGTCCATCTCGCGGCTGGCGCCGAGGACGAGATAGGGATCGTCCGCACGGCGGGCGTGGCGCGCCTCGATGCGCGCGAAATCGCGCTCCTCGATGCCAAAGATGCCGGCGACCGAGCACAGATAGGCGTGCTCCGCCTCATGGATCGCGCCATCGGCAGCCGCGATCAGGAAGAGGCCGTCGAGGACGTCCTCCAGCAGTGCCGGCTCGTCCTTGAAGGCGCCCGCGATCTGCGCGGCATAGGCCTCGAAGCCGGCGCTGGTCTGCTTGGCGAGATCGAACAGGCGCTCGACACGCTGCTGCTGCTCGGGCGGGACCTCGATGATGCGGCGGAAGGCGGTGACCTCGTCGCAGGTCACGACGCCGTCCGAGCGCGCCATCTTGGCGGCGAGCGCGACGAGGCCGGTGGTGAAGACGAGCTCGCGCGGCGCCGGCCCGAAGGGGGCGCCCTCGCGATCGACCAGCACATGGCCCGCAACCGCGCCGAGCAGAGCGCCGAGGGGGCCGCCGAGCACGAGCCCGAGCCCGCCGCCGCCGAGTGCACCCCAAAAAGAGGAAGCCATGAACCGAGTGACCCTGGTGAATCCGAAGGGCGAATGATGTGGGGAGCCGCGACTCCGATGCAAGGGGCGTGGCTGCGGCCGCCTGACGCGCCGAAAAAGTTCGCCAAGCCGAAAATTGGGCGGGAATGGGGCGCTTCGGATGCCTGCTTGATTCGTTCTTGCCGGCGCGGGCCGGCCAAGTTTTCAAGGTGCCGAAATACATGGAAATACTGAATGGATAAATATAGAATAAATTCCTGTTTACGTATTGAATTGTATGTTTTTCTTCGCTTTGAGACAGATTATCGACACATTCGACCATCAATTGAGCGCCCCCATTAGCCAGTCATGGCGTAAGATGGGTTCAGTTCGACATGCGATATATCTGTGGTGGTCTCGCGGCTGTGTGCCTGATTAGCCTCTCCGGCTTGGCTTCGGCGGAGGAATTCGTGAACACGGAAACGGACGCCAGAGCCTTTATCGTTCGCGAGGCGGAGATCGCCCGCGAGAAGGCCGGGGAGGCGAAGGGCGAGCAGACCGAAGCGACTGCCATGAAGGCGGGCACCAGGGCCGAGCGCAAGGCGGCGCGGACGGCCAAGGCCGAAGCGGCGCGTGCTGCCAATGCCGAGACAGAGAAGGCCGAGCCTCGCGCGAGCCATGCGCTGGCCGCTCCGGCCGGGGCCGAGGGCATCAAGGCGATCGTCGCGCGCCATGCCGCCGCCAACGGCGTGCCGTTCTCTCTCGCCGACGCCGTGGTGCGGGTCGAGAGCCGCTACAATCCCCGCGCCGCACATGCCGGCAATCTCGGCCTGATGCAGATCCGCCACCAGACCGCGCGCGGCATGGGCTATTCGGGCGGCGCCGGCGGCCTGCTCGATGCCGAGACCAATGCCCGTTACGGCATGAAATATCTGGCGCTGGCCTACAAGTTGGCCGGCGGCGACACCTGCCGCACCATTATGAAATATCAGAGCGGCCACATGGCGACCCGGATGAGCGGCGCCAACCGCACCTATTGCGCCAAGGTGCGCACCATCACGGCGCGCAACTGAGGCGACAAGCCGGCTCAGGCTTGACGCCGGCCGCGCCAGCGCGCATCTCCCCCTCGCCAGTCGGCCGGACGGCCGCTCCCGCAAGAGCTCAGGTTCTTTCGGGGGAGGAAAGTCCGGGCTCCACGGAAACACGGTGCCGGATAACGTCCGGCGGGGGCGACCCCAGGGAAAGCGCCACAGAGATCGAACCGCCGCCGGTCAAGGGCTTCGGCTCCTGCCCGTCGGTAAGGGTGAAAAGGTGCGGTAAGAGCGCACCGCGGACCCGGCAACGGGGACGGCATGGCAAGCCCCACCGGGAGCAAAACCGAATAGGGACGACGCTTTCCGCGCAAGCGGAAAGGGGCTGGTTTCTGAGCCCCGTCGTCCGGGTTGGTTGCTCGAGGCGCGCAGCGATGTGCGTCCCAGAGGAATGGCCGTCACGTCGGGGGAGCGATCCTCCGGCCATCCAGAACCCGGCTTACAGGCCGGCTGGCGCCCTCACGAAACGAGAAAGGGCTGGGAGCGATCCCGGCCCTTCGTTCGTTCTGGCCTGCGGTCAGCCCATGCGTTCAGAGCGTGTAGCTCCACTCGGCCGGCACGAAGCGGAAGGCGTTGCCGTTCTTCTTCACGGTGCCGAAGCCGGGGAAGGGCATATGGGCGCCGCTGAACGGAATGCCGTCCGCCGCGATCATGTCGAGGACGCGCCGGCGCGAGGCTGCGGCCTGGGCGCCATCTCCGTCGAAAACGAAGGTGATCTCCGGCCGGGCCGTCTGAATCGCGACGTTGTGCACGCAGTCGCCGACCAGCAGAACCTGCTCCTTGCCCGAGGAGAGCCGCAGGACGCTGTGTCCCGGCGTGTGGCCCGGCGCATCCTCGAGGGTCAGTCCCGGCGCAATCTCCCCGGCCTTCACCTTGCGGGTGCGGGCGGCGTAGGGCGCGAGCGCCCCGCGCGCCGAGGCGAAGAACGGCTTCATCTCGGCCGGCACCCGGCTGAGGATGCCGTCATCATGCCAGAAGGCGTACTCCGTTTCATGGATGACGACCTCCGCATTCGGGAAGCGGGCGGCCTTCTGCGCGGTGACGAGCCCCTCGGCATGGTCGGGATGGGCATGGGTCAGGATGACGGCGTCGATCTGGGCGGGCTCGATGCCGGCCGCGCGCAGATTGGCCTCGGCTCGACCCATGGTATCGCCCATGCCGGTCCAGGCGCCGCTGCCGGTGTCGAGCAGGTAGGTCCGGTCCTTCGTATTGACGACGAAGGCGTTGACGGAGGTCGGGAGCGCCTCGGTCAGGCCGGCCTCGGCGACGAGGCGCGACACCTCGCCGGCGTCACCGCCCATATAGGATTTCGCTCCGAGCGGCACGTAGCCGTCCAGGATCGCGGTGACCTCGATGTCGCCGACCTTGCGGCGATAGATGCCGGGCACCTGCGCGGCCGTTAGCGGGGCGCGGGCGAGAGCGGGTAGGGCCGGGAGAAGCGCGGCGGCGGAGCCGGCGAGCCATTGGCGACGGTTCAACATGGCTATGTTCCAGAGGCTAGAGGAGAAGGCTTCCGGAAACGACGCCCGCGCCTCCATGGGCGCGGGACTTGGTCGTCTCGCGGCCGGGGTGGCCCGGCCGCGCGAAGAAGATGGGTCGCCGGGTCTCAGGCCGCAACCTGCAGATCGACCGAGATGTTGCCCCGGGTCGCGTGGGAATAGGGGCAGACCACATGGGCCTTCTGGACGAGGCCTTCGACCTGGGCCTTGTCGAGGCCCGGCACCGAGATGGTCAGCTTGACCGCGAGGCCGAAGCCGGTGCCGTCGTCGCGCGGGCCGATACCGACATCGGCACTGACGCGGGCGTCCTCCGGGATCTTCACGCCTTCCTTGCCGGCGACGAATTTGAGCGCGCCGAGGAAGCAGGCCGAATAGCCCATCGAGAAGAGCTGTTCGGGGTTGGTGCCTTCGCCGCCGCCGCCGCCGAGCTCCTTCGGCGTATTGAGGACGAGCTTGACGTTGCCGGTATCGGTCGCGGCCTGGCCTTCGCGGCCGCCGGTGGCGGAACCATGGGCGGTGTAGAGGATTTTCATGGGAATGCTCCTTCTCTGCGGGAAACCAATGCTTGTCATTTAGATTGTGCGCAATTAGATTGTCAACAACTAATTTGCGCAAACGTTGGAGCGGTTGATTGCGCGGGCAAATTCGGGTTTGCCTCAATGCGAGAGGATGAGGGCGAGATGGCTGATCAGGATAAGACCGAACAGGGGATGCCGCGGCTGGAGCAGCAGCTCTGCTTCGCCGTCTATCAGGTCGGTCACGCCTTCAACCGCGCCTACCGGCCGATCCTGGCCGAGCTTGGGCTGACCTATCCGCAATATCTGGTGATGCTCGTGCTCTGGGAGCAGGACGGGTTCACCGTCAAGGAGCTCGGCGAGAAGCTGATGCTGGATTCCGGCACGCTGACGCCGCTGCTCAAGCGGCTCGATGCTGCCGGCATCATCCGGCGCGAGCGTGATGCGCGCGACGAGCGTCAGGTCCGCATCCTGCTGACCGAGAAGGGCGAGCGAATGCGCGAGCGGGGCCGTTGCGTCCAGGATGCGATCGGGCAGGCGCTGGGGACGACGGCGCCGGATGCGGGGCGGCTGCGCGACCAGCTCGACTTGGTTCGCGATGCGCTGCTGGCGGCGTCCCGGGACGTTTAAGCATTTCGTCTTTCACCGCGTCGTCATTCCGGGCTTGACCCGGAATCCATCACAAGGCTCCGGCGCCCTCCGATGGATTCCGGGTCAAGCCCGGAATGACGGGGCATTTCCGTAAAAATTTTTCGTCGCGGTCGTGCTGCGTGTTGCCGCACCCAAGGGCTTCGCGGCGCCAAATTCCGCGCGCTTACGGATACTTAACCTTAACGAGCTGTGATGGCAGAGAGTCCCCGCAGCTGCGTTGGTGCATCTGCGATTCCATTGACGCCCATTATTGCCCATGCTATCCCAAATCATCCCGTCGAAGCCGGCAGGCAAACTTCAGATCAAGGTCCGTGTGCCGCGCGGATTTTGGTTGTCGGAGGTGCCTTGCCCGCTTCGGCGGGGGGTCTTTCCGCCGCCCGCCACGCAGCGCTGCGGCGCCATGAGGTGCAAGCCGGGAGGCGGCGTTGACGGACCGCTTCGTCTCGAACTTCACCAACCGGCTCGACGCCAAGGGGCGTGTTTCCATTCCTTCAAGCTTCCGGGCTGTCCTTGCGAAGGACGGCTACGAGGGGCTCTATGTTCACCAGGCGCTCGACCTGCCGGCGCTGGACGCCGGCGGCAACGCGCTGCGGGCCACGATCGACGACATCCTGGCGCGCTTCTCGCCGTTCTCGGACGAGTGGGAGCTGCTTTCGACGGCGCTCAACGGCACCTCGGAGGTGCTGAAGGTCGACACGGAGGGGCGGATGGTGCTGAGCGAGGCGCTGAAGGCGCATGCCGGGATCGGCGACACGGTGACCTTCGTCGGACACGGCCACAAATTCCAGATCTGGGAACCGGAGCGTTTCCGTGCCCATCTCGAGGCGGCGCGGACGCGGCTGCGCGATGTCAAGCGCACGCTGGGCGGGTTGACCATTCCAGCCGGAGGCGTGGGCACATGACGGATCATGGCGACCGTCGCGGTGCGGCCGTCGGCGAACCGGCTCGTCACGTGCCCGTGCTGCTCACCGAGGTGCTGGAAGCGCTCGCGCCGCAGCCGCGCGGGCGCTATCTCGACGGCACCTTCGGCGCCGGCGGCTACACGAAGGCGATTCTTGAGGCAGCGCCGGATGCGATCCTGCTCGGGCTCGACCGCGATCCGACGGCGATCGCCAGCGGGGCCGACCTCGTCGCGGCGATGGCCGGGCGGCTGACGCTGTCGCAAGCCTGCTTCGGCGAGCTTGCCGAGGAGGCCGAGCGTTTCAAGATGACGCCGCTCGACGGTGTCGTGCTCGACATCGGCGTTTCGTCCATGCAGCTGGATCAGGCCGAGCGCGGCTTCTCCTTCCGCTTCGACGGGCCGCTCGACATGCGCATGAGCGGGCAGGGGCAGAGCGCGGCCGACATCGTCAACGAGGCTGAGGAAGGGCTGCTCGCCAACATCTTCTACCACTACGGCGAGGAGCGCCGCTCGCGCGCCGTTGCCCGCGCCGTCGTGGAAGCGCGCCGCAAGGCGCCGCTCACCACCACCAAGCAGCTCGCCGATCTCGTCGCCGGGATCGTGCGCGGCGAACCGGGCGGGGCGCATCCGGCGACGCGCGTCTTCCAGGCGCTGCGCATCGCGGTCAATGACGAACTCGGCGAGCTGGTCAGGGCGCTGCATGCGGCCGAGGCCGTGCTGAAGCCCGGCGGGCGACTGGTCGTCGTGACCTTCCATTCGCTGGAAGACCGCATCGTCAAGCAGTTCTTCGCCGAGCGCTCGGGCCGCGTCCCGGCCGGTTCGCGCCATGCCCCGGCCGTAGCGGCCGCACAACCGACCTTCCGGCTGATCGCCAAGGGCGCCGTCGCGCCGTCCGAGGCCGAGATGCGGGCCAATCCGCGGGCGCGCTCGGCCAAGCTGCGCGCCGCCGAGCGCAATGAGGCGCCGGCACGCCATGCCGATGCCGGGCTCGTCGCGCTTTCGATCGTCCCTGACCCGCAGCCGCGCCGGAGATCCTGAGCGTGATCAAGCTCCTGCATGTCATTGCCATCGGCGCGCTGGTCTCCTCGGCGGTCTATGCTTACTCGATCAAGTACGAGACGACGCTGGCGGCCGAGCATCTCCAGAAGCTCAAGGCCAAGACCCAGCGTGAGCGCGACGCGATCCAGGTGCTCAAGGCGGAGTGGCAGTTCCTGAACCGGCCCGACCGGGTCCAGGCCCTGGCGGAGCGGCACCTCGACCTGCAACCCTTCGTCGTGACGCAGGTGGTGAAGCCTTCCGACATCCCCAATCGCGGCCCCAAGGTCGACACGATCGGCCGCAAGCTCGAGGATCTCGGCCTCAGCGTCCCGACCGAAACGCCGAGGAATACCAAGGCGGGCGCGACCACGCCGGGACCGATGCCATGACCGAGCCGACACAGAACGAGGCCCCGATGGAGCAGCAGCACGAGGTCGCTGAGGGCGCGGTCAAGCGCGGGCGCCTGGCCTGGCTGCGCGACGTCTTCCGGATGAGCGGCGAAAAGAGCCAGCCGCGTGTCGGCCTGGTCATCCTCGGCTTCTCGGCGCTGTTCATCGCCATCACCGGCCGGCTCGTCATGCTGGCGACGCTGCCGAACGAGCAGGTCGGCCTGCGCCGCGCGACCTCCAACGCGATCTCCGCGGCGCGGCCCGACATCACCGACCGCAACGGCGAGGTGATGGCGACCGACATCCGCACGGTCTCGGTCTTTGCCGAGCCGCGCAAGATCCTCGACAAGGACGAGGCGACCGAGCTGCTGACGGCGGTTCTGCCGGACCTCGACGCCAAGGACCTGCGCGACAAGCTCGGCACCAAGAAGGGCTTCGTCTGGGTCAAGCGCGAGATCACGCCGCGCCAGCAGGCCGAAGTGCACCGGCTCGGCATCCCCGGCGTCGGCTTCGTGCCTGAGAACAAGCGCGTCTATCCCAACGGCACTGCGGCGGCGCATGTGCTCGGCTTCGCCAGTATCGATAATGTCGGCATCGCCGGCATCGAGAAATACATCGACTCGCAGGGGCTGCAGGACCTCAACGGCGCCGGCCTCGCGACCGAGGCCTCCGACCTGAAGCCGGTTCAGCTCTCTATTGACCTGCGTGTCCAGCATCTGCTGCGCGACGAGCTTTCCAAGGGCATGGAGCGCTTCAAGGCCATCGCGGCGGCCGGCGCGATCATGGAGGTGAATACCGGTGAGGTGATCGCGCTGGCTTCGCTGCCGGATTTCGACCCGAACAACCCGGTCGATGCGCTGGAGAAGGACCGGATCAACCGGATGAATGTCGGCGTCTACGAGATGGGCTCGACGTTCAAGGCGCTGACCATCGCGATGGCGCTCGATTCCGGCAAGGTCAACATCAATTCGAGCTTCTCGACCGCCGGCGGGATGATGCGGTTCGGCCGCCAGGTCATCAAGGAATACCACGGCACGGGCCGCACGCTGACGGTGCCGGAGGTCTTCCTGCACTCGTCGAACATGGGCTCGATCAAGATGGCGCTCGCCGTCGGCGTCGAGGGCCACAAGGCCTTCCTCAAGAAGATGATGCAGCTCGACCGGATGACGACGGAACTGCCGGAAAGCGCAGCCCCGATCGTTCCGCAGCGCTGGGGCGAGATCAACACGGCGACCATCGCCTTCGGCCACGGCCTCGCGGTGGCGCCGCTACAGGCGCTCTCCGCCGTCGCCGCGCTGGTCAATGGCGGCTATCTGATGAAGCCGACCTTCCTGAAGCGCTCCGAGGAGGATGCGCGCAAGGTGGCGACGCGCGTGATCAAGCCGGAGACTTCCGAGGCGATGCGCTTCATCATGCGGCTCAACGGCGAGAAGGGCTCGGCCCGCAAAGCGGACATCCCCGGCTACTTCGTTGGCGGCAAGACCGGCACGGCCGAAAAGGTCATCAATGGCCGCTATGCCAAGAACAAGAACTTCACCACCTTCACGGCGATCGCCCCCTCCGATAAGCCGAAATACGTCTTCCTCGCGATCTATGACGAGCCGAAGGGCTATGCTGAGAGCGGCGGTTACTCGACCGCCGCCTGGAACGCGGGCGTCACCACCGGCAGGGTCATCGAACGCGCGGCGCCGATCCTGGGGCTCTCGCCACGCTTCGACCCGCCGCCGTCGCCGTTCCCTCTGATGGCGAAGCTCGGGGCCTGGGGTTCCCGCTGAGCGCAGTCTATAACGGTGACCATGACGATGACCGGATACAGCCTCGGAGACCTCTTCCCCGAGATTTTCGACGCTGACACCGCCAGCCAGCAGGTGCATGGCGTCGCCTTCGACAGCCGCAAGGTCACGGGCGACGACGTCTTCGTCGCGCTCGCCGGCGCGAAGGCGGATGGCGCCCGCTTCATCATGGACGCGGTCGGGCATGGTGCCGTTGCGATCGTTTCGGGCGGACCGCGCCCGGCGGATCTGCCGGCCGGCGTCGCCTTCGCTCAGGTCGACGATCCTCGGCTCGCATTGGCGCTGGCCGCTGCCAAGGTTCATCCGCGCCAGCCGCAGACCATCGTCGCGGTGACCGGCACCAGCGGCAAATCCTCCGTCGCGGATTTCACCCGCCAGATCTTCCAGGCGCTCGGCCATGAATCGGCGAGCCTCGGCACCATCGGCGTGGTAACGGCCAAAGGCGCCGATTACGGCTCGCTGACGACGCCGGACCCGCTCTCGCTGCATGCCTCGCTCGATACCCTGGCCGGGGAGGGCATCACCCATCTCGCGATGGAAGCCTCTTCGCATGGGCTCGACCAGCGCCGCCTCGACGGCGTGCGGCTGAAGGCCGGGGCCTTCCTCAATCTCGGGCGCGACCATCTCGATTATCATCCCAGCGTCGAGGACTATCTCGCCGCCAAGCTGCGACTCTGGTCCTTGCTGCCGGAAGGCGCGCTGGTCGTGATCAACCGCGACGAGCCCTATGCGGAGGAGGCGGCGCAGGCCGCAGCCGCCGCCGGGCATCCGGTCATCGGCATCGGCCGCAAGGGCGAGACGCTGACGCTGCTCGCCAATGAGCGCGATGGCTTCTCGCAGCGCCTGACGGTCGGCTTCGACGGGCAGCAGCTCTCGGTCGCCCTGCCACTGGTCGGCGATTTCATGGCCGGCAACGCGCTCGTCGCCGCAGGGCTCGCGATCGCGACCGGCGAAGACAAGGCGGCAGCGCTGCAGGCGATTGCGGGCCTCCAGGGCGTGGCCGGACGGCTGGAACGCATCGGCGAGGCCAATGGCGGGCTCGTCGTGGTCGACTATGCCCACAAGCCGGATGCGCTCGCCGCGGTGCTGACGACGCTGCGGCCCTATGCGACGGGGCGGTTGATCTGCGTCTTCGGCTGCGGCGGCGACCGCGACAAGGGCAAGCGGCCACTGATGGGGGCGATTGCGGCCGAGAAGGCCGATATCGCCATCGTCACCGACGACAACCCGCGCAGCGAGGACCCGGCGACGATCCGGGCCGAAATCATGGCTGCCTCGCCGAAGCTCCTGGAGATCGGCGACCGCGAGGAGGCGATCAGAAGCGCGGTGTGCATGCTGATGCCTGGGGATTTGCTGGTCGTTGCCGGAAAAGGCCATGAAACCGGCCAGATCGTGGGCGACCGCACATTGCCCTTCTCCGATCACGACGTGGTCCGGAAAGCGCTATCGGAGATTGCAGGATGAGCGCCCCGCTCTGGACCGGAGACAAGCTGATCGCGGCGCTGGGCGCGCGGCCCGAGGGCGCCGTACCGCCGGCCGTGACCGGGGCCTCGATCGATACCCGCACGCTCGAGCCAGGCGACGTCTTCTTCGCCATCAAGGGCGAAGCGCGGGATGGGCATGACTTCGTCAAGGCTGCGCTTCAGAAGGGTGCTGCGCTCGCTGTGATCGACGAGGCGCATGCGGCGGAGTTCAAGGGCGCTGGCGCGCTTGCGATCGTGCCGGACGTGCTGAAGGCGATGGAGCAGGCCGGCTCGGCCCGCCGGGCGGAGCTTAAGGCCGGCGTCATCGCCGTCACCGGCTCGGTCGGCAAGACCGGCACCAAGGAGGCGCTGCGGCTCGTGCTCTCGCGGCAGGGCAAGACGCATGCGCCGGTTGCGTCCTACAACAATCACTGGGGCGTGCCGCTCACATTGTGTCGTACTCCCAGCGACGTGGCCTATGCGGTCTACGAGATCGGCATGAACACCCCCGGCGAGATCGTGCCGCTGGCGCGGATGGTGCGCCCGCAGGTCGCGATCATCACCACGATCCAGCCGGTACATCTCGCCGCCTTCGCTTCGGTGGAGGGGATCGCGGAAGAGAAGGCGGGCGTCTTCTGGGAGCTGGAGAAGGGCGGCACGGCGATCGTCAACGCCGACATCCCGCAATCCGAACTGCTGCGCGATATCGCCAAGTCCGGGCCGGCCGGGCGGATCATCACCTTCGGCGAAAGCCCCGATGCCGATGTGAAACTCGTCTCCTGCGCGCTGAAGCCGGATATGTCGACGGTCGAGGCGCGCGTCTTCGGCGAGCCTGTCGCCTATCGCCTCGGCAGCCCGGGCAAGCATATCGTGCTGAATTCGCTTGGCGTGCTCGCCGTCGTCCATGCGCTGGGCGCCGACCTCGCGCTCGCAGCGCTGGCACTGGGAGACCTGAAGCCGCCGGCGGGACGCGGCGCGCGGCAGATCCTGCATGCGCCGGGCGGGGCGATCACGCTGCTGGACGAGAGCTACAACGGCAATCCCGCTTCGATGCGCGCGGCGATCGCGAATCTCGGCCGCCTGCCGGTCGAGGGGCGGGGCCGGCGCATCGCCGTGCTCGGCGACATGCTGGAGCTCGGATCAACCGGCGCGGAGCTGCATCGGGGCCTGGCCGAGCCGCTTGTCGCCAACAGGATCGACAAGGTCTTCGCCTGCGGGCCGCTGATGAAAGGGCTCTATGAGAGCTTGCCTTCGGCCATGCGGGGGGCTTATGCCCCCGGGGCGGGCGAACTGGAGCCGCTCGTGCTCGATGCGATCCGTGCCGGCGACGTCATCACGGTCAAGGGGTCGCTCGGCTCGCGCATGGGGCCGATCGTCAAGGCGATCCTCGCGCGCTTTCCTGCCGTGCCTGCCGAAAACTGACCTTCAAGAGAACACCCAAGCATGCTCGTCTGGCTCGCCGAACTCTCCGGCACCTTCCCCGTCCTGAACGTCTTCCGCTACATCACCTTCCGGGCTGGTGGGGCGACGGCGACGGCGCTGCTCTTCGTCTTCTTCTTCGGCCCGGCGGCGATCTCCTGGCTCCGGATCAAGCAGGGCAAGGGCCAGCCGATCCGCACCGACGGGCCGGAATCGCATCTCGCCAAGCGCGGCACGCCGACCATGGGCGGGCTGATGATCATGTCCGGGCTGTTCGCTGCGGTGCTGCTCTGGGGCAATCTGCGCAACCCCTATGTCTGGATCGTGCTCGGCGTCACCGCAGCCTATGGCGCCATCGGCTTCTATGATGACTACCTCAAGGTCACGAAGCAGTCGCACAAAGGCTTCTCGGGCAAGGCGCGCATTGCCATCGAGGTCGTGGTCGCGCTGATCGCCTGCTATTTCATCATGCAGATCCAGCCGCCGGCGATCTCGTCCGGCTTCGCGATGCCTTTCCTCAAGGAAGCGATCATCCCGCTCGGCATCCTGTTCCCGCTGGTCACGGCCTTCGTCGTGGTCGGCGCCGGCAACTCGGTGAACCTGACCGACGGGCTCGACGGGCTTGCCATCGTGCCGGTGATGATCGCGGCCGGCACCTTCGGCTTCATCTCCTATCTCGTCGGCAACGCGATCTTCGCCAACTACCTGCAGCTCCACCACATCCCCGGTGCCGGCGAACTCGCCGTGGTCTGCGGCGCGGTGATCGGCGCCGGCCTCGGCTTCCTCTGGTTCAATGCGCCGCCGGCCCAGATCTTCATGGGTGACACCGGCTCGCTCGGCTTAGGGGGCCTGCTCGGCACCATCGCGGTCGCGACCAAGCACGAGATCGTGCTCGCCATCGTCGGCGGCCTCTTCGTCGTCGAGGCGCTCTCGGTGATCATACAGGTCGCGGTCTACAAGCGCACCGGCAAGCGCGTCTTCCTGATGGCGCCGATTCATCACCACTTCGAGAAGCTGGGCTGGACCGAGCCGCAGGTCGTGATCCGCTTCTGGATCATCTCCGTGGTGCTGGCGCTGGTCGGCCTCTCCACGCTCAAGCTGCGCTGAGAGTGTGAGCATGACGCCCGTCACGGTCTTCGCCGGGCGCAGGGTCGCCCTTTTTGGCCTTGGCGGCTCCGGGCTTGCCACGGCGCACGCGCTCAAGGCCGGCGGTGCCGAAGTCGCTGCCTGGGACGACAATCAGGGCAGCCGCGACAAGGCCGCGTCGGAAGGCATCGCCGTCGTCGATCTGGCGGGCGCGGACTGGTCCGGCTTCGCTGCCTTCGTGTTGTCGCCCGGCGTGCCGCTGACGCATCCCGAGCCGCATTGGACCGTGGGCAAGGCCAAAGCGGCAGGCGTCGCGATCATCGGCGATGTCGAGCTGTTCTTCCGCGAGCGGGCGAAGATCGCGCCGGGCTCAGCCGTCGTCTGCATCACCGGCACCAACGGCAAATCGACCACGACGGCGCTGATCGCGCATGTGCTGAAGGAAGCCGGCCGCGACGTGCAGATGGGTGGCAATATCGGCACGGCCGTGCTGGCGCTGGAGCCGCCGGCGGCGGACCGCATCCACGTGATCGAGTGCTCGAGCTACCAGATCGACCTCGCGCCGACATTGGCGCCGACAGTCGGCATCCAGATGAACCTGACGCCTGATCATCTCGACCGGCACGGCTCGCTTGAGAATTACGCCGCGATCAAGGAGCGGCTGGTCGCTGCGGCGGAGATCGCCGTGGTCGGCGTCGACGATGAGGCCTCCAAGCAGATGGCACGCCGCCGTGCCGCGGGGGGCCGCCCGCTCGTGAAGATCAGCGGCGAGCAACCCTTGGATGAGGGCGTCTTTGCGGGCGTTACTGCCAATCAGGGCCGGCTCGACACTCGCATCGTCGAGGTCAGGGACGGCAAGCCGAAGGTCGTCGCCAATCTCGCCGGTATCGGCTCGCTGCGTGGATCGCACAACGCGCAGAACGCGGCAGCGGCCTTCGCCGCCTGCTCGGCTTTGGGCCTGAGCGCGGCCGAGATCGAGGCTGGCTTCAAGACCTATCCGGGGCTGGCGCATCGGATGGAGGAGCTCGGCCGCATCGGCCGGGTCGTCTTCATCAACGACTCCAAGGCGACCAATGCCGACTCGACCGAGAAGGCGCTGACCTCCTTCCACGACATCTTCTGGATCCTCGGCGGCAAGGCCAAGGATGGTGGCATCGAATCCCTGCGCCGCTATTTCCCGAACATCGCCAAGGCCTATCTGATCGGGGCGGCGAGCGACCTCTTCGCCGCGACCTTCGACGATGACGGCCGCGTCGCCTATGAGCGCAGCGTCACGCTCGACAAGGCGGTGGCGGATGCGACCCGCGACGCGCTGGGCAAGCCGGGCGAGGGCGAGATCGCGGTGCTGCTCTCGCCGGCCTGCGCCTCCTTCGACCAGTTCCCTAACTTCGAGGTCAGGGGCGACAGCTTCCGCAAGCTGGTCGCGGCGCTGCCGGGTTTCGTGCCGTTCGGAACGGCCGGAAAATCCACCGCTCCGTAGAGCCCGCTGATTTGACGCGGAAACGCGCCGTCATTCCGGGCTTGACCCGGAATCCATCATAGGGCGCCGAGCTCTACGATGGATTCCGGATCGGCGCCGCCATAGCGGCTTGTCCGGAATGACGGCGCGTTTCCGCCAAACTCCAGCAGGCCCCGATCCGACTCAGGACGCCGGGCAAGCAGCGCCGCTATCGGCCCAGGCCTGCATCAGCGCGGTGAACTCGGCGGGGGCGCCGGGCGCCGGCTCGCGGCCCTTGCCGGGCTTCCAGGCCCAGAGCACCAGGCTGTCGGTCGTCACGTGCTTGATCAGCGCGGCGGTATCGCGGCTGCCGTTGCGGCTCTGGTCCTTCAGTTGCTCGCAGATCTGCGCGAGGCTCTTGCCCTCCCAGGCCATCGAGGCCGGCGCCAGCGCCCAGTGCTCGTTGCCGGGGATTCGGGCGGGGTCGAAGTTCTCCTTGCCGTGGCAGGTCGCGCAATGGAGAGCGGTCGCGCCATGCCCGTCCTTGCCGCGCACGACGACCGGCTCATGCAGCTTGCGCGCATCGCCCTGCCGGGGCCGCTCCGTTGCCGGATGGCAGTTCATGCAGCGCGGATGCGTGAGCACCTTGCCCATCTCGTTGAAGAGCGCGACCGAGCGGTCGCGCTGGTTGGCGATGGTGGAGAAGCTTGAGGCCGGGCGCAGGGTGGCGCCGCCCGGCTGGGGTTGGCCGGCATTCTGCGCCAGCGTCAGCGCGCTGCCGCCGACGCAGACGGCAAGCGCCGCCGCAGCGGCGAGGATCAGGTTCCGGCTCATCAGACCGTGCCTCCCTGCATCGGCAGCTGGCGTGGCCGGCCATGACCGAGCGCCGCGAGCGCATTGGCGACGGCGGGGCCGATCGGCGGCACGCCGGGTTCGCCGACGCCCGTCGGCTTCTCGGTGGAGGCGATGATCCTGACCTCGACCTCCGGCATCTCGTGGATGCGCAGCGAGCGGTACTCGTGGAAGTTGGTCTGGACCGGCCGGCCGCCATCGAGCGTGATCTGGCCGTAGAGGGCGTGGCCGAGGCCGAAGCCGATGCCGCCCTCCATCTGGGCGCGGATGACGTCGGGATTGACGGCGACGCCGCAATCCACCGCGCACCAGACCTTGTGGACCTTCGGCTCGCCCTCCGGCCCGATCGAGACCTCGGCGATCTGGGCCACGAAGGAATCGAAGCTCTCGACCACCGCGACGCCGCGGGCGCGGCCATCGATCGGGGCGGAGCCCTTCCAGCCGGCCATCTCGCCGACCGCCTTCAGCACGGCTGCGGCGCGCGGGTGCCTGTCGCCCATCATGGCGAGCCGGCCCTGCAGCGGGTCCTGCCCCGCGGCCTGCAGCAACTCGTCGACGAAGCATTCGACTGCATAGCCGGTATGGGTATGACCGACTGAGCGCCACCACAGCGTCGGCACGCCGACCTTGGGATTGTGCACCTCGCAGCGGAAGTCCGGCACCTCGTAGAAGATCTCGTTGGCGCCCTCGACCGAGGTCGCGTCGATGCCGTTCTTGACCACGAAGGACTCGAAGGGCGTGCCGAGGAAGAAGGACTGGCCGACCAGCGTGTTCGACCAGGCGGTGATCTTGCCGTCCTTCACCGCGCCCCTGAGGCGGTGCACGAAGAGCGGGCGGTAGTAACCGCCGGTGAGATCGTCCTCGCGGGTCCAGACGATCTTGACCGGCCGGTTCGGGCCGATCGCCTTGGCGGCCATGGCGAGCTCGGCGGCAAGGTGCTGGCTGACCTGCGCGCGCCGGCCGAAGCTGCCACCCGCGAGCATGGTCTCGAGGTTCACCTTCTCTGGCGGCAGGCCGAGGATGGTGGCGATGGTCTGGTGCTCGGTGGTCTGGAACTGGCTGCCGAAGCGGGCATGCGCCTTCTCGCCATCCCACTCCAGATAGCCGTCGAGCGGCTCCATCGGCGCATGCGCCAGATAGGGGAAGACGAACTCCGCCTCGATAACGCGGTCGGCCTTGGCGAGCGCGGCCTCGGCGTCGCCATGGCTGCCCGCGAGGGTGCCGGGCTGCCGGGCGAGGCGACGATATTCGGCGATCAATTCGGCGCTGCCGCGCTTCTCGGCTTCGCTGTCGTCCCAGGTGACCTTGAGCGCCTCGCGACCCTTCAGAGCGGGCCACATCCCGTTGGCATAGACGGCGACGCCGGAGCCGATCTGCTTGACGTCGACGACGCCCTTGACCTTGAGCGCCTGCGAGGCGTCGAAACTCGCGACCTTGCCGCCGAAGCGCGGCGAGCGGGCGACCACCACCGTCAGCATGTTCGGCGTGTGGATATCGATGGTGAACTGCGCCTTGCCGCGTGATTTGTCGGCTGTGTCGAGGCGCTTGACCGCGCCCTCCTTGCCGATCAGCCGATAATCCGAGGCCGGCTTCAGCGGCGGGTTCTCGGGCACGGGCAGCTTCGCGGCGGCCTCGGCGAATTCGCCGAAGCGACCCCGCTTGCCGGAGGCGTGGCTGATGACGCCTGCCTCGACCTTGACCTCGGCGACGGGAACCTTCCAGGCATCAGCGGCAGCCTGGACGAGCATGGCGCGGGCGGCGGCGCCGGCCTTGCGCATCTGCTCCCAGCTATTGGCGATCGCCGTCGAACCGCCGGTGCCCTGAACGCCCAGCGCGAGATTGGCATAGCGCTTGACGTCGGCCGGCGCGTGCTCGGCGCGCATCTGGCTCCAGGCGGCGTCCATCTCCTCGGCGGCGAGAGTGGCGAGGCCGGTGAACGGCCCCTGGCCGAACTCGATATGCTTGACGATCACGGTGACGGTGTCGTCCGGCGCGACGCGGATGAAGGCGTTGGGGGCGAAGCTGTCATTGCCGCCGGGCTTGAAGCCGGCAGCCGCGCCGGACTGGGCGCGGGCGTTGCGCGGCAGGCTGAAGCCGATGATGAGGGCGCCGGCGCCTTTCAGCAGCGTGCGGCGGGAGAGAGCAGGATCATGTGCGGTCATGGCTCAGATCTCCAGCGCGCGGGCCGCGTCATGGATCGCGGCGCGGATGCGGACGTAAGTTGCGCAGCGGCAGATGTTGCCGTTCATCGCGAGGTCGATGTCGCGGTCGGTCGGCTTGCGGTTTTCCTTGAGCAGGGCGATGGCGCTCATCACCTGGCCGGACTGGCAATAGCCGCATTGCGGGACGTCGCGGGCGATCCAGGCGGCCTGGACGGCATCCGCCTCCTTGCCGGCGAGGCCTTCGATGGTGGTGATCTCGCTGTTGGCGACCGCCGAGACCGGCGTCACGCAGGAGCGCAGGGGCTGGCCGTCGATGAAGACGGTGCAGGCGCCGCATTGGGCGACGCCGCAGCCGAACTTGGTGCCGGTGAGGCCGAGATTGTCGCGGATGGCCCAGAGCAGGGGCGTATCGTCGTCGACGTCGACGGTATGCGTCGTCCCGTTGACTTTGAGAGAGACCATGATTGCCTCCGATGCTGGCATGACGCAGCGCGGCACCATGGTGCGGATCGAGGGCTCGCCCTCGATGGCCCGATCTGACATATCAGATGGCGGGCGATGAATCCGTAGCCCTGGGTCGCGCGACTGGACTAAATAGACGTTTTGAGTCTATTTGGGATGGTCGCGCGCAGTTTGGATTTTGTCAAGACTACTGACGCCGCAATGCAGGACAGAGACGAAAGTTCCAGCTCTCTCCCCGTCGACGATGCCAGCGCTCGCGTTGACCAGATCGCCGATGCGGCGCTGCGTCTGTTCGCCCGCTATGGCTACAAGCGCAGCTCGATGGACGACATCGCCAAGGAGGCGGGGCTCGCCAAGGCGACGCTCTACCTGCACTTCAAGGGCAAGGACGATGTCTTCCGGGCGATGCTGGACTTGCTCGGGCGCCGCGTCGAGGCACGTTGCCGTGAGGTCGTCGCGACGAAGGGGCCGTTTCCGGAACGGCTCGCCGCCCTGCTCCAGGCTCATCACGGGCAAGCCTATGCGAGCTTCGGCACCGGCGAACATCTGGTCGAGCTGAAGGCTGTGATGTACGCCATCGCGACGCGCGAGTTGCAGGCGTTCGAGCAGATCTTCGCCAGGCTCGCCGCGCAGCTTCTTCACGAAGCCGAGAGCCAGGGCGAGATCGTCTTTTCCCGCGCGTCCGTCACCACCGGGGACTGGATCGCCGGGCTGATGTTCGCCGCGGCTGGCGCAAAGACGGGCGAGCCGCCGAGCTGCGAGGTCTATGCGCAGCGGCTCGCCGGCATCGCCCGCATCTTCGCGGCGTCGGTCGCCGCCGGCTGACGCGCGGTGGACAACCCCGCCGCTCGCAGCAGCATGGCCGTGCGACCCCGAGCATCGGAATCAATCGGTTAACCATTCATTGACAGAGTGATTCGTCACGCAGGCGCGGCTTCGGCCGCGCAGAATTTGTCGATGGGATACCCGTCATGGTCTCGCGCGCGGAACCTTCTCTCAGCGGCCGCTGGTGGTGGTCGATCGACCGCCTGATCCTCACCGCGCTCGTCGCCCTGATGGTATCGGGCGTCGTGCTACTGATGGCCGGCGGGCCGCCGGTCGCCGAGCGGCTCGGGCTCTCGACCTTCCATTTCGTCAATCGCCAGGCCGCCTATCTCGCCGGCGCGATGGTGATCTTCCTCGGCGTCTCGCTGATGACGCCCCGGCAGGTGCGGCGCGTGGCGCTGATTCTCTACATCGTTTCGCTCGCCATGGTGGTGGCGACGCTCTATTTCGGCGTCGAGGTGAAGGGCGCCAAGCGCTGGCTGACGCTCGGGCCGCTGGGCTCGGTGCAGCCGTCCGAGTTCCTGAAGCCGGCCTTCGTCGTGCTCGCCGCTTGGGCCTTCGCCGAGGGCACGCGCCGGCCGGACTTGCCGGGCACGATCCTGGCGCTTCTGCTGCTGCCGGTGACGATCGTGCCGCTGGTGCTGCAGCCCGACTTCGGCCAGACCATGCTGGTCAGCCTCGTCTGGTGCGGCCTGTTCTTCGTCGCCGGCCTGCACTGGTTCTGGGTGATCGGGCTCGGCGGCGTCGGCGCCGTCGGCATCCTCGTCGCCTATGAACTGGTGCCGCACGTGCGCGCCCGCATCGAGCGCTTCATGGACAAGGGCTCAGGCGACACCTTCCAGGTCGATACGGCGCTGGAGAGCTTTGCGCAGGGCGGCTGGCTCGGGAAGGGACCGGGCGAGGGCACCGTGAAGCGCATCCTGCCGGACGCGCATACCGACTTCATCTTCGCGGTCACCGCCGAGGAGTTCGGCGTGCTCGTCTGCATGCTGCTGGTCATGCTCTTCGCGGTGATCGTGCTGCGCTCGCTCTTCGTGGCGCAGAAGGCGGAGGATCCGTTCATTCGCCTGGCGGTGACCGGGCTCGCGCTGCTCTTCGGCATCCAGGCGGCGATCAACATGATGGTCAACCTGCACATGATGCCGGCCAAGGGCATGACGCTGCCCTTCATCTCCTATGGTGGCTCCTCGCTGCTCTCGCTTGCGGTCGGTACCGGCTTCCTGCTGGCGCTGACGCGGCGGCGGCCGCGATCGGTCGATTTCGGTTCACACAGGCGTTAGGGTCTGGATCCATGATGGACGCTATTCTGACGCAGGGCATTTTGATTGGCGGGCAGGAGCGTGGCCGCCGCAAGCCGCCTGGCTTGCAAGGCCGCGCGATGCACCGGCCGAACAAAGGGCCCGCGCCCCGGAGGGGGCGGGCGAAAACGGCTGACAGCTGCGTCGGTCCCTTGCCCGATGCCTGGGGCATCGGGCGGCGGGCGCCTCCTTGCTCTCGGCCGTTTTGGCCCGATCAGAACAGCGCCCATCATGGATCCAGACCCTAAACCATGGCCACGGGCAAGCTCATCATGCTGGCTGCCGGCGGGACCGGCGGCCATCTCTTCCCCGCGGAGGCGCTGAGCCACGCGCT
The DNA here is from genome assembly GCF_008253865.1 of Bosea sp. F3-2. NCBI lineage: Bacteria > Pseudomonadati > Pseudomonadota > Alphaproteobacteria > Hyphomicrobiales > Alloboseaceae > Allobosea > Allobosea sp. F3-2. The sequence continues at coordinate 6,039,556 of NZ_CP042331.1, forward strand.
GCACGCCAAGGGCATGCGCGTCGTGCTGATGACCGATACGCGCGCCGCCGAATATGCCGGCAATTTCCCGGCCGAAGCGGTCCATGCCGTGCCGGCGGCGACGCCGTCGGGCCGCTCGCCGCTGCAGAAGGCGATGGCGCTGTTCCACATCGCCAAGGGGACTTTCGCGGCGCGACGGATCATCAGGCAGGTCAGGCCGGATGTCGTCGTCGGCTTCGGCGGCTACCCGACCGTGCCGCCGGTGCTCGGCGCCTCCCTTGCCGGCGTGCCGACGCTGATCCATGAGCAGAACGCCGTGATCGGCCGCGCCAATCGTTTCCTCGCCGGCCGCGCCGATGTGATCGCCACCGGTTTCGCCAAGGTCGGCGGCCTGACGCTGGCGCAGCAGGCGAAATGCCGCCATGTCGGCAACCCGGTGCGCCCGGCAGTGATCGAGGCCGCAGCCCGCGACTACGACTGGCCGGGCGAGGGCAAGATCAGGCTGCTCGTCTTCGGCGGCAGCCAGGGCGCCCGCATCATGGCCGACATCATGCCGCCGGCGATCCAGCTCCTGACCGATGCCGAACGGGCACGGCTGGCGGTTGTCCAGCAGGCACGTGCCGAGGACGAGGAGCGCGTGCGCGGCATCTATGACAAGCTCGGCATCAAGGCGACGATCGCGCCCTTCTTCAAGGATCTGCCGGCGCAGATGGCGGCGGCGCATCTCGTCGTCGCGCGCTCCGGCGCCTCGACCGTCGCGGAGCTCACCGTGATCGGCCGGCCCGCCATCCTGGTGCCGCTGCCGGGCTCGCTCGATCAGGACCAGGCGGCCAACGCCGCCTTCCTCGAAGGAGCAGGTGGTGCGATCCGCATTCTCCAGCCGGAATTCACGCCGCGGCGCCTCGCCAGCGAGTTGTCGCAGCTCATTGCGCAGCCAGCGCACTTGACGAGCATGGCCGCAAACGCGAAGAGCGCCGGCATCCCCGACGCTGCCGACCGCCTGGCCGATCTCGTGATCGCCACGGCCCATTCTTCGAACTGACAGGACCCACCGATCATGAAGCTGCCGCCGAAGCTCGGCTCCATCCATTTCGTCGGAATCGGCGGCATTGGCATGTCCGGCATCGCCGAGGTGCTGCACAATCTCGGCTACAAGGTGCAGGGCTCGGATGCGTCTGACGGCGCAAACGTCAAGCGCCTCGCCGAGAAGGGCATCACCACCTTCGTCGGCCACAAGGCCGAGAATCTCGGCGAGGCCGAGGTCGTGGTGATCTCGACCGCGATCAAGCGCGACAACCCCGAGCTGCTCGCCGCCCGTGAGAAGCGCCTGCCGGTCGTGCGCCGGGCCGAGATGCTGGCCGAGCTGATGCGGCTCAAGACCTGCGTCGCCGTCGCCGGTACCCATGGCAAGACGACCACGACCTCGCTCGTCGCGACGCTGCTGGAGAAGGGCGCGCTCGACCCGACCGTGATCAATGGCGGCATCATCAACGCCTACGGCACCAATGCCCGCATGGGCGAGAGCGACTGGATGGTGGTCGAGGCAGACGAGTCGGACGGCACCTTCCTGAAGCTGCCGGCGGACGTCGCGATCGTTACCAATATCGACCCCGAGCATCTCGACCATTTCGGCACCTTCGACGCGATCAAGGCGGCCTTCCGTTCCTTCGTCGAGAACCTGCCCTTCTACGGCTTCGCGGTGATGTGCATCGACCATCCGACGGTGCAGGGCCTTGTCGGCCAGATCACCGACCGGCGCGTCATCACCTATGGCGAGAACCCGCAGGCCGATTTCCGCCTGCTCGACATCGATCTCTCGGGCGGGCAGGCGCGCTTCACCCTGCTGATCCGCGACCGCAAGAACGGACGGGACGAGGTAATCCGCGATCTCGTCATGCCGATGCCGGGCCATCACAACGCGCTGAACGCCACCGCCGCCATCGCGGTCGCCTATGATCTCGGCATCCCCGTCGAGCGCATCCGCGAGGCGCTGGCCGGCTTCGGCGGCGTGAAGCGCCGCTTCACCAAGACGGGCGAGTGGAACGGCGCGCTGATCTTCGATGATTACGGCCACCATCCCGTCGAGATCGCCGCCGTGCTCAAGGCGGCGCGCGCCTCGACCAAGGGCAAGGTCGTCGCCGTGGTGCAGCCGCATCGTTACACCCGGCTCTCCAGCCTGTTCGATGACTTTGCCGCCTGCTTCAACGATGCCGACACGGTGATCGTGGCCGACACCTATGCGGCCGGTGAGGCGCCGATCCCAGGCGCCGACCGAGACTCGCTGGTCGCCGGCATCAAGGCGCGCGGCCATCGCCATGCGCTGGCGCTTGAGGGGCCGGACAAGCTCGCCGGCATGGTGGCGGAGCTCGCGGGGCCGGGCGACTACGTCGTCTGCCTCGGCGCCGGCAACATCACGCAATGGGCCTATGCGCTGCCGGGAGAGCTCAAGGCGCTGAACGGGTGAGGTTGGGTTCGCCGCAATTGCGCCGTCATGCTCGGGCCTGACCCGGGCATCTCGTGAAAGAGATTCTCGGGTCTCCGCTGTGCTTCGCCCGAGAATGACGACCTGTTCCGTCCCAGATCATCATGCTCTAAAGCGACGCCATGGCATTCCAAGACCTCTCCTCCGACATCCGCGCTTCGGCCCCCGACCTGCGGGGGCGGCTCCTCGCCAATCAGGACCTCTCGGGGCTGACGTGGTTCCGCGTCGGCGGTGCCGCGCAGATCCTGTTCACGCCGGCCGATGACGAGGATCTCGCCTATCTGCTCTCGAAGCTGCCGGAGGAGATCCCGGTCACCGTGGTCGGTCTCGGCTCGAACCTGATCGTGCGCGACGGCGGCATTCCCGGCGTCGTGATCCGGCTCGGCGGCAAGGCTTTCGGCGAGATCACGCTGGAGAGCGGCGATCGGCTGCGGGCCGGCACGGCCGTGCCGGACGTCAAGGTCGCGCGTGCGGCGGCCGATGCCTCGCTCGAAGGGCTCGCCTTCTATCGCGGCATTCCCGGCTCGATAGGTGGAGCACTGCGCATGAATGCCGGTGCCCATGGCGGCGAGACCACCGATGTGCTGGTCGAGGCGCGTGGCGTCACCCGCAGGGGCGAGATCGTCACGCTCTCCCATGCCGAGATGGGCTTCACCTATCGCAACAGCGCGGCGTCGACCCGCGACATCATCTTCACCTCCGCCCTGTTCCAGGGGCGGCCGGGCGATCAGGCGGTGATCCAGGCCGAGATGGACCGGGTGACGCAGGCGCGCGAGGCGGCTCAGCCGATCAAGGAACGCACGGGCGGCTCGACCTTCAAGAACCCGGAAGGTGGCAAGGCCTGGAAGCTGATCGATGCCGCCGGCTGCCGCGGCCTGCGCGTCGGCGGGGCCCAGGTCTCGGAGATGCACTGCAACTTCCTGATCAACACCGGCGGCGCGACGGCCGCCGATGTCGAGGGGCTCGGCGAGGAGGTTCGCCGCCGGGTCAAGGATAATTCCGGCTTCGAGCTCCAGTGGGAGATCAAGCGGCTCGGGGTTGCGGCGTAGCCGAGGCCGTTGCGGCCGTCGCGGCGCGGCGGGAGAGCCGCATGCCGGCGATCGTCGAACTCAGGATGATCGCGATGCCGAAGAACTGGACTCCGCCGAGCCATTGCCCGAGCAGGACGGCGCCGAGGATGGTCGCGACCGTCGGGCTGAGCAGGCCGAGGAAGGCGACGCTGGCGCCGAGCGTGGTGATACCCCTGATCCAGAGCCAGTAGGTGAGGGCGGTGCCGATCAGGACGAGGTAGCTCAGTCCGAGCCCGTTCAGCGCGGTCGGCCTCGGCGGCAGGCCTTCGACCAGCAGCGCGACCGGCAGTAGGATCAGCCCGCCGAGCGTCAGCTGCCAGGCCGCCAGCGCCAGGGGGGAGCCCATCTTGCCCCAGCGCTCGATCAGCACGGTTCCGGTCGCCATCGAGGCGGCGCTGGCGAGGCCGGCGATGATGCCGATGGCATCGGGCTTCGCATGCGGATCGAGCACCAGCAGGGCGACGCCGACGAGACCGGCCAGCGCGGCGAGGATCTGCCCGCGGCGCGGACGCCGGCCGAGCAGCGGCCATGCCAATAGGCCGACGATCAGCGGCTGGGTCGAGCCGACCGTGGCAGCAAGCCCGCCCGGCAGGCGCGCGGCGCTGACGAAGAGCAGCGCGAAGAACAGGCCGATATTGGCGAGACCGAGCGCCGCGAGCGGCAGGAGCTTGTCGCGCGGCGGCAGGCCGGGGCCGAGCGCCATCAGCAGGAGACCGGCGGGAAGAGCCCGGAGCGCGCCGACCAGCAGCGGATGATCCACCGGCAGCGTCTGGGTGAAGATGATGTAGGTGGAGCCCCAGATGCAGGGCACGAGGATCGTGGTCAGCAGGGTTCTGTTCAGCGGCATGGCGGTTTCCGATGCGCGTGGAGCTTGGCTCGCGAAAGCGCGGCTGCTAGGTTGGTTTGATGCAAGATAATTTGATATTAAATTATCTGACGTGAAGTTATCTGGCAAGGAGCGGAGATGAGTCAGGATCGGCCCGGCGTTCAGGGCGGTGCGATGGATTCGATCCTGGCGCAGTGGCGGCGGGAGCGGCCCGATCTCGACACGAGCGTCATGGCGGTCTGCGGCGATCTCTGGCGGGCGGCCGACCGCGTGCGGGACGGGGTTTCGGCCAACCTCGCGGCCGATGAGCTCGATTTGGCCGGTTTCGACGTGCTGCTGACGCTGCGGCGCCAGGGCGAGGGGCGGGCGCTTTCGCCGTCTGAACTCGCGCAGGACATGATGATCTCGACTTCGGCGATGACGAACCGCCTTGATCGCCTGCAGAAGCGCGGGCTGATCGAGCGGCAGGCCGACCCGGAGGATCGCCGGGCGCTGCGTATCGTGCTGACTGCGACGGGCTTCGCGCTGGCGGACCGAATCGTCGTCTCGCATGTCGCGACCGAGGAGCGGCTGGTGAGCGCTCTCTCCCCGGATGAGCGTGCACAGTTGCGACAGTTGCTCGCGAAAATCGGTTGATTCCGAACTCGTTAACGAGCGCAGGCTTATGGTTAACGGGCTGTTAACCATCTCGGGCTGAGGTACGGCCATCGCGTCGAACGAGGCCGGCATGAGCAAACACGTCGTAGTGCTGATGGGGGGATGGTCCGTTGAACGGGAGGTCAGCCTCAACAGCGGTGCGGCTTGCGCGCGGGCTCTCGAAGGGCAGGGCTTCCGCGTCACCCGCCTCGACGTGCAGCGCGACATTGCCGAGGTGCTGGCGAAGCTGAAGCCGGATGTCGCGTTCAATGCGCTGCATGGGCGCTTCGGCGAAGACGGCACGATCCAGGGCGTGCTGGAGATCCTGCGCATTCCCTACACCCATTCGGGCGTGCTCGCTTCCGCGCTCGCCATCCGCAAGGACCGGGCGAAGACGGTGGTGAAGGCGGCGGGCGTGCCGGTCGCTGATGGCGTCAACGTCTCCCGCTTCGCCGCGGCGAAAAGCCATGTCCTGCCGCCCCCCTACGTGCTCAAGCCGATCGACGAGGGCTCCTCCGTCGGCGTCGTGATCGTGAAGAAGGGCAGGGAGCATCCGCCGCAGGAAATCGCCCGGCCGGACTGGCCTTGCGGCGAGATGATGCTGGCCGAAACCTTCATTGCCGGGCGCGAGCTGACCTGCGCCGTGATGGGCGAGCGGGTGCTGGGCGTGACCGAGATCAAGGCCGCGACCGGCGAGTTCTACGATTACGATGCGAAGTACGCGAAAGGCGGGTCGATCCACATCTGCCCGGCTCAAATTTTACCGAAAATTTACCAGCAGATCGAAGAGTGGGCGTTAACGGCGCATCAAGCAATCGGATGCCGGGGCGTCAGCCGATCTGACTTCCGCTACGACGACGAGACCGACACGCTCGTCTGGTTGGAGGTCAATACGCAGCCCGGGATGACCGAAACCAGCCTGGTGCCCGAACTGGCTGCCCATGCGGGTCTGAATTTCGGTGAGCTCGTCAAATGGATGGTGGCAGACGCCTCCCTCGATCGGTGAAAGCGATGACGGCGAAACCCGTTTCAGCGCAGCGACGTAGCCCGGCCACGGTGCCGGCTGCGCGCCTGCCGGTCCGGCATGCCGGGCCGCAACTGCTCGTCGGCGAGCGGCAGGGGCGCTGGATGCGCCGCACGCGCCGCAGCGCCATCGCCGTGCCGCTGTCGCAGCGCCTGCCGCGCAGCCTCGGCACCTGGCTCGCCCTCGGCTTCCTGACGCTCAGCCTCGGCACCGGCTTCGTCATGGGCGGCCACTGGCAGAACCTCCAGGACAATTACGGCGAGCCGCGCCACATGTTTGCGCGCGTGCTCGGCTTCGGCATCGACCGCGTCACCATCTCCGGCCTGTCGGGGCTCTCGGAGCAGGAGGTTCTCGTCGCAGCCGGCATCGATTCGAAGACCTCGCTGGTGTTCTTCGACGCCGACGAGGCGCGCAAGCAGCTCGAGGCGACGCCGCTGATTCGCGAGGCGACGGTGCGCAAGCTCTATCCGGGCGAGGTCTCGATCGCGCTGACCGAGCGCGATCCCTATGCGCTCTGGCAGGTCAAAGGGGAGCTTTTCGTGATCGCGGCCGACGGCACGGTGATCGACAAGATGGATGATGGCCGCTTCGCCTATCTGCCGCTGGTCGTCGGCAAGGACGCCAACAACCGCGCCGGCGAATATCTGGCGCTGCGCAACCAGGCTGGCCCCTTCGCCCAGCATATCCGCGCGGCGACGCTGATCTCCGGGCGCCGCTGGAACCTGAAGCTCGACAACGGCATGGATGTGCGCCTGCCCGAGACCAAGCCGGAAGCGGCGCTGAAGCGCCTCGTCTCGCTGGAAAGCGACTTCCGCGTCCTCGACAAGGACGTGCTCGCCATCGATCTGCGCCAGCCGGACCGGGTGGTGATGCGCCTCTCCGAGGAGGCGGCCGCCGCGCGCGCCGACCAACTGAAGAGCAAGGCCAAGAAGAAGGGAGGCGAGGCGTGAACCACGTCACCTCCCAGGGTCTCACCCCCCGCATGCGTCCGCTGTCGTCGCGCAAGAGCGCGACCTTGTCGATTCTCGACATCGGCACGAGCAAGGTCGTCTGCCTGATCGCCGAGCTCAACCCGGCCGAGGCCAATGAGCGGCTGCGCGGACGCACCCATGTCGCCCGCATCATCGGCATCGGCCATCAGCGCTCGCTCGGCCTGAAGGGCGGGGCGATCATCGATCTCGAAAGCGCCGAGCGCGCCATTCGCGCCGCGGTCGACGCGGCCGAGCGCATGGCCAAGGTCGAGGTGCAGTCGGTCATCGTCAACCTGACCGGCGGGCGCATCGGTTCGCAGCATTATGCGGCGAGCGTCGATCTGCGCTCCGGCTCGGTCGGCGACAGCGACGTCAAGCGCGTGCTCGCCACCGCCGCGACCCATGCGATCCGCCCCGGCAAGGCCGTGCTCCACGCCCTGCCGACGGGCTATGCGCTGGATGGCGTGCCGGGTGTGCTCGATCCGCGCGGGCTGATCGGCGGCAAGCTCTCGGTCGACATGCATGTCGTCGCCAGCGAGGCCGCGGCGGCACGCAACGTCATGCTGGCAGTCGAGCGCTGCCATCTCGAGGTCGAGGCCGTGGTGGCGACGCCCTACGCCTCCGGCCTCTCCGTCCTGGTCGACGACGAGGCCGAGATGGGTGTGGTCGTGGTCGATCTCGGCGGCGGCACCACCAGCCTCGGCGTCTTCTCGGGCGGCCATCTCGTCCATGCCGACGCGATCGCGGTCGGCGGCAACCACATCACCATGGACGTGGCGCGCGGCCTTTCCACCCGCGTCTCGGCGGCGGAGCGGCTGAAGACGCTGCACGGCTCCTGCATTTCCAGCGCTTCCGACGAGCGCGACATGATCGCAGTGCCGCAGGTGGATGACGACGAGCGCGACATGCCGAACCATCTCGCCAAGTCGCATCTCGTGCGGATCATCAAGCCGCGCGTGGAAGAGATTCTCGAACTGGTGCGCGACCGGCTGACCAATGCCGGCTTCTCGGCCCAGGCCGGGCGGCGCGTCGTCCTCACCGGCGGCGCCTGCCAGCTCACCGGCCTGCCGGAAGTGGCGCGCCGCATCCTCGGCGGGCAGGTCCGTACGGGCCGTCCCCTCGGGATCAAGGGTCTGCCGGAAGCGGGCAAGGGCCCGGCCTTCTCGGCGGCGGTCGGCCTGCTGGTCTACCCGCAGGTCGCCCATGTCGAGCACTTCGAGCCGCGTACTGCCGGTGCGCGCTACTTCGCGACCGGGACGGATGGCTACTTCTCGCGTGTCGGGCGGTGGCTGAAGGACAGTTTCTAGTGAGTTCGGCTCGTTCGAAAGGGCGGGCCACGGCGTCAAACGTAGCAATCGGGACGGCTCCCGCCAGGCGCCGGACACAGGATCAAAAGAGGCAACCATGGCGATGAATCTGCAAGCCCCGGACATCCGGGAACTGAAGCCCCGAATCACGGTCTTCGGCGTCGGCGGAGCCGGCGGCAATGCGGTCAACAACATGATCGAGGCGGGCCTGGATGGCGTCGACTTCGTCTGCGCCAACACCGATGCCCAGGCTCTGGCGCTCTCGCGCGCCCCGCGCATCATCCAGATGGGCCTGCAGGTCACCGAAGGCCTCGGCGCCGGCTCGCAGCCGGAAGTCGGGCGCGCGGCGGCCGAGGAGGTCATCGACGAGATCCGTGACCATCTGGCGGGCGCGCACATGGTCTTCATTACGGCCGGCATGGGCGGCGGCACCGGCACGGGCGCCGCTCCGGCCATCGCCCGCGTTGCCCGCGACATGGGCATCCTGACCGTCGGTGTCGTCACCAAGCCGTTCCAGTTCGAGGGCCAGCGCCGCATGCGCATGGCGGAAGCCGGCATCGGCGAGCTGAACGAGGCGGTCGACACCCTGATCGTCATCCCGAACCAGAACCTGTTCCGCGTCGCCAACGAGACCACCGGCTTCGCCGACGCCTTCGGCATGGCCGACCAGGTGCTCTATTCGGGCGTCGCCTGCATCACCGACCTGATGGTCCGTCCCGGCCTGATCAACCTCGACTTCGCCGACGTGCGCGCCGTGATGCGCGGCATGGGCAAGGCGATGATGGGCACCGGCGAATCGCAGGGCGAGAAGCGCGCGCTGACCGCCGCCCAGGCCGCGATCAACAACCCGCTGCTCGACGATGTCTCGATGAAGGGCGCGCGCGGCCTGCTGATCTCGATTACCGGCGGGCGCGACATGAAGCTCTATGAGGTCGACGAGGCCGCCACCCGCATCCGCGAGGAGGTCGATTCCGAGGCCAACATCATCGTCGGCGCCACCTTCGACGAATCGCTCGAGGGCACGGTCCGCGTCTCGGTCGTCGCCACCGGCATCGACAAGCCGATCTCCCAGCATGGCGAGGTCGACGAGACCGAAGCCCGCATCGCCCAGGTCGCCGAGCGCCTGAAGCAGGAAGCCCGTCTGCGCTCGACCGCCGCCGCTCCCCGTCCGGTCGCCCATGCGGCTCCGGCCCCGGTGATCGAGACTGCGCGCGTCGCCCCGATGGCGGAGCCGGCCCCGGTCGCCCCGATCGCGCAGGACATCCGGATCGAGCCGGTGCAGCCCCGCCCGGTGATGGTCGCCGCTCCGGCCCCGGAGCCGGTCCACCATGCCGAGCCGAGCCTGCATCTCGACGACAGCTTCATCCCGCCGATGCCGGAGCGCGCCGTTCGCCCGACCCGCATGCCGCGCGTCGAGGATCTGCCGGCTCCCGGCCAAGCTCAGCTCAACGCCCAGCGCGGTGCCCAGCCTGCGCCGCTGCCGCCGAATGCCGTCGAGCAGAAGCGGATGTCGCTGATGCAACGACTCGCTTCGGTCGGCTTCGGCCGCAAGGACGAGGAATATGCCGAGCCGGCTCCGGCTCCGGCGCCCGTCCGCCACGCCCCGCAGGCTCCGATGCCGCAGGCGGCTGCGCCGAGCGCTGCGCATGCCGAATACATGCGCCGTCCGGCTCCGCAGCCGGCCTCGCGCCCGGCCCAGGGCCAGCTCGACCCGCATGGCCGAGTCGCCCCGACTCGCAGCAGTGAGGAAGATCACCTGGAGATTCCCGCTTTCCTGCGTCGCCAGGCGAACTGAGCTCCAGCCGTTCTTTACGGTTCTGTAACAAATCCCGCCGCGGCCTTCCGCGGCGGGATTTTCGTTGTTAGAAAATCGTTATCTTTCAGCGTGTTATAAAGACCCGTCCGCGGGCTTTCGGTTGTAACACAGCGAAAGAAAGCGTGATTTTGAGAGGTTGCTCCAAGAGCTTATGTTGCAGCCGCATCAAGAGGATAGCGTGTCGGGTCTGACCTGACGTCAACCTCGGAAGACATCGTCGGCGGCGGCCACTGCCCAAAGCAGGTTCGGTGCGGCCCGGTGATCAGGATTGGATAGCGGAATGAACTTCGATCGGCAGACGACCTTGCGGACAGCCGTGACCCTGACCGGAATCGGCGTGCATTCCGGAGCCCCCGCGAGCATCTGCCTGAAGCCTTCCAGCGCGAATTCCGGTGTCGTCTTCCTGCGGACGGGCATCGAGGGCATGCCGCCCCAGCTCATCCACGCCAAGCACACCAAGGTCAGCGCCACCGAGCTCTGCACCGTGATCGGCGATCGCGGCCCGGCCTCGGTCTCGACGATCGAACATCTGATGTCGGCCTGCGCCGGCCTCGGCCTCGACAATGTCCTGATCGAGATCGACGGCCCCGAGATGCCGATCATGGACGGCAGCGCCACGGCCTTCGTCACTGCGATCCAGGCGACCGGGACGGTCACGCTTACCGCGCCGCGCCGCTATCTCAAGGTTCTCCAGCCCGTGCGGATCGAGAACGGCCGCGCCTTCGCCGAGCTGATGCCGGCCAAGCAGGGCTTCCGCCTCGATGTCGAGATCGATTTCGACAGCGCCGTGATCGGCCGCCAGCGCAAGATCTTCGACCTCGACGCCGAGGCCTATGCCAGCGAGATCTCGAAGGCGCGCACCTTCGGCTTCATGCGTGATGTCGAGCAGCTCTGGAAGGCCGGCTTCGCGCAGGGCGCCTCGCTCGACAACACCGTCGCGATCGGCGAGGACAAGGTCATCAACCCCGAAGGGCTGCGCTACAGCGACGAGTTCGTGCGTCACAAGGTGCTCGATGCGATCGGCGATCTCGCGCTTGCCGGCTATCCGATCATCGGCGAGTTCCGCTCCTATTGCGGCGGCCATCGCATGAACGTCCGCATTCTCGAAGCGCTCTTCGCCGACCGCGCCAATTTCGCGATCATCGAGGCCCAGCCGGTTTTCGCCACGCCGCGCGCCGTGAAGATGGCTGCGGCCTCGCCGGCCGCCTACGCGCCGGATCTGCACTGAAAAGTCGCAGGGCGGCGCTTTTTCGCCTTTCCTTCGCCGGGTTTTTGTCCCAGATGCCGCAGGGCGGCGGAATCGTGCCCTGACCGGCTTTCGGCAGTGGCGCGGTGGAAGCGTCTGAGGTAAGGCATGCTTCCCGCCAACTGGGACGATCGAAAGAGGACGGACGACGTGAGCGTGAAGCGGCATAGCCTTCCGGCAATCCATCGCGGCCAGTATCCGCGCAAGGGCATCGCCCTGGCGCTGGGCGCCGCCATGCTGCTCGGCGGCTGCGATACGCTGTCGTCGCTCAATCCTTTCGACAAGCCGGAGGTCTACAAGCCGGACCTCACGCCGCCCGAGCCCGCCGACAAGCTCTATAACGAGGGCCTCGCGCGCCTGCAGAATGGCGACAGCGAAGGCGCGACCAAGAAGTTCGAGGGTATCGACAAGGCGGCACCGTTCTCGCCCTACGCCCGCAAGGGCCTGTTGATGACGGCCTACACCAATTTCCAGGCCTCGAAGTGGGAAGAGGCGATCACCGCCTCGAAGCGCTTCATCGCCCAGAATCCGGCCAGCCCCGATGCTGCCTATGCGCAGTACATCCTGGCGATGTCCTATTATAACCAGATCCCCGACACGACCCGCGACCAGGAGCGGACGGTTCAGGCGGTCCAGGCCTTCGAGCAGCTCATCGCCCATTATCCGAAGTCGGAATACGTGCTGGACGCCAAGGAGAAGCTCCTGGTGGCGCGCGACCAGCTCGCCGGCAAGGAGATGAACGCCGGGCGCTATTATCTCGAGAAGCGCAACTACACCGGTGCGGTGAACCGCTTCCGCGAGGTGATCATCAAGTACCAGACGACGCGCCATGTCGAGGAGGCGCTGATGCGCCTGACCGAGGCCTATATGGCGATGGGCATCACCAACGAGGCGCAGACCGCCGCGGCGGTGCTCGGCCACAACTTCCCGGACAGCCCCTGGTATAAGGACGCCTACAAGCTGCTGCAGAGCGGCGGCCTTGAGCCGCGCGAGGATCGTGGCTCCTATATCAGCCGCGCCTTCAACGGCTTCCAGAGCACGGTCGGCAGCCTCCTCGGGTTCGGTGGTCGCTGACGAGGCGTGCATGACGGGCCTCGGGCGACCCTGCCGGCTCCGAAAACCGAGCTGAGCGCCGATGCTGGCGCAGCTCTCCATTCGTGACATCGTTCTGATCGATCGCCTCGATCTGGGCTTCCGTGAGGGCTTGAGCGTCCTCACGGGCGAGACGGGTGCCGGCAAGTCGATCCTGCTCGACGGCTTTGCGCTGGCGCTCGGCGGACGTGGCGATGGCTCGCTTGTCCGCCATGGCGAGGCGCAAGGGCAGGTCAGCGCTGTCTTCGACCTGCCGCTCGAACATGCAGCGCGCAAGCTGGCGCAGGCCCAGGAAATCGACACCGACGGCGACCTGATCCTGCGCCGGGTGCAATATGCCGATGGGCGCACGCGCGCCTTCATCAATGACCAGCCGGTTTCGGTGCAGATCCTGCGCATGGTTGGCGCCGCGATCGTCGAGATTCACGGCCAGCATGACGACCGCGCGCTGACCGATCCGGCCCAGCACCGCGCCATCCTCGACGGCTTCGGTGGGCTCGAAAGGCAGGCGGAAGCCGTCGCCGAGGCCAGCGAGACGCTGAAGCGGGCGCGGCAGGCCCTGCAGTCGCAGCGCATGCGGGTCGAGGCCGCGCGCAAGGAGGCGGATTTCCTGCGCCACGCCGTCGAGGAGCTCGGCAAGCTCGCGCCGCAGCCGGGCGAGGAAGATGCGCTCGCCGCCACCCGCCAGTCGATGATGCAGGCGGAGAAGGTGGCGCGCGACCTGATCGATGCCCATGAGGCGGTCGGCGGGCAGGCATCGCCCGTCGCGGCGCTCGCCGCGGTGCTGCGCCGGCTGGAGCGCCGGGCCGGGCAGGCGCCCGAGCTGGTCGATCCTTCGATCGCCGCCCTCAACACGGCCATCGTCGCTCTGGAGGAGGCCGGCGAGACGCTCGAAGCCGCGATGCGCGCCGCCGAATACGATCCACGCGAGCAGGAGCGCATCGAGGAGCGGCTCTTCGCGTTGCGCGCGGCCGGACGCAAATACGACGTGCCGGTCGATGGGCTGGCGGTCCTGGCCGCCACGATGGCGAGCGATCTCGCAGCACTCGACGAGAGCGAATCATCTTTGTCGCGACTGGAAGCCGAGCTGAACGAAGCGGAAGGCGCCTTCGTCGTGCGGGCGCTGGCCCTGTCGCAAGCGCGCAAGGCGGCGGCGGCGCGGCTCGATACCGCCGTGAAGGCCGAACTCCCGCCGCTCAAGCTGGAGCGGGCGCGCTTCATCACGCGGATCGAGAGCGACGAGGCCGCGCGTGGGCCCGAGGGCTTCGACCGGGTCGAGTTCTGGGTCGAAACCAATCCGGGCACGCGGCCGGGGCCGATGATGAAGGTCGCCTCGGGCGGCGAGCTCTCGCGCTTCATGCTGGCGCTCAAGGTCGTGCTGGCCGAGCGCGGCTCGGCGCCGACGCTGGTCTTCGACGAGATCGACACCGGCGTCGGCGGCGCCGTCGCCGATGCGATCGGCGAGCGGCTGGCGCGGCTCGCCGGACGGGTGCAGGTGATCTCGGTCACGCATGCGCCACAGGTCGCGGCCAAGGCCGGGCAGCATTTCCTGATCGCCAAATCGGCGGAGGGCGAGGCTTCGCGCACCGTGACGCGCGTCACGGCGCTGGCCGAGCAGTCGCGGCGCGAGGAGATTGCGCGGATGCTGGCCGGCGCCTCGATCACCGAGGAGGCCCGCGCCGCGGCCGGACGCCTGCTGGGAGCGGCGGGCTTACGGGGGTGAGCTTGGCTCGGTGGAGCTGGGGCGAACTCAGCTAGATCCTGCTGTGTTTTGACGGAACCACCCTCGTCATTCCGGACAAGCCGCGAAGCGGCGCCGATCCGGAATCCATCGGAGGGCTCGGCGCCCTACGATGGATCCCGGGTCAAGCCCGGGATGACGGCGTGTTTCTACATGAAATCAGCAGGATCTTATGCGCTCAGGCCGGGATCAGCTCATAGCCCGAGCCCTTCCTGACGACACGCCGGAAACCCTCGACATGGCCGCCCGAGACGAGCCAGCCTTCGCGCGCGGCTTGCTCCAGGATGGCGCGGCGGGAGGCAAGCGCGCTCGCGGCGTCGAAATCATAGACGAAGCCGATCTCGGGGACCGAAGCCTGCAGATCGGACAGATGCAGCGCATCGCCCCAGAGCAGCAGGCTCTCGTCTTGGCCTTCGATCAGATAGCCACTGTGGCCGAAGGTATGGCCGGGCAGGGGGATGAGCGTGATGCCGGGATGCGCCTCGCCGGTCACGCTGCGGATGCGGCCGGCATAGTGCTTCTTGAGCGTTGCAGCGATGGCGAAGCCGCCCTGCTTCTTCTCCGGCGTCCGCGCGCGATTGGCCTCGTCGCCGAAGTAGCCGAAATCGGCTTCGGGCACGATGATCTCGGCATTGGGAAAGCGGGCGCGGTCGCCATCGAAGAGGCCGAGCGCATGGTCGCCATGGAGATGGGTGATCAGGACCCTCTCCACCTGTTCGGGCGCAATCCCGATAGCCGCCATGGCGGCAGGCGCGTGGCCCATCGCCTCGCCCCAGGACGGGCCGGTGCCGGCATCGACCAAGGTGATGCCGTCGGGGCCCTTCAGTGCGAAGCAATTGACCACGATACTGACCTTCGGCTTGCCCCAGCGCGCGACCGCCTCGTCGCGGGCAGCTTCGCCGCGGGCATGGATCAGCACGTCGAGCGCTGCTTCGAAGACGCCGTCGTGCAGGATCGAAACCTCATAGGCGCCGATGCGACGTGATTTCTGATCCATGGGCGTTCTCCATTCAGGCATCGGGCTTCACCGATCGTGCCGGAAGCTAGCGGCGTCGGCGGGTTGGCGGCAAGGCGCGTTCTGCTTCGCCCGGCCCTGCGCAGCGCGCTGGCGACACTGCATTTCCTTTTGCCGCGCTTTGCTTTATGAGCCGCTCTCATCCGATGGTGCAGCCTGCCCGTCAGTGCCGCTCGAACCCATCGCCCACGCTTCAGCGTCGTTCCGCCGACTACGCCGCAACCCTAGGCCCGTTATCGCATGTCCTTCTCCCTCACGAGCCCGCCGCTCGCGCGCGCGCTCGCCGATCGCAACTATTCCGAACCGACGCCGGTGCAGAGCGCCGTGCTCGAAGACGCCGCGCTTGGGCGCGACCTGCTGGTCTCGTCGCAGACCGGCTCCGGCAAGACCATCGCCTACGGCCTCGCGATCGGCGAGACGCTGCTGGGCGGGGCCGAGCGGCTGGGCGCCGCCGCCGAACCGCTGGCGCTGATCATCGCGCCGACCCGTGAACTCGCCCTGCAGGTGCAACGCGAGCTCGCCTGGCTCTACGCCCAGACCGGGGCGCGGGTGATCTCCTGCGTCGGCGGCATGGACCCGCGCCGCGAAGCGATGCTGCTCGACGAAGGCGCGCATATCGTCGTCGGTACGCCTGGCCGCCTGCGCGACCATATCGAGCGCCGCCGCCTCGACGTCTCGGCGCTGAAGGCGGTCGTCCTCGACGAGGCCGACGAGATGCTGGATCTCGGCTTCCGCGACGATCTCGAATACATCCTGAAGACGACCCCCGAGGGGCGGCGAAGCCTGCTGTTCTCCGCGACCTTCCCGAAAGCCATCGTCCAGCTGGCCCAGAGCTACCAGCGCGACGCGCTGCGCATCGAAGTGGAAGCGGCGCGGCGCGGCCATGCCGACATCGCCTACAAGGCCGTGCGCGTTTACCCCAAGGAGGCGGAGCTTGCGGTCGTCAACCTGCTGCGCTTCCACGATGCGCCGGTGGCGCTCGTCTTCTGCAACACCCGCAACGCCGTGCGCCATCTCGAGGCGATCCTGCTGGAGCGCGGATTCACCTCCGTCGCGCTGTCGGGCGAGCTCGGCCAGAATGAGCGCAATGCCGCGCTGCAGGCGCTGCGCGACGGCCGGGCGCGGGTCTGCGTCGCGACCGATGTCGCGGCGCGCGGCATCGACCTGCCGGGGCTCGACCTCGTCATCCACGCTGAGTTGCCGAACGATTCCGAGGTGATGCAGCACCGTTCGGGCCGGACCGGCCGCGCCGGCAACAAGGGCACGAGCGTGCTGCTGGTGCCGCAGTCGCGCCGGCGCAAGGCCGAGCGGCTCCTGATGGAGGGCCGGGTCGAGGCCGAGTGGATCGGCCCGCCGACGGCGGAGGAGATTCGTGCGCTTGATCAGGAGCGTTTGCTCGCCGATCCGATGCTGAGCGGCGAGGTCGGCGACGACGATGTCGGGATGATTGAGGCGCTGATGGCGGGCCGCGAGGCGCGCGAGATCGCCGCCGCTCTGGTCCGGCTCTATCGCGCGCGTCTGCCTGCAGCGGAGGAGGCCGGCGATCCCGGTTATGGCCGCGACGAGCGCAAGCCCGCTCGCACGACCGAGGATTATGCCGCCAAGCGCCGGCCGTTCGGGGCCGGGCGCGAGGGCGGCGAAGACGACGAGCGGCCGCGCAAGCCGGCGGGCCCGCGCGGGGACACAGTTTGGTTCCGCCTCGATATCGGCCGCAAGCAGGGCGCCGATCCGCGCCAGCTTCTGCCGATGCTCTGCCGCCGTGGCCGGATCACCCGCGACGAGGTCGGTGCCATCCGCATCTTCGATCGCGAGACCAAGGTCGAGATCGACGCCGATGTGGCCGATCGCTTCTACGAGTCGGCGCGCGTGCCGGACCGCGACCGGATCACCATCGAGCCGACGACCGAGGCGGAGCGTCGGCCAGCCAAGTCGTTCTCCGACAAAGCCGAGCGCCCGGCCGCGCCGCGTGCGTTCCGGGATCGGCCCGAGACGGGCGAGGACAGGCCGCAGCGCAAGCGGTTCCCACCCAAAGACGGTGAGCATCGCGAGCCGCGTGGAGAGGATCGGAAGCCCTATCACGCGGAAGGCCGGCCCCAGCGCGATGACGCTCGTCCGCGCCGGGATGATGGCAAGCCTGGTGGCGGTTTCAAGAAGCCGTTTGCTTCGAAGGGGAAGCCCTTCGCCGGCAAGCCGGAGCGGCAGGATGGCGGGCGTCCCGCAGGCGGCAAGCCGTTCGGAAAAGGCAAGCCGCGCCGCGGTTAAGCGTCGTTGCCCAGCCGGTGTCGGTCACTTGCGGACTCTCCCGCCTCAGCGCAGGCCGAGGAAGGAGAGAATGACGAGGACGACGACGACGAGGCCGACGATATAGATGATGTTGTTCATGAAAACCCCCTGGCTGAGGGAGCCGTTCGGCTCGATTTGGCAGGGGGTGAACCCCATGCGGCCCCCAAAGGTTCCCGCATGGGAAAGCAAGGGCCCTCGTCGGGCGTCAGCCCACGAGCTTGCGGTAGAGGTGCCAGGTGGCGTGGCCGAGCACCGGCATGACCACGACCAGCCCGACCAGCACCGGCAGGCAGCCGAGCACCAGAAGCCCGGTCACGATCAGGCCCCAGTACATCATCATGCGCGGATTGGCTTCGACGGCGGCGATCGAGGTGCGGATCGCGGTCGGTGCATCGACATGCCGGTCGATGATCAGCGGGAAGGACACCACCGAGATCGAGAAGGCGACGATCGCGAAGAGCAGCCCAAGTGAGTTGCCGATGACGATCATGATCCAGCCATCGGCCGTGGTGAAGACGGCCCGCAGGAAATCGGCGGTCGAGACATCGGCGGGTAGCCCGAGGATGCCGCGATAGAGGAGCCAGGCGCTGAACAGCCAGGCGAGGAAGAGCCCGGTCAGCATCCCGCCCAGTAGCAGGATCTGTCTGATCGAGGGCGAGCGCAGCACTTCGAGTGCGTGGCTCCAGGAGGAGTCGAGCCCCTTCTCGCGCCGGCGGCTCACCTCATAGAGCCCGATCGCGGCGAAGGGGCCGATCAGTGCGAAGCCGCTGAGCAGCGGGAAGAGCAGGGGGAAGATGTTGTAGCTCACGGTGAGCTGCGCCAGCAGGATGCCGGCGATGGGATAGATCACCGCGATGAAGACCAGATGGCTCGGCTGCGCCATGAAATCTTCCCAGCCGCGCTGCAGCGCCTCGCGCAAATCCATCGTGGTGATGGTCTTGATGCGAGGCTGCGACAGCGTGACGATGTCATGTACGGTGCCGTCGACATTGGCCATGGCGTGCCTCCCGGTTCCGGCCCGGTTCACCACGGCTGTCGACATGTCCCTGGCGTCAACGGCCTGCGGCGTCGAGCTTCCAAATCCCAGCTCGCAAACTATACGCGCGAAAGCCGGATTTGTCGCAAGCCTTCTCGCGGATGTGAGTCGAGTTGCTTTCTCAGGAGGTTGTTGGGCGGTCGGCTGCTGCCCTTCCTCGTCACCGCCATCTCGCCTAATGCTGTGCCATGAGCGACGCCAAAGACACCGCCCTCTCCGAAACGTCGATTGCCGAGCTGACGCCGCGCAAGGCGAAGGCCGAGCACAAGCAGCTCGCCGCGCAGGTGCAGGCGGCGAACGACGCCTATTTCCAGGAAGACCAGCCGATCATGGACGACGCGGCCTATGACGCGAAGCGTCGGCGACTGGTCGCGCTCGAGGAGGCCTTTCCCGAGCTGAAGGAGACCGGCGGCGTCAGCGGCAAGGTCGGCGCCAAGCCTTCCGGCAAGTTCGCCAAGATCCGGCATCGCGTGCCGATGCTATCGCTCGACAACGCCTTCTCGGACGAGGCCGTCGCCGAGTTCGTCGGCCGGGTCTACCGCTTCCTCGGCCGCAAGGAGGAGGACGGCATCGACTTCACCGCCGAGCCCAAGATCGACGGTCTGTCGCTTTCGCTGCGCTACGAGAAGGGCGAGCTGGTCGCGGCGGCGACGCGCGGCGACGGCGAGGAGGGCGAGGACGTCACCGTCAACGCCCGCACCATCTCTGAAATCCCCGCGACGCTGGCCGGGCCGGATGTTCCGGAGATCGCGGAGGTGCGGGGCGAGGTCTATCTCGGCCATGCCGATTTCGCAGGGATCAACGAACGCCAGCGCGAGAAGGGGCTGACCGAATTCGCCAATCCGCGCAACGCCGCGGCCGGCTCGCTGCGCCAGCTCGACGTAGGCGTCACCGCCTCCCGTCCCTTGCGCTTCTTCGCTTATGCCTGGGGTGAGATGCCGGTGCTGCCGGCGCCGACGCAGATGGGCGTGGTCGAGACCTTCAGGCGCTGGGGCTTCCGCACCAACCCGCTGATGCGGCGCTGCGGGAGCGTGGAGGAGCTGATCGCCCAGTATCGGCTGATCGAGAGCCAGCGCGCCACGCTCGGCTACGATATCGATGGCGTGGTCTACAAGGTCGATGATCTCGCGCTGCAGGCGCGGCTCGGCTTCGTCTCGCGGGCGCCGCGCTGGGCGATCGCCCATAAATTCCCGGCCGAGCTGGCGACGACCGTTCTGGAAGCCATCGACATCCAGGTCGGCCGCACGGGTGCGCTCTCGCCGGTGGCGCGGCTGAAGCCGGTGACGGTCGGCGGCGTCGTGGTGACCAATGCGACGCTGCACAACGAGGATTATATCCGCGGCTTCGATTCCAAGGGGCTGCCGATCCGCGACGGCACCGACATCCGCATCGGCGACACGGTGACGGTGAAGCGCGCGGGCGACGTCATCCCGCGCGTCGAGGCGGTCGATCTGTCGAAACGGCCTGCGGATTCGAAGCCCTATGAATTCCCGACGCTCTGCCCGGCCTGCGGCAGCCATGCGACGCGCGAGCTCAATCCGCGCACCGGCAAGGAGGATGCAGTGCGCCGCTGCACCGGCGGCCTGATCTGCCCGGCGCAATCGGTCGAGCGGCTGAAGCATTTCGTCTCGCGCGATGCCATGGACATCGACGGCCTCGGCGACAAGCAGATCGAGTTCTTCCACAGCGATCCCGAGTTGCCCGTGAAGGAGCCGGCGGACATCTTCACGCTGGCCCAGCGCGATGCGGCCAATCTCAAGAAGCTCAAGGACAAGGAGGGCTTCGGTGCCGTCAGCGCGAAGAAGCTGTTCGACGCGATCGAGGATCGGCGCCGGCCGCCGCTCAACCGCTTCATCTTCGGGCTCGGCATCCGCCATATCGGCGAGACGACCGCACGGCTTCTGGCGCGCCACTACGGCTCGTTCGAGGCGCTGCGGGCGGCGGGCATCGCTGCCGCCGACGAGACCTCGCCCGAGCGGCAGGAACTCGATGCCATCGACAGCGTCGGACCGACCGTGGTCGAGGCGCTGATCGAGTTCTTCGGCGAGCCGCATAACGAACAGTTGCTCGACCGGCTGCTGGTCGAGGTTGCGCCCCAGCCGCTGGAGGCGGTGGCCTCGGCCAGCCCCGTCGCCGGCAAGATCGTTGTGTTCACCGGCGCGCTGGAGCGGATGACCCGTGACGAGGCCAAGGCGATGGCCGAGCGGCTTGGTGCCAAGGTCGCGGGCTCGGTCTCGTCGAAGACGGACCTGCTCGTCGCCGGGCCGGGCGCCGGCTCCAAGCTCAAGGATGCCGCCAAGCACGGCGTCGAGGTGATCGACGAGGCCGGCTGGTTCGATCTGGTGGGTGGGTAAACTGGCTCGTCATTCTCGGGCGGAGCAAAGCGCAGACCCGAGAATCTCGTCCCGGATAGGGCGCCTTCTCGTCCTGAGATGGTCGGGTCAAGCCCGACCATGACGCGAGAGTGTCGCCAGCTACTCCGCTGCCGCCACCGATGGTGTGAACATCGCGGCCGGCGGCGCCTCGCCCGCCGCCCGTACCTGGCTCGGAGCCAAACCGGTGATGCGCTTGAAGGCGCGGCTGAACGAGGCCTCGGACTCGTAGCCGAGGCGCTGGGCGACCACTGCGATCCGCAGCTTGTCGCGTGCCAGCCATTGCCGGGCCTGATGCATCCGGACCTGCGCGACATAGCGCGCCGGGGTTTCCCCGACGACCTCGGCGAAACGCTCGGCGAAGCCGGAGCGCGAGGCGCCCATCAGCTCCGCGAGGCTTTCGACCGTCCAGTCGGTCTCGGGATGGGCGTGGATCGCCGCCAGCACACGGCCGATCGTCGGGCAGCGCGCCGCCGCGACCCAACCCTTGGCGGTGCCGCAGCCGAACTCGACCCAACTCCGGATGATCGTGGCGGCGACGACATCGGCGAGGCGGGCGAGAATTCCGCCGGCACCGACCCGGTCCATCGCAACCTCCCGGCCCATCGCCTCAAGCAGATGCGGAAGGCCGGGCTCATTGGCGGTGAAATCATAGATCTGCATCACATCCGGCATCAGCCGCAGCAGCGGGTGGTCGAGATCGACATTGAAGGTCATGCGCCCGGTGAAGAGGAGCATATGCTCACCCGTGCCGCCGCCCTCGACGTCGAAGACATTGCCATAGGCCTCGCGCACCCGACAATTGCAGGGCGGAGACGCGACGACTTCCGGCGAACTCGCCAGCACATGGCCGCCGCCGCGCGGCAGCAGCACGGCGTCGCCGTCGCTGAGCCCCAGCCATTCGCCAGCAGGCGTCTTCAGCCAGCAGCCGCCGCGCGAGATGAAATGGAAGCAGGCCTCGCGGCTCTGCGGGAAAGCGACGCCCCAGGGGGCGGCCATCTGACAGCGGCTGTAGTCGACGCCGTCGAGTCTCAGGCCCCGGAGCATCTCGGTCAGGTGATCGGCGGAAGCGGTCATCGCAAACCTGGACGAATGGTCATGAGATGCGGATTATATAGCATGGAAACTCCATGGGGCCACGCCCATCTTCCGGCGACCTCATGGAGACCCCCATGTCAGATTCCCTTTCTGCCACTGCACTCGAATTTGACGACACAGCCGAGGAGGCCCGCGAAAAGCCGGCCTGGGCCGCCGTCGTCTCATTGACTTTCGGCGTCTTCGGCCTCGTCACGGCCGAATTCCTGCCCGCCAGCCTCCTGACCCCGATGGCCGCCGATGTCGGCGTTTCGGTCGGGGCGGCCGGGCAGGCCGTGACCGCCACCGCGGTCGTCGGTGCCATTGCCGGCCTCGCCGCCGCCATCGTAACGCGCGGCATCGACCGGCGCATCGTCATCTGGTCGCTGACCGGCTTGCTGATCCTGTCCAGCGCGCTCGCTGCGGTTGCCACCAATCTCACGACATTGCTTTTCGCCCGCGTCCTGCTCGGCATCGGGCTCGGCGCTTTCTGGTCGATGGTCGCGGCGACCGCGATGCGGTTGGTGCCGCCGAGCGCCATGCCCAAGGCGATGTCCTTGATCTTCACCGGCGTCTCGGTCGCCACGGTGAGCGCCGCGCCGATCGGCGCCTATGTCGGCAACCTCATGGGCTGGCGTGTCGTGTTCTGGCTTTCGGCTCTGATCGGTGTGGCGACGCTCGTCATCCAGATGGCCGTGCTGCCGCGGTTGCCGGCGCGCGGTTCCCCCGATATCCGCACGCTCTTCCGCCTGCTCGGCCGACCGAGCATCGCGCTCGTCCTGGCCGGCATCGTCGTGGTGATCTCCGGGCATTTCGCCGGCTTCACCTATGTGCGCCCGTTTCTGGAGCAGATCCCGCAGCTCTCGGTCGAGGCGATCTCGCTCGTCCTGCTGGCCTATGGCGTCGGCGGCTTCTTCGGCAATTTCCTCGGCGGTGCGATCACGGCGCGCAGCGCCAAGGCCTCGGTGATCTTCGGCGCCTTCGCGATTGCATTGATGGGGGGGAGCCTGCTGCTCGTCGGCGCTTCGCCGATCGCCTCGGCCGTTGCGGTCGGACTCTGGGGCTTCGCCTTCGGTGCGCTGCCGGTCGGCTTCCAGACCTGGCTGGTGCGCGTCGCGCCGGAGGAGGAAGCTGAATCGGCCGGCGGCCTGCTCGTCGCGGCGTTCCAGGTCGCGATTGCGAGCGGTGCCATCTTCGGCGGGCTCTTGGTCGATGGCTTCGGCACGCTGGGCGTGATCGCCTATGCCACTGTCGCGACGCTGGTCGGCGGCCTCGGCGTGCTGCTGCTCGGCGCGAAGAGCCCCGAGCGGGTCGGCGCGGGTGGCGCTGCCCACGCCGTCTGAGGCGCGCGACAGCGACGAAACCGATCGGGCGCGTGATGCGCCCGATCACTTTTCTTCAAGACAAGGGCAGTGCGATCGGCTGTATCCTGCCGGCATGGATTTGATCAGCCAAGGCGAAGCGCTCGCGCAGACGCCCCTCCTGCCGGGGGAGCACGCGCGCATCTTCACGGCGGCCCGCTTCGACGGACTTGAGTTCCTGTCGGCGCGCTTCTCCACCCATGCCTATGCCCCGCATGTCCACGAGACCTTTGCGATCGGTACGATCGAGGCGGGTTGCGAGGTCTGGCATGCGCGCGGCCGGCGCATGTACGCCTCGGCCGGCGATGTCGTCTTCAACCACCCCTTCGATGTCCATGACGGCCTGCCTTACGACGGTGGGTATCGCTATCGGATGAGCTATCCGACGATCGAGCTGATGCGCGAGATCGCCGCCTCACTCGCGGGGCGTGAGGATGTCGGGACGCCGTTCTTCCACGAACCGATGGTGCACGACCCCGAAGGAGCCGCGATCTTCGCCGCCGCGCACCGGTTGCTCGATGATGGCCGGGATATGCTGGCCGGGGAGGAAGGGCTACTGCGCGCCTATGCCTATTGCGTGGCGAAGCATGCCGATCTGTCGGTGCGCGAGATCGGCCGCGAGCAGGGGCCGGTCGCCTTCGCCAAGACGATGCTGGAAGCGCGCTATGACGAAGACCTCTCGTTGGCCGAGATCGCGCGCGGCTGCGGTTTGCCGCGCCATCATCTGATCCGGGCCTTCCGCCGTGAGACCGGGCTGACGCCGCATGCCTATCTGGTCGATATTCGCGTGCGGCGGGCACGGGAGCGCCTGCGCCGGGGCGAGGCGCCGGGCGCCGTCGCCGCCGCCACCGGCTTCTGCGATCAGGCCCATCTGACGCGCGCGTTCAAGGCGCGGCTCGGCGTCACGCCCGGCGCCTTCCGCGCCGCGCATACCGGCTGAGCGGCACGCTTTCCGAAAGACGGACACGACATGTCATCCCTTCGCGACGATATCAGGCGCGGCCTGAACGACATCTGGCCGGCAGCGGTGGCGGCGGCGCCGATCGGCCTGCTCTTCGGCGCGGTGGCCGCCAGCAAGGGGCTTTCCCCGCTGGAGGTGTTCCTGATGAGCGCCATGGTCTTCGCCGGCGGCGCTCAGTTCGCGGCGGTGGAGCTCTGGGCGACGCCGGCTCCGGTCGCTGCGATCGTCTTCTCGACGCTGCTGATCAATGCCCGCCATGTGCTGATGGGGGCTTCGCTTGCGCCCAAGCTCGAAGGCTTCAGCCGCTGGCAGAAGTTTCCCGGCCTCTACTACATGGCCGACGAGAACTGGGCGTTGGCCGAGAAGCGAGCCCGCACGCATCGCCTGACCCCGGCCTACTGGTTCGCGATGGTCATCCCCTTCGTCACCGGCTGGCTCGTCAACTCGACGCTGGGCGCGACCATCGGCGCCGTTCTGGGCGATCCGAAGCGGCTCGGCGCCGATTTCGCCTTCACGGCATTGTTCATCGCGCTGGTCGCAGCCTTCTGGAAGGGGCGGGTGACGTTCTGGACGGTCGCGGCGGCCGGTATCGCCTCGGCCGTGACCTATCGCCTTGCCGGGCCGCCCTGGCATGTCGCGGCGGGGGCGATCTGCGGTTTGCTGGCGGCCTGGCTCGCGGCTGGTGCGGAGGAGCAGTCGGCGACGAAGGAGGCGCAGGCATGAGCGTCGATCCGATCAACCTCCTCGCCTTCCTCGGCATGGCGATCGTGACCTATGCGACGCGCGTGGCCGGGCTCGCGCTCGCCGGGCGGCTCAACCTGTCGCCGCGGGCACAAGCTGCCTTCGACGCGATCCCGCCCGCGGTGCTGGTCGCGGTGATCGCGCCGAGCGCGCTCGCCACCGGCTGGGCCGAGACGGCCGCCGCGGCGATCGCCGCACTGGCCGCGACGCGGCTGCCGCTGTTGGGCGTCGTGGCCGTGGGTGTCGTGGCCGTGGTGGCGTTCCGGATGGTGATGTGAGTAGCGCCCTTCTCCCCTTGTGGGAGAAGGTGCCGGCAGGCGGATGAGGGGTCGCACAGCCGTTCATCGTTGGCGCACCTGTCCAGTACAACTCCGGATGCGTAGCGAGACCCCTCATCCGTCTCGGCTTCGCCGAGCCACCTTCTCCCGCAGGGGGAGAAGGGAGGAGGTTCACAACGGCCGGCAGGCCTTCTCCAGCCAGCTCTTCGCCTCGCCCTCGACCAGCGGAGACAACTTCTCCCAGACCTTCGCGTGATAGGCGTCGATCCAGGCGATCTCGCCGGCATCGAGCAGCGCGGTGTCGATCAGGGCTCGCTCATAGGGGCACCAGGTGATGGTCTCGAAGCCGTAGATCGTGCGCTCGGCGCCGGGGATCAGGCGCTCCTCGACGACGATCAGGTTCTCGATGCGGATGCCGTACTCGCCCTGCTTGTAGTAGCCGGGTTCGTTGGAGAGGATCATGCCCGGCTCCAGCGGCGTGGTGCCGAGCTTGGAGAGGCGCTGCGGCCCCTCATGGACCGAGAGATAGCTGCCGACGCCGTGGCCGGTGCCATGGTCGAAGTCGAAGCCGCCCTGCCAGAGCGGCAGCCGGGCGAAGGCGTCGAGCTGTGCGCCCGAGGTGCCCTTGACGAAGACCAGCCGCGAGATCGCGACATGGCCCTGGAGCACGCGGGTATAGCGGTCGCGCATCTCGGCCGTGGGCTCGCCGATGACGATGGTGCGGGTGATATCGGTGGTGCCGTCCTCATACTGGCCGCCTGAATCGACCAGGAAGATGCCTGGCTCCAGCCGGCGGTTGGTCGCCTCGCTGACGCGGTAATGCGGCAGGGCGGCGTTGGGGCCGGCGCCGGCGATGGTCGTGAAGGAAACGTCCTTGAGCAGACCGGTCCTCAGCCGCTCGGCCTCGAGCGCCGCGACGGCGTCGATCTCGGTGAGATTGCCTTTCGGCGCCTCGCGCGCGAGCCAGGAGAGGTAGTTCGTCATCGCCGCACCGTCGCGCAGATGGGCGGTGCGGGTGCCCTTGAGCTCGGCTGCGTTCTTGCGCGCCTTCATCAATGCGATCGGGTCGCTGCCGGCATCGGGCGTGCCGCCGGCCTGGGCGATCAGCGTCGCCAGCGCCGAGGCGGCAGTGGTCGCATCGAGGCGGACCTTGGCCTTGGCCGCGCCCAGCTTCCTGAGCTGCTCTTCGAGCGCCGCGGGTGCCGCGATCTCGCCGACCGCGCCGATGGCGTCGCCGGCCTCGTTGGTGATCTTCTCGGGCGCGAGGAACACGGTCGGGCGGCCTTCGCGCGGGACGACGGCATAGCCGAGCGGCAGCGGCGTGTGCTCGACATCGCCGCCGCGGATGTTGAAGACCCAGGCCAGCGCATGCGGATCGGAAACGACGAGCGCATCGACCTTCGCCTCGGCAAGCGCCTTGCGGATGCGGTCAAGCTTCGAGGCGGAGTCCTCGCCGGCATAGTCGGCCGGATGGGGCTTGACCGGAGCGCTGGGCGCGGCCGGGCGGTCCGCCCAGAGCGTGTCGATCGGATTGGCAGCGAGGGCGACAAGGCTGCCGCCGGCCGCAGCGGCCGCCTTCTCCAGCTTGGCGACGCCGTCGACAGTGTGCAGCCAGGGATCGTAGCCGAGCTTGCCGCCGGCCGGCAGGTTCTGCTCGATCCAGCGCTCCAGCGGCGTCTCCTCCATGCGGACGGGGGTGACCACCGCCGTGTCGGTCTGCGCGGCCGACTGGATAGTGTAGCGGCCATCGACGATCAGCGCCGCCTTGTCGGCCAGGACGATGGCATTGCCGGCCGAGCCGGTGAAGCCGGTCAGCCAGGCGAGGCGGGCCATATGGGCCGGGACGTATTCGCCCTGATGCTCGTCGGCGCGCGGGATGATGAAGCCGTCGAGGCCCTGTGCCGCGAGCGCCATGCGCAGCGCGGAGACGCGGCCGGCGACCAGCCTGGGGTCGCTGGGCTCGGAGAAGGACTGGAAGCGGCAGGTCGGCAAGGTCGATTCGGTCATGGCGAGGTCCGGCATAATGTGAGCCATCGTCGCGCTCCACCGGCGAAAGCGCCAGCGCAAATGCATCGCGGCGGCGATGCCTGTTCCGTGGGATCGCGGTGCCTCACAGCTCCGCATTGTGCCGTTTCGTTATGCAATCGACGCAAATATTAACGGATCTGGGCAGATTGCATGCGTTTTGCGCATATCTTGCATATGCGAACACATCTTCTCGCAATTGCGAAATGATCCCACTTTAGTCGCATAAGAGAACGAGGAAGCGACCGGGACTGTCCTTCGTTTTTTCGGAGATAGACCCATGACCTATGTGTTGAACAATGCCGACGTGCTGCCCCTAGCAGTGGTGGCCGAAGTCAAGGCCCGCAAGGCCGACAAGCCGAGCCTGATGCAACGCCTTTATGCCGCGCTGATCGAGAGCCGCAAGCGCTCCGCTGCGCGCGAACTGCGCGCCCGCAACCTCCTCGTCAACGAGGCTGAGATCGTCCTGGGCGGCTATCCGTCCGCGACGCTGTCGAACGACGTCTCGCTGCCTTTCAACCGCTGAATTTCCGGCCGCTGCGGCTTGCCCGCGCGCCGACAACGCAAAGGACCAGAACCATGATCGCCATCATCAAGCATGTCGCCGAACAGATCGCCAATGCGGCGAAGTTCGCCGCCGCCGTCTGGCACGATGCCCGCAGCCTGCAGGCTGAGGCGGAGCAGAAATACGGCCACATCGACCATTGGGAATGACGGTCGCGAGCGACAGCGCAGGCCGAGGCGGAGCAGAAGTACGGCCACATCGACTTCTGAGTCTTAAGGCTCGAAGCGACGGCGCGCTTCAGGGCGCGCAAGTGGTCTAGCAAAGGTGGCGCGGCCTCGGGGCTGCGCCGCCTTTTTTCATGACCAGCGTCGCCCAGCCTTCGCGCAACGACTGGCTGACGAGATAGATGCCGTGGTGCCGATAGGCCGAGACCACCCCGGCGACATCCATGGCCAGCAGGCCGGACAGGATGAGCGTTCCGTCCCGCGAGAGCACGCGCGCGATCGCGGGCGCGAGCTGCCTCAGCGGCCCGGCCAGGATATTGGCGAAGACCAGGTCGAAATGGCCGGGGCGGTTCGCCTTGGCGTGGCGCAGGCCCGGCGCGACATAAAGGTCGAGCGCGTTCGGCGCGTGGTTGAGGCGGGCGTTGTGGGCGGAGACCTCGACCGCGATCGCGTCGATATCGCCGGCGACGACCTTGCGCTTGATCTGCTTGGCCAGCGCCAGCGCCAGGATGCCCGTGCCGGTGCCGACATCGAGCCCGTGGCGCGGGCGGCGCTTCTTCAGTTCGGCGTCCAGCGCTAGCAAACAGCCTGAGGTGGTGCCGTGATGGCCGGTGCCGAAGGCGAGCGCCGCCTCGATCTCGATGGCGACGTCGTTGACCCGCACGACATCCCGGTCATGCGCGCCATGGACGATGACGCGGCCGGCGCGCACGGGCTTCAGCCCGTCGAGACTCGTCGCGACCCAATCCCGCGTGTTCACGGTGGTGAACGGTGTCGCGTCGACGAGATCGCCGACGATCGGCCGCAGCAGGTCGCGCACCGCCTCTTCGTCCGGGTGCTGAGCGAAGTAGATCTCGACCTTCCAGGGCGCGTTCAGCGAGAGGGTGGTTACGCCTTCCTCGATCTCGAAGGCCGAAATCGCGGTCTCGGTCGGGTCGAAGATCTCGCCGAGCAATTCGGTCAGGGCCCGGGCCTTCTCGCCCGAGGTGGAGAGTTCAAAGACGGTCGCAACCGTCGCTGGCAGAAGGCCTTCGCGCATGCGGTGGCATTAGCAGGGGGCGGCGAGGTTGTCATGCGCGTGAATGCAGGCTCGTCATGGTCGGGCTTGACCCGACCATCTCTCGTTGCCTCGCCGTCATGCTCGCCCTCGTGGCGAGCATCCACGTCTTGAACACCGCATTGCACGAAGAAAGACGTGGATGGTCGGGACAAGCCCGACCATGACGGCAAGCGTCGCGTCTTCTTATGCGTGCTGCGCATTCAGTGCTGCGAAAACCTGACCAAAAGTGCCCGCGGCCTCGGCATAGCGCAGCGGCTTGCAGCGCTCGACGATCACCTCGGCGGCGTCGGGCCCGGTTTCGAGGATCGTCATGACCTCGGCGATGAAGTCGGCGAGCGGCATGGCGGCCGGATCGACCGCCTGCTGCGGGCCGAGCAGTTCGGTCTGCACATACGGCGGAGCGATCTCGATGACCTCGACCGAGGTACCCTTGAGCTGCTCGCGCAGGCTGATCGACCAGGAGTGGATCGCTGCCTTGGTCGCGCTGTAGGTCGGGGTCGCCGCGAGCGGCACGAAGGCGAGGCCGGAGGACACGGTCAGGACCGTGGCGCCGGGCTGCTTCAGGAGATGCGGCAGCAGCGCCGTCGTCAGGCGGATCGGCCCGAGCAGATTGGTCGTGATCGTCTCTTCGGCGATGGCGAGATTGTCGGCGGCCGGGACGTCTTCCGGCTTCATGATGCCGGCATTGTTGAGGACGGCGTTGAGCTTCGGGAAGCGCTCGACCACCTGCCGGGCGAAGGCCTCGATGTCGGCCTTGTCCTGGATGTCGAGCAGCATCGAGGCCATGCCCGGATTGGCGGCGGTGACCTCGTCGAGGACGTTCTCGCGCCGGCCGGCGATGATGACCTGATTGCCCTTGGTGTGCAGCGCTTCGGCCAGCGCCCGGCCGATGCCCGAGCCGCCGCCGGTGATCAGGATGGTGTTTCCGGAGATGTTCATTGGAAGCCCTCTTGTGGTTGCGTCCCAGGAGGTGGCATCGTCAGTCTTCAAAGGAAAGAAGGCGCTTGAAAGTGCCATACATACCAAAAGGAGAGTGTCGGATGCAGGCGATCCGAACCGCGATGGCGGCGATGCATGCGCGCAGCGACGCCATTCCGCCGGTCAGCCCGGCGGTGGAGTCGCTGGTGCGGCAGGTCATCGCGCAGGTGGCGGACAAATGGACGATGCTGGTGCTGGAGGCTCTGGAGGAGCATGGCACGCTGCGCTTCACCGAGGTCGGCCGCATGGTCGGCGGCATCAGCCAGAAGATGCTGACGAAGACCTTGCGGGAGATGGAGCGCGACGGGCTCGTCATCCGAACCGTCCATCCGGTGATTCCGCCCCATGTCGACTATACGCTGACCGAGCTGGGGCGCGAACTCAGCGCGGCCTTCTGCGGGGTCTGGGTCTGGGCTGAGACCTACTATGGGGAGGTCTCGGCGGCGCGGAAGGCGTTCCGCGAGCGGGAAGGCGGCGCCTGAGCGCTCACAGGTCCTTGGTCAGGTAGACCCGGGTCGCGCCCGGCGGTTTCGGCGCGATCTCGCCGAAGACCTGCCAGCCGAGCTTCCTGTAGAACTCCGGTGCCTGGAAGCTGATGGCGACGTAGTGGGTCAATTCATTCGGCTGCGATACGCGCCGGTGTCCGGCCAAAGGGAATCGCCATCAGGATGGCGTCCTTGGAGGCGTCGACAAAATCGGGATCGGTGCGCAATTCGTCGATCGAGCGCGGCTCCGGAAAGTCGGAGGCTGTATCCTCGATCCAGCTTTCCGCTGCAAACTCGAGGGCGTCCCGGGCTTGGCTGAAAGCTTCTTCCAGCGTATCGCCGGCCGTGAACACCCCCTTCACGTCCGGAAAGAACACGCCGTAGCAGGATGTTTCGTCCTTATGGACGACTGCAATGTAGTGTCGCATGGCGACGTCCGTTCAATCTCGTTCCCAGCCCGCATCCTTATATATCGCATAGACCGTTCCGATTGGAATGTCCCGCTTCGGATGGGGGACGATCACCATGCGCTTCGTTGCCTCATGCACGTATTTCTGATGAGAGCCGCGCACGCTTTTCAATACGAAACCCTCACGTTTCAGGCGGCGAATGATGTCGGCGCTGTTGGTGAGCATTGGAACAAGGCCTCAGTTTAGACCTTGACCGTATAGCGGATGAAAGGTTGTTATCAATAATTGTCATATTGATTTACTTGCTTAAGCCGCCGCAGCCGCAGAATGGATCAAGCACTCACCCCGCCTTCTGCACGAACGAGTCCAGCACCATCTTCCGGCCGGCCTTGTCGAAATCGACGGTGAGCTTGTTGCCATCGACGCTGGCGACGGAGCCGGGGCCGAACTTGACGTGGAAGACGCGGGCGCCGGTGCCATAGGCGGACTCACCGGTGGATTTTGCGGTGAGCTCGCCCTCGATCAGCAACGGGCCGCGCTGGCGCGACGAGCCGCCGAAACCGCCCGAGCCGAAGCCGCGGCCGCTCTCGGAGAAGCCGCTGCCACCGCCATTGCGTGCGCGGTTCTCCTGCGCGCGCTGCCAGCCCGGCGTGTTGTAGCTGGAGCCGAAGCTCTCCATCCGGTCGAAGCGCGAGGCGCCGTAGCCGCCTTGCGAGTAGCTGGTCGGGGCCTGCTCGACCTCGACATGCTCCTCCGGCAATTCGTCGATGAAGCGGGAGGGCAGGCTGGTCTGCCAGAGGCCGTGGATGCGCCGGTTCGAGGCGAAATAGAGCTTCAGCTTCTTGCGGGCACGGGTGAGGCCGACATGGGCGAGACGGCGCTCTTCTTCCAGTCCAGCGCGGCCGTTCTCGTCGAGCGCGCGCTGGTTCGGGAAGAGCCCTTCCTCCCAGCCGGGCAGGAAGACCGTGTCGAACTCCAGCCCCTTGGCGGCGTGCAGCGTCATGATCGAGACCCGCGCCTCGGCCTCGCCGTCCGCGACATCCATCACCAGCGAGACGTGCTCGAGGAAGGCCGGCAGATCGGGGAACTCGTCGAGCGAGCGGACGAGCTCCTTGAGGTTTTCCAGGCGCCCGGCGGCGTCGGCCGAGCGATCCTTCTTCCACATCTCGGTGTAGCCGCTCTCTTCCAGCACCAATTCGGCGAGCTCGCCCTGCGGCATGTGCTCGGCGCGGGCCGACCAGCGGCCGAAGGCCTCGACCAGTTCGCGCAGGGCCGTGCGGGCCTTGGGCTTCAACTCGTCGCTCTCGACCGCAGCACGGGCCGACTGCATCAGCGAGAAGCCGGTGGCGCGGGCGTGGTTGTGCAGGAGCTGGACCGTCGCGTCGCCCAGCCCGCGCTTGGGCACATTGACGATGCGCTCGAAGGCGAGATCGTCGGTCGGCGAGACGACGCAGCGCAGATAGGCGAGCGCGTCGCGGATCTCGGCGCGCTCATAGAAGCGCGGGCCGCCGATGACGCGATAGGGCACGCCGGCCTGGACGAAGCGCTCCTCGATCTCGCGCATCTGCGCGGAGATGCGGACGAGGACCGCGACCTCGGCGAGATTGTACTTCTTGGCCTGCATCGCCTCGATCTCGTCCGAGATCAGGCGGGCTTCCTCCTGGCTGTCCCAGGCGCCGGTGATGGTGACCTTCTCGCCGAGTGCATCCTCAGTGCGCAAAGTCTTGCCAAGGCGGCCCTCGTTGCGGGCGATCAGCTTCGAGGCGGTGGCGAGGATATGGCCGGTGGAGCGGTAGTTGCGCTCCAGCCGGATCACGGTCGCGCCCGGGAAGTCGTGCTCGAAGCGCAGGATGTTGTCGACCTCGGCACCGCGCCAGCCATAGATCGACTGGTCGTCGTCGCCGACGCAGCAGATGTTGCGGCGGCCCTGGGCCAGCAGGCGCAGCCAGAGATACTGCGCCGTGTTGGTGTCCTGGTACTCGTCGACGAGGATGTAGCGGAAGCGGTCGTGATAGCTCGTCAGCACGTCCGGATAGTCGCGGAAGAGCGTCAGGCAGTGCAGCAGCAGGTCGCCGAAATCGACGGCGTTCAGTGCCTTCAGCCGCTCCTGATAGGCAGCGTAGAGCTTGCCGCCCTTGCCATTGGCGAAGACGGCGGCCTCCCCCGGCGGCACGTCCTTGGGGCTAAGGCCGCGGTTCTTCCAGCTATCGATGAAGCCCGCCAGCATGCGGCCGGGCCAGCGCTTCTCGTCGATGTTCTCGGCCTGGATCACCTGCTTCATCAGGCGGATCTGGTCGTCGGTGTCGAGGATGGTGAAGTCGCTGCGCAGGTCGAGCAGTTCGGCGTGACGGCGCAGCAGCTTGGCCGAGATCGAGTGGAAGGTGCCGAGCCAGGGCATGCCCTCGGCGACCGGGCCGACGAGATGGGCGACGCGCTCCTTCATTTCGCGCGCCGCCTTGTTGGTGAAGGTGACGGCGAGAATCTGCGAGGGATAGGCGCGGTTGGTCGCGATGAGATGGCCGATGCGGGTGGTGAGCACGCGGGTCTTGCCCGTGCCGGCGCCGGCCAGCACGAGCACCGGGCCTTCCGTCGCCTCGACCGCCTGGCGCTGCTCCGGGTTCAGCCCCGTCAGATAGCCGGCCGTGGGCTGCGCAGCGGCGCGCGCGGCAAGGCCACCGGGGCGGGGCAGGGGGGCGGAAAAGGGGTCAGTCTCGGACAAGGGACCAGTGTGCTCGTGCGTGATTCGTTCTCCGGCGAATATAGGGCGCTCGTGTCAGGATTGCGCCCTGCCGGAGCGATCATTTTATATCCCGTTCCACAGGGAGGTGGCAGCAATGGCCAAGCAGAGCGGGGACGAGCGCTGGGAGATCACCAATCAGGTGCCGGTGCTGGCCGATTACGATGCCTTTGCCGCCGATCCGGTGCTGCCCGGCATCGTCTCGACCTCCGGTGCCGACTGGGCGCGGGAGCGGCTGCATGAGGCGGGGCGGACGGTGGGGTCGGCGCGGGTGCAGGAGTTGGCCTATCTCGCCAATCGCTACACGCCCGAACTTCGCGCCTTCGACCGTTTCGGCAACCGTATCGATGAGATCGCTTTCCATCCGGCCTGGCACGAGTTGATGAGCCTCGCCATCGGGCAGGAGACGCACGCGCTCGCTTGGAACCGGCGGGAGCCCGGCGCACAGGTGGCCCGCGCCGCCCTGCAATATCTCTGGTACGGCGCCGAGAGTGGCATTTGCTGCCCGATCAGCATGACCTACGCCGCCGTGCCGGTGCTGAAGCAGGATGCGACGCTGTGGGGGCAATGGGGCTCCCTCGTTACCTCCAATCGCTACGATCCGCGGCAGGGGCCGGCGCATCTCAAGACCGGCGCGACGGTCGGCACGGCGATGACGGAGACGCAAGGCGGCTCGGATCTGCGCCAGACGCAGACTTATGCCGAGAACAACCGCGACGGCACCTGGTCGCTCCACGGCCGGAAATGGTTCTTCTCGGTGCCGCATTCCGACGTCTTCCTGACGCTGGCGCGGACGCAGGAAGGCATTTCCTGCTTCGCCGTGCCGGGCTGGCTGCCGGATGGATCGCGCAACGGCATCGCGATCCAGCGGTTGAAGGAAAAGGTCGGCAACCGCTCGAATGCCTCCTCCGAGGTCGAGTTCCGTGGCGCCATCGGTCATCTCATCGGCGAGCCTGGGCGAGGCATCCGCACCGGGCTCTCGATGAACCACAATTCGCGGCTCGACATCGCGGCGGCCTCATCCGGGCTGATGCGGATGGCGGTCTCGCTCGCGGCGCATCACGCGCAGCATCGCCGTGCCTTCCAGAAGGCGCTGATCGACCAGCCGATCATGCAGAACGTGCTCGCGGACATCGCCATCGAGGCCGAGGCTGCGGCCTGGCTTGCCTTCCGGCTGTTCGCGGCGCTCGACCGGCAGGAGGACTCGCAGAGCGAGCGGCTGCTGGCGCGGGTCGGGGCGCCGATCGCGAAATACTGGATCACGCGACGGGCGCCGGCCGTCGTCACCGAGGCGCTGGAATGCCTTGGCGGCAACGGCTTCATCGAGGAGAATCCGATGGCGCGGCTTTATCGCGAGGCGCCGCTCAACGCGATCTGGGAAGGCTCGGGCAACGTCATCTGCCTCGACGTGCTGCGCTCGCTAGCGCGGGAGGAGGGGGCGGTCGACGTGCTACGGGCGGAGCTGCTAGCCGCTGCGGGGGCGGACAAGCGCTACGATGCGGCGCTGAAGCGGCTTGAGGGCGAACTGCCGGAAATGATCCGCAACGAAGGGCAGGCACGGCGATTGACGGAGAGATTGGCGTTGCTGCTGCAGGCCTCGCTGCTGCTGCGGTTCGCATCGACTGCCGTGGCCGATGCCTTCGTCGCCACACGGCTAGCTGGCGGCTGGTCGGGGCAGTTCGGGGACTTGCCGCCGGCTGTCGATGCGGCGGCGCTGGCGCGACGGGTGGTGCCGGTGGTTTCGTAGAGCGCATCGTCATTCCGGGACAGGCCGAAGGCCTGAGCCCGGAACCCATGAACATCGGTTTGGCCGGAGAATCCTGCAGCTTACCGCCTCACTTTTCTCTCCCAGCGTGGTGTTCATGGGTTCCGGGCTCGCCGCTTCGCGGCGCCCCGGAATGACGAAGAGTGCGTCAAGCCGCTTCCGGCTCGAAATTCATCGCCACGCCGTTGATGCAGTAGCGCAGGCCGGTGGGCGGCGGCCCGTCCGGAAAGACGTGGCCGAGATGGCCGCCGCAATTGGCGCAATGCACCTCGACGCGGTGCATGCCGTAGCTGAAGTCTTCCGAGGCGCCGACGGCTCCCTCCAGCGGTTGGTCGAAGCTCGGCCAGCCGGTGCCGCTCTCGAACTTCTTGCCCGATCTGAACAGCTTCTGGCCGCAGCCGGCGCAGGAGAAGGTGCCGGCGCGCTTCTCGTAGTTGAGCGCGCAGGAGCCCGCCCGCTCCGTGCCATGGCCACGCAGGATCTGATACTGCTCCGGCGTCAGCCGCTCGCGCCATTGCGCATCGGTCAGCTGGAAGGGGAAGGTCTCGTCCTGCTTCTTCGGCTCGCCGAACATGCTCATCAGACCCATTGCGATCTCCTTGTCAGCGGGGCGGTGGGGCGCCTCATCGGCTTTCGTGCCGCCAATATGGCGTCTCATGCGCCGGATTTCAGCCCCGCCGATTGCCGGCAATTTCACCATGCCGTGGCAATCGCCGGGGCACCGTCACCTGACCGTCACGCGACTCCTCTAGATCGCCGCGCGTCCATTCGGACGCGATGTGGCGATCTATCCCTTTGCTTAAGCATCGGATTTGCCCGGAAAGTGGCTTCCACTTTCCGGTCCGATGCTAGCAGGCCCGCCACCCGCAAAGAGAGGAAAACCTGTGACGCAACAGGCGATGCAAACCGCGCGCGCGGCCCGCCGCATGACGAGTTCGGGCCTGGGACTGGCCGTCCGGCGCAGCAAGACGCTGTCGAAGGCGGGCATGCTGGAGTGGCTCTTCGCCCGCGCCTTCTCTGGCCTGGTCTATCCGCAGATCTGGGAAGATCCGGTCGTCGACATGGCGGCGCTGCAGCTCAAGGCCGACGACCATGTCGTGGCGATCGCCTCCGGCTCCTGCAACATCCTCTCCTATCTGACGGCCGCGCCGATCCGCGTCAGCGCCGTCGATCTCAACGGCGCGCATATCGCGCTCGGCCGGCTGAAGCTCGCGGCTCTGGCGAAGATGGAAAAGCAGGAGGATTTCCTGCGCTTCTTCGGCCGGGCGAATGCGCGCGACAATGTCGGCGTCTACGACCGTGAAATCGCGCCGCATCTCGATGCCGTTTCGCGCGGCTATTGGGAGGGGCGAGGCCTCAATGGGCGCCGCCGGATCAACCTCTTCGCCAAGGGCTTCTATCGCTACGGCCTGCTCGGCCGCTTCATCGGCACCGGCCATGTGCTGGCGCGGGCGCTGGGCGGCAATCCGCGCGCGATGCTGGCGGCGCGCGCCCTTGCCGAGCAGCGGGCGCTCTATGAGCAGCATCTCGCGCCGGTCTTCGAGCGCAAGCTGGTGCGCTGGCTCGTGCGCCAGCCGGCCTCGCTCTATGGGCTCGGCATCCCGCCGGCGCAGTACAAGGCGCTGGCCGCCGATGGCGAGGACGGCATTCTCGGCGCGCTGAAGCTGAGGCTCGAGCGTCTGGCCTGCGATTTCGACCTGAAGGATAATTACTTCGCCCAGCAGGCCTTCGGCCGGCGCTATGGCGAAGGGGCGGATGCGGCCTTCCCGCCCTATCTGCAGCCGCAGCATTTCGCGGCGGTGAAGGAGCGGGCGCCGGGCGTCTCCTATCGCCAGAGCGCGGTCACGGCATTCCTGGAAGACCAGCCGGCCGAGAGCTGTGACGCCTATGTGCTGCTCGATGCGCAGGACTGGATGAACGACGCTGATCTTACGGCGCTATGGTCGCAGATCACGCGCACGGCCCGGCCGGGCGCGCGGGTGATCTTCCGCACAGCGGCCGACGAGCGTCTGCTGCCCGGCCGGATACCCGCTGCGATCCTCGACCAGTGGCATTATGAGGAAGAGCGCAGCCGCGATCTCTGCCGGCAGGATCGCGCGGCGATCTATGGCGGCTTCCACCTCTATGTGCTGAAGGGGCAGGCCCGGTGAACGCGGCCGAGGCGCCAGCAGGCTCCGCCGCCGGGCTGATGGACCGGATCTACCGGCATCAGCGCCATATCTACGATGCCAGCCGGAAGTTCTACCTGCTCGGCCGCGACCAGTTGATCGACGGGCTGCAGCCGCCTCCCGGCGCTACGGTCCTGGAGATCGGCTGTGGCACCGGGCGCAATCTGATCCGGATCGCGAGGCGTTACCCATCCTGCGTCTGCTACGGGCTCGACGTCTCCAGCGAGATGCTGGCGACGGCGCGCGCGTCGGTTGCGAAGGCGGGTTTGGAAGATCGCATCCGGCTCGCCCAGGCCGACGCCACCGATTTCTACCCGCAGGCGCTGTTCGGCCTTCAGGGCTTCGACCGGATCGTGATCTCCTACGCGCTGTCGATGATCCCGCCCTGGCAGGGCGTCGTCGCCGAGGCGCTACGCCGCCTCAATCTGGGCGGCTCGTTGCACATCGTCGATTTCGGCGATCAGAGCGGGCTGCCGGCGGCCTTCAAGGTGGTGTTGCTGCGCTGGCTCGCGTTGTTCCATGTCATGCCGCGCGAAAATCTGCCGGGGACGGTGAAGGCGCTTGCGGAAGCGGCCGGGGCCGAGTGCCGGCTTGGCGCGCCGTATCGCGGCTATGCGGTGCATGCGGTGGTGAGAAGACGGGGCGAGGAAAGGGCGCAGGGAACCCCTCTCCTGTAAGGGACAGGGGTGAGGTGTAAGCCGTTTCGGGGCGGAGCTGGCGCTGATGCGGCCGTAGCGAATCCTTCTCCCCTTGCGGGAGAAGGTGCCCCGAAGGGGCGGATGAAGGGTCGCACCGCCCTTTGTCGTTGAGCTCGGCTGAAGCGTCGCGCGGCAGTCGTTGCGAGACCCCTCATCCGTCACGGCTTCGCCGTGCCACCTTCTCCCGCAAGGGGAGAAGGGTTTCCCGCGCCTGATGGGAGGGAGGCCCGCTCCTGAAGCCCGCGCTCAATGCCGGGTCTCGGTTTCCGTCTCGCGTTCCTCCGCCTCATCGACGCGGATCGCCGACTTCTTCGGCATGCCGATGATACGACCGATCGTGGCCGGCCGCGGCATCATGCTGTGCGCCGCCTTCATCAAGGCGAGATTCGCGAGGATGTCGGCGGGAAAGGGCACGACCCTGCGATGGACCATGTCGACATGCAGCGACAGGTTCTCGCTCGTCGCGGCGAGCCAGCCCTCATGGGCGTGGCGCATCTCCAGATAATAGTGCAGGCGCTTGTCGTCGAAGCTGATCAGCTGGGCGGTGACACGCACGAGGTCGCCGTCGGTCAGCTCACGCTTGTAGAGGATGTGGCATTCCGCGGTGAAGGTCGAGGCGTGGCGTGTCTCGACATAATCCCGCGTCAGGCCGACCAGCGAGAAGACTTCGTCCACCGCACGGTCGAACAGGACATGGTAATAGGCCATGTTGAGATGGCCGTTATAGTCGATCCATTGCGGCTCGACCCGCATCGCCGACGAGACAAAAGGCGAGAAGAAGAGCGCCAGAGCGCGTGTGTCATTCGTCATGATCGCCCTCCCTGTCAGGCGCCTCGTTCAAGGGGCGGCCGCAGAAACGCGGCTGCCCATTTCGTCGTCTCATGATCTACTATGCATCGTTCGCAACCAGCGTCAGTATCTTGGCCCGGCGAATAAAGCCGGATCATGTCGGACCGTAACCGATTGCGAAACCGAACTGTTCCAAGTCTAAGCGTCAAAACTGGATCTTGACAATGAGCCTGCCAGCCACCGCCTCTCATGACAGCCCTGTCCCTGCCGCAGCGCTGCCCCCGTCGCCGGAAGCTGTCGCGGCCGTGACGCAGGCGCTGGCCGCGCGCTTCGGCAATCGGCTCGTCACTAGCCTGGCGGTACGCCAGCAGCACGGCCACACGCTGACCTGGATCCCGAACCTGCCGCCGGATGCGGTGGTGTTTCCGCAGAATACCGCGGAAGTCTCCGAGATCGTGAAGCTCTGCGCCGCCCATGCCGTGCCGGTCATCGCCTTCGGCACCGGCACCTCGCTGGAGGGCCATGTCAACGCGGTCTATGGCGGCGTCTGCATCGACATGTCGCAGATGAAGCGGATCATCGCCGTCCATGCCGAGGATCTCGACGTGGTGGTCGAGGCCGGCGTCACCCGCAAGGAGCTCAACGAGCATCTGCGTGACCAGGGCCTGATGTTCCCGATCGATCCGGGCGCCGACGCCTCGATCGGCGGCATGGCGGCGACGCGCGCTTCCGGCACCAATGCGGTCCGCTATGGGACGATGAAAGACAATGTGCTGGCGCTGAAGGCGGTGATGGCCGACGGCTCCGTCGTCAAGACCTCGACGCGGGCCCGCAAGACCTCCGCGGGCTACGATCTCACCCGCCTGCTCGTCGGCTCGGAAGGCACGCTCGGCATCATCACCGAGGTGACGCTGAAGCTGCACGGCATCCCGGAGGCGATCGCGGCCGGCGTCTGCCCCTTCCCGTCGGTAAAGGCGGCCTGCGACGCGACGATCCTGACCATTCAGACCGGCCTGCCGGTCGCGCGCATCGAGCTCCTCGACGACGTGATGATCCGCGGCGTCAACCTGCACGCCAAGCTCGGCCTGCCGGAGACGACGATGCTCTTCGTCGAGTTCCATGGCACGGAAGCCGGCGTCGCCGAGCAATCCGAGCGCTTCGGCGAGATTGCGGCCGAGTTCGGCGGCGGCCCCTTCGAATGGGCGACCAAGGCCGAGGACCGCTCCAGGCTTTGGCAGGCGCGCCATGACGCCTACTGGGCGGCGAAGGCGCTCCGGCCTGGCTTCGACTCGGTCGCGACCGATGTCTGCGTGCCGATCTCGCAGCTCGCCGAATGCGTCGAGGAGACCAAGCGCGATATCGAGGAATCCGGATTGATCGCGCCGATTGCGGGCCATGTCGGCGACGGCAACTTCCACACGCAACCGCTGGTCGATCTCAACGACAAGGCCGAGGTCGAGCGGGCCCAGGCCTTCATCGACCGGCTGGTGAAGCGTGCTCTCGCCATGGGCGGCACCTGCACGGGCGAGCACGGCGTCGGCCAGAAGAAGATCAAGTATCTCGAGCAGGAGCACGGGGCGGAAGCGCTCGCGGTCATGCGGACTCTGAAGCGTGCGCTCGACCCGCAGAACATCCTCAACCCGGGAAAGATCATCGTCCTGTGACATCGCATCCGCTTGCGCCGCCCGCTCGCTTCGCTGAAACGTCGTGATCTTGCCGCGACTTGCGGGCAAGGTGGAGCAGGCCTCGGCGCTGACCGTCATTGCGACGGAACACGCCCGTCATTCCGGACAAGCCGCGAAGCGGCGCCGATCCGGAATCCATCGAAGGGCGCTGCGCTCTACGATGGATTCCGGGTCAAGCCCGGAATGACGGCATGGTTCGGTGCAAGGTCAGGACAGACTAGGAACCGGAGCGGTTCCACCATGGCGACAGGAATAGAAAGCGGACGTTGCGTGAAAGCCTGACAGTTCTGGCCGGCCTGCTGGTACTGGCGCTGCTGGCGGCCCTGGTCGGCCCCGGCTTTGTCGATTGGCGCGCCTATCGTCCGCAGATCGAGGCCAGGCTGAGTGAAGCGCTGGGCGTGGAGACGCAGATCGGCGGGGCGATCGGCCTGCGCCTGCTGCCGTCGCCGCGCATCTCCCTTGAAAATGTCCGGATCGGCAATAGCGACGGCACAACCAGCACGGCGATGGCCGAGCAGGCGACCGTCGAGCTGGCGCTCGCCGCCATGGCGCGCGGGGAGTTCCGGTTTTCGGAGGTCGAGATCGACGGGGCCACGATCACGCTTTCCCTCGACGAGACGGGGGCGATCCGCCTGCCCGAACGGACCGGCAAGGGCCTGCCGGCGGAAGCGCGGCTCGACAGGTTGCGGATCAGCCGTTCGGCTCTGATCTGGCGCGAGCCGGGCAAGCCGGCGGTCGCACTGGCGCCGATCGCCGCGGAGGTTTCCGCCGTCAGCTTTGCGGGGCCCTGGCGGTTCGAGGGCGAGGTGGCGGGCGCGTCCCTGCGCGTGACGACGGGCGAGCTGGAAGAGGGCGGCCGGCTGCGTGCCAAGGCCTTCCTCACCGGCGAGGATCTGCAGCTCAATTTCGACGGCTCGCTGGTCCTGCCGACGGGGCCGGGGCGGGTCGCCGTCGAGCTCGACGGCGCCTTCGGCCTGTCGCCGGGCGGAGCGGTCTCGCTGTCGGGGCGGGTCAAGGGCGGCGGTCGCCAGCTCGACCTTGCCGGTCTTACGCTGGACCTTGCCGGCGGTGCAGCGAGGCTGGAGGGTGAAGGACAATATCTGCCGGGAACCGGAACCGGCTCTCTGGCGCTGCGGGCTCGCCGGCTCGATGCCGATGCGCTGGCGGCGGCGCTGGCGGAGCGCCAGGGCTTCGAGCGGGCGCTGCAGGGCCTGCCGGGCGCTCTCGATATCGGCCTCGACCTCGATCAGGTCATCTGGCGTGGCGAGGATTTTTCGACATTTGCGCTGCGCGGACGGCTGCATGACGGCGGACTGGGCGATGCTTCGGCCTCGGTCCGCGTAGCCGGCGCCTTGGTCGGGGCGAGCGGCAGTCTGGGCGCCAAAGGGGCGTCGGGCCGCATCAACCTCAAGGCGGATGATGCGCGGCGCGTTGCGCTGGTTCTGGCCAGGGCGGGACTCGACCCGGCCATGGCCGATTTCATTGCCGGGCTCGGGCGTATCGATGCCGATGCGGTCGGCGCTTGGGCGTCGGGGCGGATCGCGTTCCAGCGGTTGCTGGTTGCGGGTTCATCCGGCTTGCGGCTCGACGCTTCCGGCGAGGCCGGGCCGACCAGGCTCGCCGCCAAGGCGACGGTCAGCGGGCTTGCGCTCGACACGCTGCCACCGGGGACGAGCTTCAGCGGGTTGTTCAGGCAGCGCGATATCGCGCTCGACCTGACGCTCGCCAATGCGCGCTTCCGCAATGCTCCGCCGGGTTCGGCCAGCCTCGATATCCGCCGCGAGGGCGATGTCTGGCGATTGAGCCGGCTCTCGGTCGACGGTTTCGGCGGCGTCAACGTCACCGGAGCAGGCTCGCTGCTGGCTGAGGGCGGGGAGATCTCGGGACGGGTCCGTGCGCCGCGTTTCGAGACCCTGACGGCACTGGCCGGGCCGCTGCTGCCGGATGCGGCCGTGCAGGCGTTGATGCGGGCGGGAGAGGGGGTAGCACGGCTGGACACCGGCTTCCGCCTGACGCGGGCGGCCTCGGGCGAAACCGCGCTCTCGGCCGAGGGCAACGCCGCGGCGGGGAAGCTGACGGTCAAAGGCCAGCTCGACCGTGCGGGAAACTGGAGCCGCACCACCCTGGGCTTCGATCTCGCCGACCGGCGCCAGGCCTTCACGGCGCTTGGCCTGCCCGCGCCGATGCAGGGCGGTGCTGGCCGGCTCACGCTCGACATCGACAAGGGCCGCATGGTCGGCTCGCTGGCCGGGCCGGGGCTGTCGATCGTCGTTGAGGATGGTACCGGGCAGATGCAGGTCTCGCTGCAGGCCGAAGGGCCGGGCCAGGTTCTGGCGGAGGGGCCGGCGCGGCTGTTGCCAGACGGCGTGCTCGATGCCCATGCGCGGCTGCAGGTGACCAGCGAGGCGGTTCGGCTCGACGCCGTCGCAGCCAATCTTGGTGGCATGGCAGCCAGCGGCTCGTTCACCTTGCCGCGCGATGGGCGCTACACGGGACGTTTCGCGATTCCCGCCGCCGATCTGCGCCAGCTGATCGCGACGGCTCTGGGGCCGGCGCCGCTGGCGCCCGGATCGATCTGGTCCACCGCGCGGTTCGGGAGCGTCGGCGAGTTGCCGGAGTTCGACATTGGGGTCGAGGCCGGCTCGCTCGCAGTCTTCGACGGTGGGACGATCCGTAATGCGAGCTTCACGTTGCGTTCGGATCAGGACGGGCTGAGGGTCGAAGACATCAAGGGAGCCTTCGGCGGAGGCCAGGTCACAGGCCGCCTCGGCCTGCGCCGTGATGGTGGGCTCGCCCAGCTCAATGGACGCCTCGGCTTGACGGCGATCGACGTCGTGGAGCTGACCAAGGGCGCTGTCGGCGGCAAGGCTTCGGGGCAGGTCGAGTTCGGTGGATCGGGCGAGACGCCGGCCCGCCTGATCGCGGGCCTGAGCGGGGCCGGCAGCCTGTCGCTCACTGGCACGCGCCTCGCCCGTTTCGATCCGAATGCTTATGCCCGCGTCATCGCCAGCACCGGGGAGGATGCCTCCGAGAGCGATGCCTCGCGTCTGCAGGACCGGCTGGCTGAAGCGCTCGATCGCGATGCCTGGGCGCTCGGCGACGTCACCTTGCCGTTCACGCTGGCGGGCGGACTCATCCGGCTGCAGCCATTCAGCTTCGAGCGCAACGGCTTGCGGGCGGAGGCGAGCGGCATCGTCGATCTGCGCGCGCTCAATGCCGATCTCCGGCTCGGCCTCAAGCCTATCGGCGCGCTGCCGAAGGGCTGGCCCGGCGATGCGCCGCAGATCGGGATCGCCTGGCGTGGCCCGCTCTCGAACCTGCGACGGGAGAGCGATGTCAGTGCGCTGTCGAACACGGTGGCGGCGCGGGCTCTGGCGCGCGAGATCGAGCGCGTCGAAGCCTTTGAGGCGGATGCGCGCGAGCGGGCGACGCATGCGCGGCGGCTCAGGGCCGAGCGCGAGATGCGCGAGAACGAGCGCAAGCTCAACGAGTTCCTGAAGGTGCAGGAGGAGACCCGCCTCGCCGAGGAGAAGCGGCAGGAAGAGCTGCGACGGGCCGAGGAGCTGCGCAGGCTAGCCGAGGAGAAGCGGGCTGAGGACGCCCGCAGGGCGGAGCAGGCGCGCATCGAACAGGAAGTACGTCGGCGCATCGAGGCCGACGAGCGCGCCCGGGCCGCGGCCGAGCGCGCCGCTGTACAGACTACTCCCGCGCCTCAGCAACAGCCGGGGCCACTTGTCCTGCCGGGTGCGCCGCGTACCAGCTCTCCGGAAGGCGCCGTTCAGCAGCCGGCCCCGCCGCTGCAGATCCTGCCGGGCGCGCGGCCGCGCAATTGAGAGCGTGGTTCAAGGGCTTCGCGACCTGAATCCGATTTCCTTCACAAGTATTTGAAATCTCGTGCTTTGTGCGCGCCGATGGGGTGCTTCACTTCGCTCCTCGCCATGACGGGAGGCTCTTCCCCACCCCCTTGTGGGGAGGGGATAGGGGTGGGGGTCGGACGACTGGGTGCGGCGTATCGAAGTGAGGCGGCGC
The DNA here is from genome assembly GCF_008253865.1 of Bosea sp. F3-2. NCBI lineage: Bacteria > Pseudomonadati > Pseudomonadota > Alphaproteobacteria > Hyphomicrobiales > Alloboseaceae > Allobosea > Allobosea sp. F3-2. The sequence continues at coordinate 6,084,425 of NZ_CP042331.1, forward strand.
CGGTCGAGCGAGATGTCGGACCCGTCACCAAGCGGCACCACCCCCACCCCCATCCCCTTCCCACAAGGGGGAGGGGAGTCGCGCGCGACCATCGCGATTGCCTGTTGCACCGCTAGCCGTCCCCATTTTCCGCTCTCTGTCCGTTACATCCAGCGCCCGCCGGCCGGCGGCCGATGCTCCGCTCGCAATGACGGCGGAAGCGGATCGGGTTGTGTTCAGCTCCGTTCCCCGGCCAGCTTGCGGTAATGCGCGAGAGCGTGGAGGCGCAGGGCCGCGGAGAGGTTGATGTCGCCGCGCGCAGTATCGATCTCGGCGATCAGGACGGAGAGGCTGCGCCCTTCGCCGGCCGCGATCTCCTTCAGCGCCTCCCAGAACGCGTCTTCCAGTGAGACGCTGGTGCGATGGCCTGCGATGCTGAGGGAGCGCTTGCGCTCCGCGCTCATGCCTTCTCCGGCGCGTCGTCCCGCGACAGGCGATGACCGTCGATGTGGCGGGCGGCCTTGTCGCGCTCGGCCTCGGTGAGGCTGCGCTCGGCCTTGGTTCGGCCGAAGCTGATGCGGTTCTGCTCGGCCGCCTTGTCCGCCTCCGCGCGCGCCTTCTGCTTGCGGGCGCGGCGAAGGTTGATGATCTCGGCCATCGGCGCCGCTCCGTCAGCGCGGGCCGAGCATCTGCTCGGGCTTGACCGTCTTGTCGAAGAGATCGGCGTCGACACCGGCCTTGAGCGCTTCCTCACGCAGCGTCGTGCCGTTGTGATGCGCGGCCTTGGCGATGTTGGCGGCCCTGTCGTAGCCGATCGCCGGGGCGAGCGCGGTCACCAGCATGAGCGAGCGCGACAGCAGCTCCTTGAGCTGCGTCTCATTGGCCTCGATGCCCTCGACGCAGTTGGTGCGGAAGCTCTCGGCCGCGTCGGCCAGCAGCCGGACCGACTGCAGGAAGGCGGCGGCGATCACTGGCTTGAAGACGTTGAGTTCGAAATGGCCCTGGCTCGCGGCGAAGCCGATCGTCGCCTGGTTGCCGTGAACCTGGGTCGCGACCATGGTCAGCGCCTCGGCCTGGGTCGGGTTGACCTTGCCGGGCATGATCGAGGAGCCGGGCTCGTTCTCCGGCAGGCTGATCTCGCCGAGGCCTGAGCGCGGGCCGGAGCCCATCAGGCGGATGTCGTTGGCGATCTTGAACAGGTCGGAGGCGAGCGCCGCCAGCGCGCCATGGGCGGCGGCGAGCGCGCCATGGCTCGCCAGCGCCTCGAACTTGTTCTCGGCCGTGCGGAAGGGCAGGCCGGTCAGCGTCGCGACCTCCTTGGCGAAGAGCGCGGCGAAATCCGGATGGGTGTTGAGGCCGGTGCCGACGGCGGTGCCACCCTGCGCCAGCGCGTAGAGCCCGCCGAGTGCGGCTTCGATGCGGCCGATGCCGAGATGGAGCTGCATCGCATAGCCGGAGAATTCCTGGCCGAGCGTGACGGGCGTGGCATCCTGCAGATGGGTGCGGCCGATCTTGACGAGGTGCTTGAAGGCCTCGGCCTTGGCGTTGAGCGCCTTTTCGAGATTGCGCAGGGCCGGGAGTAGCTTGCGGCTGATCTCGAGGACAGCCGCGACATGCATCGCGGTGGGGAAGGAGTCGTTCGAGGACTGGCCGCGATTGACGTGGTCGTTGGGATGGACCGGGCTCTTGGCGCCGAGGCCGGCGCCGAGGAGCTCGTTCGCCCGGTTCGCCAGCACCTCGTTGGCGTTCATGTTGGACTGGGTGCCTGAGCCGGTCTGCCAGATCACCAGCGGGAAATGGCTGTCGAACTTGCCGGCAAGCGCCTCGTCCGCCGCCTGGCCGATGGCGCCGGCAACGCGCTGCTCGAGCAGGCCGAGCCTGGCGTTGACGTGGGCAGCCGCCTTCTTGACCAGCACCAGCCCATGCACGAGCGGCAGCGGCAGGCGCTCACGCTCGCCGCCGATCCGGAAATTTTCGAGGGAGCGCTGCGTCTGCGCGCCCCAATACCGGTCCGCGGGCACAGCGATGGGGCCGAAGGAATCGGTTTCGGTGCGCGTCTCGGTCATGGGAGGTCCGTCAGGTCTTCTTGCGGAAGGAATCGAGGCTGACGACTTCGGCGCCGCTCTTGCCGTCGTCATCGGTCTCGCTGATCGTCGCGTCGCTGCCCTTGTCCGAGGCCTCTGCCGCCGAAGCTCGCGTCTTCAGCGCCGGCACGCCGGCTGGTACGACCTTGGTGGGAACGCTCGCGGGGGCGGCTACCGACTCAGGTTGCGGGGCATCAACCTCCTCCGGCTCGCCCTGCGTCTCGAACTTCAGGCCGAACTGCACGGAGGGGTCGAAGAAGGTCGTCACCGCATCGAAGGGAATGAGCAGCCGCTCCGGCACGCCCGAGAAGGACAGGCCGACCTCGAAGGCATGGTCGCTGACGCTGAGGTCCCAGAACTGGTGCTGGAGGACGATCGTCATCTCGTCCGGGTGCTTCTCGCGCAGGCGCTGCGACAGGCGCACACCGGGCGCCCCGGTCCGGAAGGTGATGTAGAAATGGTGCTCGCCCGGCAGGCCGTCCCGCGCCGCCTCCGTCAGGATCTTGCGGACAACGCCCTTCAGCGCTTCCTGCACCATCAGATCATAACGAAGAACATCTTTGGACATCGGGTGCGTTTTTCCGCTTGCTGCTCCGGCGGGAACAGCCGGCAGGCCAGAATGAAAGTGGAGGCTTCTGTTGCCAGGCGCCTCCGAGCCCCGCCTTACGCGGCTAAGCGCAAGGACTTTGGTTTGGGAACCAGCACCGCTTACGCGGCGACAGCAACCCGAGCATTGTTGTCGTTGGCAACTATGCTTTGGCCCGATAACGGCGGAACCATGCCGAGCAAAAGGATAACTTTTACACCCTCGTCGATCCTATTTCGCCCCCGCCAAAACCCTGCGAAATCAGGGCTTTGGTGGAGGCGCCGGGTACCGCCCCCGGGTCCGAAAGGCTTATTCCGAAATCCGTTTATCGCCATAGCCGCTCTTGCGAGTGGCACTCACGAATATAGGCGCAGCATCGGCGCGGGGAAAGAGTGCTGAGCCGATTTCGACAGGCAATGCGGCATTCGCGCCTCAATCGAGAATGCGACCATTTCGAATGTCGATGTCGAGGATCATCTCGTTGTCGTCGACGCTGCGGCCGGATATCTCCCAGCGGTCGTCGGTGCGCGTTATCGCCTCGACATGGACGAGGCCGGCGCTCCAGGCGATGTTCCGGGCCTCGCTTTCCGAAATGAGGGCTCCCGTTTCCCGGGCATGCCCGGCCACTCCGACAAGACCGTTCAGTGCGAGGGCGACCAGCAAGCGGATTCCGGTCGTTTTGATCCACATCGACATATCCCCCACGAATCAGGCGGCGATGAGCCGCCCGGATTGAGGCGGGTTTGCGGATGTCGATGTTCACGGCTGGTCGCAATGGCGTGAGCCTTGGAGCATTTCCGCGACCCTTCAAAACGCGGAAGTGACCCAACCCTTTATTTTATCGCATTTCTTCACGCGCGCCGGTGTCGATCCCGCTTGAGAATGCTCTAGTTGCGTCCGGCTTCGGCGGAGGCTGGACGCTCGCGCTCCATCTTGATGATGACACCGTCGCTGGCCCGCAGGCTGATCTCGATCACGGCGCCCGTGCTGTCCCGGCCCTCGACCTTCCAGGCGTCCTTGTCGAGTTTGATCTCCTCGACGCGGACGACGCCGTTCTCGGCGGCGATGCGGCGGGCCTGGTCCATCGAGACCGGCGGCTGCGCGGGGTTGATGGTCTCGGGCGTCTGCGCGTGGCCTTCATGGCCCTGGAGCCAGAACGGGCCGGAGGCGGCAAGTGCCAGGAGCGATCTGCGCGAAAGCATGGAAATGCCTCCCTCTTGGGCTACGAAAGAGGGAACCGGGGGCCTGCGCCATTGTTCCGGCCATCGGCTGGCCGGAGCGCATGCAAAGTCTGGGGATGCCTGCAGCGGCGAGGGGGGCCAAGACGCTGCCGAGCCGCTATGTTCGTCCGCCTTCCAGAGAGTCGCCATGCGCCAGTACCATGACCTGCTTCAACGTGTCCTGACCGAAGGCGTCCGCAAGGACGACCGCACCGGCACCGGCACGCTCGCCGTCTTCGGCCACCAGATGCGCTTCGACCTGTCGGAAGGGTTCCCGCTCGTCACCACCAAGAAGCTGCATCTGAAATCGATCATCCACGAGCTGATCTGGTTCCTGCGCGGCGACACCAATGTGCGCTACCTGCAGGAGAACGGCGTCACGATCTGGGACGAGTGGGCCGACGCGAATGGCGATCTCGGGCCGGTCTATGGCCGGCAATGGCGCTCCTGGGCGGCGCCTGACGGGCAGGTGATCGACCAGATCGCCTGGGTGGTGAACGAGATCCGGCGCAATCCGGACTCGCGCCGCCTGATCGTCTCGGCCTGGAACCCCGCTGACATTCCGAAGATGGCGCTGGCGCCCTGCCATTGCCTGTTCCAGTTCTTCGTCCAGCCTTCCGAAGACGGGCGCGGCAAGCTGTCCTGCCAGCTCTACCAGCGCTCGGCAGACGTCTTCCTCGGCGTGCCTTTCAATGTCGCGAGCTATGCGCTGCTGACCCACATGATGGCACAGGTCACCGGCCTCGGCGTCGGCGATTTCGTCCATTCCTTCGGCGATACTCACCTCTATGTGAACCATCTCGATCAGGCCCGGTTGCAGCTTTCGCGCGAGCCCCGCGCGCTGCCGAAGCTCTCGCTCAATCCGGCGGTGACGCGGCTGGAGGATTTCCAGTTCGGGGACGTGACGATCTCGGACTATGATCCGCACCCGCCCATCAAAGCGCCGATCGCGGTCTAACCGGAACCACGCGGCGGCTCTTGCCCGAGGGAACGAAGCGACGGGCGACAAGATCGACGCCGAACGATTCGATCGACAGACCGATCACTATCGCCGCTTGTCGAACAGCAAAGCCGCGTAAAGCACCACGCTTCGGCTATGACGATGAACTGGAACGAGACTTGCCGCGACAAACCGAAAAATCGCGGGAGGTGTCGTCTTGGATCAGACAGAGTTCCGTTGCGAAACTTGCTGGTCGCCGCATGTTTCAATCCCGGACGACCTCAAGCCGGAGAGCGAGGTTCTTTGCGGTCGCTGTGGTGGCGTTATCGCGAAGTGGTCGGATTTCTGCGGGTCGATTTCACTGGCCGTGACCAACCAGGTGCGCGTTCAGCCTGCTGCGGAATTGTTCCGGATGGCAGGCTGATTGACCATGAGAAAACTCATTCCGGCCCGTCTGAAGAAGTGCCTTCACGATGCTTTCCTTGTCACGGTCATGCTCCTCGGCGGCGCGCTGACGGTGGCCTGGCTCCTCTTCCTGGGCTGCGCCGCCTGGGAGATGCTGCTGTGGGCCCAATCGATCAGCGGCGCCTGAAAACGGCAAGGCAAGGCATCCGGAGATCCTCTCAGGCGCAAAATGCTCGCCAGAGGCGGGCGGATCGGTCGGACCGTCAGACGGCAGCTAAAGCTGGCCGGGGAGAGTGGCTTCGAATTGAGCCGGGCTGCGGCGCGCGTCAGAAGCAGTTTACGTTTTGGCCCTTCATCGTGCAGGTGCTCGTAATTCGCTCCTCGGCAGGCGGCGGCTCGAAGCTCCCTGCTGTTCGGGGTACATAGGTCTGCCCATTGCTTTGCATCGGATCGACGCCTGCGGAATCCGACAGGCCGCCGACGGCAGCGCACCCCGTCAGAAACAGACAGCACGCGGCCAGGAAAAGTTTCTTCATACCAAGGGCTCCTTACCAAACCCGATCCTGCCGCGATGCGAGAGCGAAGTCACGGCTCCTTCGGACGGCCCTTGCGTAGCTGAGCCTGTCTGAGCTGGCGGTAGAAGCACCCGGAACACGGGGCCAACCAGCCTCTCGGTTAGACCCTTCGACGCATGGTCGGGATGCCGAAACAGGGGATGGTCGGCGAGGGCACTGGATCGTTACCATGCTGCGTCGCACAAATTTGGATGCGATGCACAATGGGCTTTCGAATCCATCATGGCCAAACGAAACAGCGGATCTGTCCGGCGCCGAAAAGCTTCCGTGCAGCGTAAGCAATGGAAAGCGGTTGTTTCAGCCTGGCAGCAGGGTGAACTCGACTGGCAACCCGCCTGGGGCCCCCCGCCGAACGATCCGGCCTGCCTTTGCCCGCAAGCCGTTCTGGCCGAGCTTGGCATGACATCGAAAGCAGCAGCCTGAGCTCGATACCCACGGGTTGTGCGAAGGAGGGCCATTCAGCGCCCATTCGCGTCGGGAACATCGCTGCGTGCGCCAGCTTTGCGGTATTGGGCCACCTCCGCACGGGTGCCCAATCTGGGCGCTGCGCTTCAGCCCTGAACGCTTCCGTACTTTCCCCTGGCTATTCGCTTCGCCACGCCGGCGGCACTCTTCATTCGCTGGCCATCCGGATTGATCGGCATCACCCAAAACTCTTTGCTCGCGCCTCCCCAGGATAGCACGAGCTCGTCATCCATCTCCCATGTCCCGGTTTTTCCGGACGCGTCGCGAACGGTCCCGTTCGGATTCACGCAGAGCGATTCGTCGGTGGCGTATGTGCCGTTCTTGATCGGCCATTCGAAGATGTATTTCCCGCCGCCGGGAACAGACCAGGTTCCGACCAGCCGGATCGCATTCAGCTCTTTGATGATGTCGGCATGCTGCATGAGCGGGAACCGCAACCATAGGTCGGTTCGGGCCAATGATTCAGCCCATGCAGCTTGGAGGCTGGGGCCGAAAAGCGTGTTCAGCATCTTGAATTTCGGGCCGTCGCCGTTGTGAACTTCGCTGACTGACGGGTTCTTGAATGAATGCTCCGAGGTTGTGTGGCCATAGATCCAGACTCCCAGACCGATCCTGTCGAGCAGCATCGTGGTGAGGCCACCTGCAGAACCGGCAAGGCAAGAGTAGAACACGATACTGCTGCCGGGCTTCATCTTCGGCTTGAGTGCATCAGCCAGCTTGCCGATGTCGTCTTTGGTCAGGATGTGCCCGCCCAACTGCGTGTTGAAGCCATGGCCAAAATAGGCAAATAGATCGAGGCCCCCGGCCATCATGTCGATCTTTTTGAGGAAATCGTCTCGGTTTTCCGGATAGCTCAAGCCATTGCCGAACTCTGAATAGCCTGCCTTGTAAGCATCCCGTACTCTCACCGCGGCTGGCTTGAATACGATATCGCAGTCCTTCTCTCCGCGTTTGTTATCTCTGGTCGTGATGGCCCAGGCATTGATCATGGCGGCCTCCAAAATCGGGCCCATGCGACAGACGCCATTCAAGGGATCAAAATTGGCGGTCTGGAACGTCCACCAAATGATGGAGCCGTCCTCGGTGCTGGAGTTTGATCGGGCAAGGCCCTGCGCGCCCGGCCGCTCTCCGGAGCGCGACCAGGGCAACAAGCGATCCTTCGGGACGAACTGAGCGCGAGCTCGAACCTTTTGAGGCAGAACATCGGCCCTACTGATCCGGCAGATCGTAGACCGACGCCTCGTCGGCGCTCTCGCGCAGGCCCTTGAAGGATCCATGGCGAAGCTCGCCGTCGTCGGTCCAGGCACGGAATTCAATCTCCGCGACCAGCTCCGGCTTGATCCAACGATACGCCTTGCTTCGACCGGTCATGTTGACCGCGGGCTTTTCGATGATGAGTTGGTCCATCTGCTCCCGCAGGGCTGTCGCGCTCGCATCGGTGAAACCAGTGCTAACACTTCCAACATAGACGAGCTGGCCGTCCTCTCGAGCTGCGACCAGAATGCGGCCGACACCGCCAGGCGCCGCGACCGAAGGCTCATAGCCAATGATGACGAAGCTCTCGGACTGGACGCACTTGATCTTGAGCCATTCCCCGCCACGCCCAGATCGGTAGGGAGCGGATCGCCGCTTCGCAATAATGCCCTCTAGCCCCATCTCGCAGGCCAGCCGCAGGAATGCCGGCCCATCCGCGTTGATGTCCTCGCTCAGGTGGATCGAATTGTGCGGCGAGCCTCCCAGGATGTCCTCGAGAATTCCTCGTCGCTCCTCGCAGGCGAGCGCGCGGATATCGTGGCCATTCAGATAGAGCAGGTCGAAGGCATAGAGGATTGCCTGGGATGTGGTCCGCTTCCCGCCGAGGCCGCCCAAGGCCTTCTGCAGCGCTCCGAAGTCTGAGGCTCCGCGCTCGTCGACGATGACCGCCTCCCCGTCCAGGATCGCGCTGTTGACTCCGAGTTCAAGGGCGTCGTGAGCAATGATGGGAAAGCGCGACGTCCAGTCATGCCCACCTCGCGTGATAATCCGGACCCGCTCGCCAGGCTCGATGTGGAGGGCGAGGCGATAGCCGTCCCATTTGATCTCATAGGACCAATCCCGGCCGGTCGGCGACTTGCTGGTCAAAAGCGCGAGACACGGCTCGACACGTTGCGGCATTGGATCCGTGAAGAGGCGCTCCAACTTCCGCCGCCGGGTGAGCGGTCCCTGAAGCGTATGCCCGCCCAGCCCGGCCCTGAGAACGCGCCGCGCGCACATCGACGCAACTCCACAACGCACGAATAAGGAACGGGCGACGGATGGATTCGTTCCTCTCGGAGCCGCGTGCGATCAAGAGGCGCTAGCCCCATAATTTCAGTGGCACGGCAACAAACACAGCACCGCGCTTGCGTGCCGCTTTGACGTCACGATCTGCCTGAATCTCCTGAAGAGCACGAGCCGAGGGCAATCGCTCGCCCTGTGCGAGGGCGTCAACGGCCCAGGCGAGGAGGCTCGATCGTGCCGACGCGACGCATTCGTCCAGTGTAGTGCCGACTGAGATGGCGCCGGGAACGTCCGGAAACCAGCCGCCGTAGAGCGACCGTGGCTCCTTTTCGATGACGGCTACAAACTGCATGGCTCAACACAATTCTGGTTCTACCGCGATCCGACGATGGAAGGCGTCGGATTCTGGCATGGGGTAAGGATGAGGTCATTAAATCAGCCGCTTTCGCCCTCGAACGCCATCACAGCAAGGACTGATGACCCAGCGATAACGAGCCATATGGCATCACCGATCCAGGTGGTTGGAATCGTTGGCGACGCCACCACCGATGTAATCCCAGCGACCGAGAACAATGCCGAGAGAAACGAAACGCGCCACATTTCCGCCTCCATTTTTGGAGGCGCTAACGCAATTTGTCAGAGCGGGTTCCGTGGAATTTCGTGGGTCATTGAAAATCGTCGATCCCAGCATGTCCCTTGATCGCGCCGCGCCGAAGCGACACCAAGCGTGCGTCCCCAAAGTCGGGGCGGGGAGCACCGATCACATCGGCGCGGGCTCGGAACGAGCGGCATGCGGCGCTGAAGGCGAAAGGCTGAGGTCAGCTATCGCAAGCCGGGATTGAGAGACGCCGAGCCACCCACGCCATGGGAGGAAAAAGGCGGCAGCTCGGCGCCACGCCGCATCGAAGAGGCGCAGCGGGAGATTGCCCACTAATGATGAACGACAGACCAACAACCAAGTCGGTGGCACGGAATGTCGAGGGGCCAGGCCGGCCGTTCGGTCCGGGGCTTGACGGTTGCTCGCTTTACAAATGAGGCCCTGGCCTACAAGGAAAGTCGGTAACTTCACGGGCCTGCGGACGGGCACTTGCTATTTTGGGTTCCCCTTCGCGGTCTGAGCCGCCGCGACAGCGCGATTGCAGCCGGGCAGGTTCTGCTTGCGGTTGCATGCGGCTATGCCGGTGCGGGCGTTGTCGCTCTGCTGTCGACGAGGCTTTTCGGGCATGAACCGAGTTTCGACGGTCGAGAGGCGGCTTTCTTCCTGAGCGTCGGCATTGCCACGCTGCTGCTGGCGTCGGTTTCGGGCATGTCGACGCGCCATGCGCTGGCCCTGTCCTGGCCCGCCGAGCGGCGGATCGTCATCCGGTTCACGGCCGCCCTCCTGGGCATTTTTGCGATCGAGGCCGCCGTCCTGTTCTCGGGGCTTCTGGGATCGCTGGACGAACTCAAGGCGATGTCCGGTTCGGAGCGCAGCCTGCTCGGCCTGGTGAACGCCGTCATACTGGCGCCGGTCGTCGAGGAGTCCCTGTTCCGTGGATTGCTCTTCACGCGCCTGCGCCGCCACTACGCGGTGTTGCCGACCCTTGCCGTCGTGACGCTGGCCTTCGGCTTCCTGCATGTCGAGAACGGGCTGCTTCACGTCGTCTCGGTTTTGCCGGCCGGGGCCTTTCTCGGCCTGGCCCGCGAATTGTCGGGCGGAATTGGATTGCCGATGCTGCTCCATGCCTGCATGAACCTCGCCGTCGTCATCGTGGGACTTGCCTTATGACCCTCAACATCCGTTCCGCCCGCCCCGGCGACGCCGGGCTCGTGCTCGCTTTCATCAAGGAACTGGCCGAGTACGAGAAATTGCTGCACGAGGTGGTCGCGACCGAGGCGGAGATCGGCGAGGCGCTGTTCGCGCCGAATCCGAAGGTCTTCTGCGACATTGCCGAATGCGATGGCGAACCGGTCGGTTTCGCAGTCTGGCTCTACACCTATTCGACCTTCTCGGGCCGCCACGGCATCTGGCTGGAGGACCTCTATGTCCGGCCCGGCCAGCGTGGGCGCGGTATCGGCAAGGCCCTGATCGCGGGGCTGGCGCGTCGCTGCGTCGCAGAAAATCTGCCGCGCCTCGCCTGGTGGGTGCTGAACTGGAACGAGCCTTCGCGCGTTTTCTATCGGTCGATCGGCGCCAAGGCGCAGGACGAGTGGACGGTGAAGCGGCTGGAGGGTGAGGCGCTCAGGCGGTTGGGCGCGGAGGGTTGAAGCCATGGAGAAGCGCCCGATCGTGGTGATCGCGGCCGTCGCCGACAATGGCGTGATCGGCGACGACAACCGCCTGATCTGGCGGCTCAAGAGAGATCTGCAGCGGTTTCGCGGTCTGACGATGGGCCGCCCGGTGCTGATGGGGCGCAAGACCTTCCTTTCCATCGGCAAGCCGCTTCCGGGACGCGAGATCATCGTGCTGACCCGCAACCCCGGCTTTGCGGCGCAGGGAGTCCGGGTGGCGCATAGTCTCGACGAGGCGCTGGCGCTCGGACAGGAGCTGGCGGCGGCGAGCGGGGCTGATTCCGTCACGGTGGCGGGCGGGGCGGAGCTCTATCGCCAGGCGCTGCCGCTGGCCGACCGGCTGGAGCTGACGCTGGTCCATGCCAAGCCTGCCGGCGACGCGCTTTTCCCCGACTGGGAGCGTTCCTGCTTCGACGCGGGGGCGAACGAGCATCACCCGGCCGATGCCGACAACGAGCATCCTTATACTTTCGTCACCTATCGCAGATACTGCTAGAGCCTGCTGATTTTCCACGGAACCAAGCCGTCATTCCGGGCTTGACCCGGAATCCATCGTAGAGCGCCGAGCCCTATGATGGATTCCGGATCGGCGCCGCTATCGCGGCTTGTCCGGAATGACGGCGCGTTTTGGTGCAAAAGCAGCATGCTCTCGTCGCCGCCACGCGGCGACCTGCGGACGGGGCCGGGGCCGTTCCCCGAAAAGGCGCGCCGCCACCCGCCGTTCACGATGAACAGCTTGCGCGGTTGACGAATCCGTGGCCCATGACCAACTCAGCCCTGCGTCTTCAGCCGAAGGCGCTGACAAGCGGCCGCTATTCGCCTATGGCTCGGCCTCGACAGAACGGAAGGGATCGGCTCGGGAATGCCTTGGAGCAATCAGAGCGGCGGTGGCAGTGGCGGGGGTGGACCCTGGGGCCAGCGCGGGGGTAGCGGTGGCGGCGGCCCATGGGGGGGCGGCTCAGGCGGAGGCAACGGCAATCCGCCCGATCTCGAGGAAATCCTGCGGCGCAGCCAGGACCGGCTGAAGAACCTGATACCGGGCGGCAATATCGGTGGGCGCGGGCTCGTGCTCGGCCTTCTGCTGCTCGTGCTGATCTGGCTCGGTTCCGGCATCTATTTCGTGCGGCCCAACGAGGTCGGCCTCAACATCGTGTTCGGGCGCTTCGCCGGCAAGACGGGCGAGGGCGCCAACTGGAACTGGCCCTATCCGATCGGCAGCGTGATCAAGCCGCAGGTGACGAATGTCATCACCACCGAGGTCGGCTTCCGCACGGTCGAATCGGTGCGTACCTCGCGCCAGACCGACGTCATCGAAGAGAGCCTGATGCTTACCGGCGACGAGAACATCGTCGACATCGATTTCATCGTGCAGTGGCAGATCGATCCGGCCGCGCCCGAAAACTACGTCTTCAACATCCAGGATCCGTCCGGCACGGTGAAGGCCGTGGCCGAGAGCGCGATGCGCGAGATCATCGGCCGTCGCAACATCCAGCCGGTGCTGACCACCGACCGCGGCGCGATCGAGACCGAGGTGCGCCAGCTGATGCAGGAGACGCTCAACGGCTACAATGCCGGCGTGCAGATTCGCCTTGTCCAGCTCCAGAAGGTCGACCCGCCGCAGCAGGTCATCGACGCCTTCCGCGACGTCCAAGCGGCGCGCGCCGACCAGGAGCGCCTGCGCAACGAGGCACAGACCTACGCCAACCGCGTGGTGCCGGAGGCGCGCGGTCGCGCCGCCCAGCTCGTGCAGTCGGCCGAGGCCTTCAAGGAGCAGACCGTGGCGGAAGCGCGCGGCCAGGCCAGCCGCTTCAACGCAGTCTACGAGCAGTACAAGAATGCTCCGGGCGTGACGCGCGAGCGTCTCTTCCTGGAGACGATGGAACGCGTGATGGGCGGGACCGACAAGATCATCCTCGACACCCCCGCAGGTGGGCAGGGCGTGGTGCCCTATCTGCCGCTCGACCAGCTCAATGCGGGCCGACCGGCCCAGGGCTCCCGTCTGCAGGGAGGGGCCAACCGATGAACGGCTCCTTCCTTCGCGCGGCGCTGCTGGTCGTCGTCGCCGCTGTCGCCGTCGTGTTCTATGCCTGCACCTTCGTGGTGTCGCAGACGCAGTCGGCGATCGTGCTCCGGCTCGGCGCCGTGCGCGCCGTCAAGACGGCGCCCGGCCTCTACTTCAAGTGGTTCGCGCCGATCGAGACGGTGACGCTGCTCGACAACCGCATCCTCGATCTCGACCTGCCGGCGCAGGAAATCATCGCCTCGGACCAGAAGCGTCTCGTGGTCGATGCCTTCACGCGCTATCGCATCTCCGATCCGCTGCGCTTCTACCAGGCGGTCAACAACATCCCGCGCGCCAACTCGCAGCTCGCCTCGATCGTGAACGGCAATGTCCGCTCGGTCCTGGCGGAAGCGACCTTCACGGCGATGGTGCGCACCGAGCGCTCGCGGCTGATGAACCGCATCCGCGACGACGTGAACCGCGAGGCTGCCCGCTTCGGCATGACCGTGGTCGATGTCCGTCTGCGGCGCGTCGACCTGCCGGCGGCGAACTCGGCGGCGGTGTTCCAGCGCATGCAGACCGAACGTCAGCGTGAAGCTGCGGAAGCGCGCGCGCTCGGCGGCCAGCAGTCGCAGGAGATCAAGGCGCGCGCCGACAGGGATGCGACCGTCGTCGTGGCCGAAGCCCAGCAGCGCTCGGACGTGATCCGTGGTGAAGGCGAGGCAGAACGCAACAAGGTCTTCGCCGAAGTCTTCGGCAAGGATCCGGAGTTCTTCTCCTTCTACCGCTCGATGCAGGCCTATGAGGCCAGCATCAAGCCGGGGGATACGCGGATGGTGCTGACGCCGGATTCGCCGTTCTTCCGCTACTTCAACGGACCGAACGCGCAGCGTCAGGATGGTCAGGCCGGAGCCCCGGCGACGCCTGCCACGCCTGCGCCGGCCCGGCCCTGATTAAGGCGAGCGACGCGAATGCTTGATTTCATCGCGGCGCTCGGCCTGGTCTTCGCTATCGAGGGCATCCTTTTCGCCGCGATCCCGCATCTGGCGAAGGATGCCCTGCGCAGCGCGGCGGAAACCCCGCCGGACCGGATGCGGCTCATCGGCCTCGGCTCGGCGGTGCTGGGCGTGATCCTGGTATGGTTTGCGCGCGGTAGCTGATAGAATGACGGCATGGGCACGTGATCGTGTTCAATGACATGATCGTGCGTCGCCCTTCCGCCGCATTTCGGAGTTCAATCAACGGGCGCGCCTGCCTGCATCAATCGGCCCGCATCTTTCCGACATGAGGATCCATATGGCATTGAAATCCGTTCCCGCAGTCCGGTCCGTCCGCATCGCTCTTGCTGCCGGCGTCGCTGGCCTCGCGCTGCTGGCGTCTCCGGTTCTGGCGCCGGGGCAGGCGCAGGCGAACACCCCGCTGCTGCAGGGGCAAGTCTCCCTTGCCGACCTTGTCGACAAGGTCATGCCGGCGGTGGTCAACATCTCGGCGGTGACCACCAATGACCAGAAGGGGCGCAACCTGCCGCAGCTGCCGCAGCTCGGTCCGGACACGCCCTTCGGCGACCTGTTCGAGGAGTTCTTCAACCGCCGCAACCAGCAGGGCGAACGTCAGGCGCCGCAGCAGCGCCGCTCGCAATCGGCCGGTTCCGGTTTCGTGGTCGATCCGTCGGGCATCGTCGTCACCAACAACCACGTCATCGGTGACGCCAACGAGATCACGGTGATCTTCAACGACGGGCTGCGGCTCAAGGCCGAGGTCATCGGCAAGGACACCAAGGTCGACCTCGCCGTGCTGCGCGTGAAGCACGACAAGCCGCTGCCGGCCGTCAAGTTCGGCGATTCCGACAAGATGCGGATCGGCGATCCGGTGATGGCGATCGGCAATCCGTTCGGCCTCGGCGGCTCGGTTTCCTCGGGCATCGTTTCCGCCCGCAACCGCGACATCAGCCAGGGCCCGTACGACACCTATATCCAGACCGACGCGGCCATCAACAAGGGCAACTCGGGCGGCCCGCTGTTCAACATGGCGGGCGAGGTCATCGGCATCAACACGGCGATCCTGTCGCCGACCGGCGGCTCGGTCGGCATTGGTTTCGCGGTCCCCTCGACGCTGGCGACCAACATCGTCGATCAGCTCAAGGAGTTCGGCGAGACGCGGCGCGGCTGGCTTGGCGTGCGCATCCAGACCGTCGATGACGCCACCGCTGAAGCGCTCGGCCTCGGCACGGCGCGTGGCGCCCTCGTCGCCGGCGTCGACGACAAGGGCCCGGCCAAGCCCGCCGGGATCGAGACCGGCGACGTCATCGTCAAGTTCGATGGCAAGGAGGTAAAGGATTCGCGCGATCTGCCGCGCATCGTCGCGGCGACGCCGGTCGGCAAGGACGTGCCGATCGCGGTGATCCGCAAGGGCAAGGAAGAGGTCAAGACGGTCAAGCTCGGCCGCCTCGAGGATGGCGAGAAGGTCCAGGCGGCATCGGCGAACAAGCCGGCGGCCGAGCCGGCCAAGCCTGCGGTGACGAGCGCGCTCGGCCTCGAATTCTCGCCGCAGACTGACGAGCTCAGGAAGCGCTACTCGATCAAGGACGGCCTCAAGGGCGTGGTCATCACCAAGGTCGACGCCAACTCCAATGCCGCCGACAAGCGCATCCTCGTCGGCGAACTGATCGTCGAAGTCGGCCAGGAGCCGGTGAATGCTCCGCAGGACGTGACCAAGCGGCTCGACACGCTCAAGAAGGAGGGCAAGAAGTCCGCTCTCCTGCTCGTCTCAAACGGCCAGGGCGAGGTCCGCTTCGTCGCCGTCTCGATGAACTGAGACGGACGACATTTGCAGAATGTGAAGGGCGGCCCCTCAGGGCCGCCCTTTTTCATGCCGCTGCCGCAGCCCGGTGGGCAGGCGATCGCGCTGGCGCAGAGCGCCGGAACATGGCTAGAGCTTCGCGACGCTGCTCCGGAAATCCGGACGCGCCGGGAGAGGCCAGATGAAAATCAGCGAGATTCCCTTCGTCACCACCGACTGGTCGACGATTCCACCCGAGCGCCATGCCGGGGACAGCGGCGAAGCGACCTGGCGCGTCCAGTATTTCGGACCGGAGGAGAACCGCATCCGCGTCCGCATGGTCGAGTATTCACCCGGCTACGTCGCTGATCACTGGTGTTCCAAGGGCCACATCATCCTGTGCCTGGAGGGCGAGATGGAGACGACACTCGCTGACGGGCGCGTGATGCCGCTCAAAGCGGGTATGAGCTATCAAGTCGCGGATGGCGCCGAAGCGCACCGCTCCGCGACCAAAACCGGCGCGAAGCTCTTCATCGTCGACTGATCAGACGCGGACGATCTCGCTGCCGGCATAGCCCTGAGCGTAGAGCAGGGCGGTGAGGTCGGCGTGGTCGAGGCGGGCGTCGGCGGCCGCGGCCACAGCCGGCTTGGCACGGAAAGCTGCGCCGAGCCCCGCTTCGCCGAGCATGGCGAGGTCGTTGGCGCCATCGCCGACGGCAAGTGTCGCTTCAGGCGCCAGACCGAAGCGCGCGCGCAGCTCGATGAGGGCGTCGAGCTTGGCCTGCTTGCCGAGTATCGGATCGGCGACCTCACCGCGCAGGATGCCGTCATCGGCCAGCAGCGTGTTGGAGCGGTGCTCGTCGAAGCCGATCGTCGTGCTGATCGGGCCGGTAAAGACGGTGAAGCCGCCTGATACGAGGGCGGTATAGGCGCCGTTGGCGCGCATGGTGCGAACGAGTTCGCGCCCGCCCGGCGTCAGCGTGATGCGGTCGCGGATGATCTCGTCGACGACCGAGAGCGGCACGCCCTTGAGCAGTGCGACGCGCTCGCGCAGCGCCGGTTCGAAATCGATCTCGCCGCGCATCGCCCGTTCGGTGATCGCGGCGACGTGCTCCTTCAGCCCGACGACGGCGGCGAGCTCGTCGATGCATTCCTGGCCGATCATGGTCGAATCCATGTCGGCGAGGAACAGCGCCTTGCGGCGCGTCGCTGCCGGCTGGACGATGACGTCGATCGCCTCGCCTTCCAGCGCGGCGCGGATATCGGCTTCGAGCTTGCGCATATCGGCCGCTTCCGCGAAGAGGTCGGCGGCGACTGCGCCGTCGAGCACGGCGGTGCGGACAGCCCCCGGAACGGTGCTGATGAGGCGGGCCAGCAGAGCTTCGCCGACCAGCGCCTGGCCGTGGGCGGATACGAGTGTGGCGACGAGCATGTGAGGACCGGGTGGGGCAGGCGGAAGGACAGGTCAGGGCGGTGCTCATCGCAGGTCCGACCGCCAGCGGCAAGTCCGCGCTGGCGATCGAGATCGCGCGCCGCACCGGTGGCACCGTCGTCAACGCCGATTCCATGCAGGTCTATGCCGATCTGCGCATCCTGACGGCGCGGCCGAGCGAGGCGGAGGAGGCGATGGTGCCGCATCGCCTCTACGGACATGTCGACGGCGGCGTCAACTATTCGGCGATGCGCTACGCTGACGATCTGGCGAAGCTGCTGGAGGATTTGCAGGGGCAGGGCTCGCTACCGATCCTGGTCGGCGGCACGGGGCTCTATTTCAAGGCGGTGACCGAGGGGTTCTCGGCGATGCCGGCGGTTCCCGAGAGCGTCCGCTCCGCGTTCCGCAACCATGCCGAGGGGCTCGATACCGCGGCGCTCCATGCCGAACTCGCGGCCTGCGATCCGCTGATGGCCGAGCGGCTGAGGCCGACCGACCGGATGCGGATCATGCGGGCGCTCGAAATCTTCCGTGCGACCGGGCGCTCGCTGGCAAGCTTCCAGGGCGAGCGCGAGCCGGGGCCGCTTGGCGAGGGCGGGTTGCTGCGGCTGTTCATCTATCCCGAGCGCGAGGCCGTCCGCCAGCAGATCGACCGGCGTTTCGAGACGATGATCGCAGCCGGGGCGCTCGACGAGGTCGCGCGGCTGAAGGCGCGCGGGCTCGATCCGCTGCTGCCGATCATGCGCGCCCATGGCGTGCCGGGGCTGATTGCCCATCTCGACGGCGAGATCACGCTGGAAGAGGCGATCCAACGCGGACAGGCCGATACGCGTGCCTATGCCAAGCGACAGGTGACGTGGTTTCGGCATCAGATGGCGGGATGGCGTGCGGTTGCGCCGGCCGAGGCGCTGGCAGTCGCCAGCGAAGAGCTCGCGATCTGATCAGGCGGCGGCGGCGATGGCCTCGGGCGGGGCGGCGATGCCGAGGCGGTTGCGGCCTTCATTCTTGGCCCGATAGAGCGCCTGGTCCGCACGCGCCGTCAGGGAGGCGAGCGTTTCGCCGGGATAGCGCGCGGCGATGCCGAGGCTTGCGGTGACATGCAGCGCCAGCGTCTCGGAAACCGGCATGGCGCGGGTCAGCAGGGCGTCCTGGATCTGGCGGGCGCTTGCCGCGGCGGAGCCAAGGTCGCAATCCTTCAGCAGGATTCCGAACTCCTCGCCGCCGAACCGTCCGACGAGATTGTGCTCGTTGCGGAACTGCCCGAGCAGCAGATCGGCGAAGGCGCGGATCACGGCATCGCCGGCCGGATGGCCATAGCTGTCGTTGACCTGCTTGAAATGATCGAGATCGACGATGATGAGCGCGACATCGGTGTCGTCCGCCTCGCTCGCTGCGATGGCGGCATTGGCCTTCTCGGTGAAGGAGCGGCGATTGAGCAGCGCCGTGAGCGGATCGGTCTCGGCCAGGCGCCTGAGTTCGCGCTCGCGTTCCTCGCGCTGGCCGATCTCCTCGGAGAGCGCGCGCCGCGTCGCCCGCTCGCGGCCGATCTCGAGTGCGAGCGTGGCGGCGCGCAGCTGCAGCGTCTGATTGGCGACGGTGAGGTCGGTGATATCGGTCAGGGTCAGCAGCAGGCCGTCGCCCAGCGGCGCGATCGCGATGCGCAGCCAGAGGGTCCTGCCCTGCTGGGTGAAGGAGGTCTCCAGCATGTCGGAGCGCTGCAGGTTCATCGCATGGACGCAGCGCTGCCAGATCGACGGGTCGGAGAGGAAGGGCAGGCTCTCGCGGCCGTCGGTGTCGAGGAGATCGGTGTCCGGGCGTCCGCTGAGATCGGCCGCTCGCTGGTTGGCCGTGACGATGACGACCTGCTCGATGCCACCGAGGTCGTCGCGGATGGCGCGCAGCGCCACGATCCCGCTCGGCGAGGTCTCGAGGACGGCGTTGAGCAGGTCCTCGCGGAATTGCAGTGGCCGGCTGAAAGCGACGACGAAGCGGCGCCCGTCCTGCGCGATCGTTGGCAGCAGCAGCCGCTCCCAGAGCGCCACGCGCACAGTGCCACTCGAGCGGTGCACGGTGTAGAGCGGGCGGTCCTCGGCCAAAGCCTGGTCGAGGCTGCAGATGGTGAAGCGGGCGACCTGCGGGCGCATGCCCGAGACGCGCTGTCCCAGGCGGGTGGCGCCGGAATAGCGCACGATCTCGCGCCCGAAATGCAGCCAGCGGTAGTCGCTGTCGCCCGTGGGCTCCAGGATCATCAGATCCTCGCCGAAGAGGGGCAGGACCTCCGCCGCAAACTCCTCATAGGCGACCGGGGCGCCCTCGCGGCCGTGCGAAACGAACCGGCGCAGGATCTTGGCGATCTGCGGCGCATGGCTGCGTGCCGCGATATTCTCGCTGTGGACTTCGTAGTACATGTCCGTCCCGGTTCAAGCTTGTGAATCCTAGGAAGGACGCATTGAGAAATCGTTCCGTAACGGCACCGGATTTCCGGGTGTGCCGCAGACCGGCCGGTAACCATGTTGTTGGCGCTTGACCGGCAGGGCGCTCTCCGCTAGCGTTCCCGCAACTTCCGCCAAGGACCATGAGCGCGATGCGCAAGCTTATTATCGTAGAGGTGCGCTGGTAGGGGCCGGTTTCACAACCGGGCGTCCCCGACGCCAGCGCACGCCCAGGCCCCTCCGAGGGCCTTTTTTATTGCCTAAATTCCCAGACAGACCAGAAGATCAGCCAGGAGAGCGTAATGAGCGAGATGATGACCGGCGCCGAGATGGTCGTCCGCGCGCTTCAGGACCAGGGTGTCGAGCACCTGTTCGGTTATCCGGGCGGCGCCGTACTCCCGATCTACGACGCCATCTTCCAGCAGGACAAGGTCAAGCACGTGCTCGTCCGCCACGAGCAGGGCGCGGTCCATGCCGCGGAGGGCTATGCCCGCTCCGGTGCCGGCAAGGTCGGCTGCGTGCTCGTCACCTCCGGCCCAGGCGCGACCAACGCCGTCACCGGCCTGACCGACGCGCTGCTCGACTCGATCCCGCTCGTCGTCATCACCGGGCAGGTGCCGACGCATCTGATCGGGTCCGACGCCTTCCAGGAATGCGACACGGTCGGCATCACCCGCTCCTGCACCAAGCACAACTATCTGGTGAAGAGCATCCACGACCTGCCGCGCGTCCTGCACGAGGCCTTCTATGTCGCCGCCAACGGCCGCCCCGGCCCGGTCGTCATCGACATTCCGAAGGACATCCAGTTCGCGACCGGCACCTATAGCCGCCCGCGCGACAACCAGCACAAGACCTACCGCCCGGTGGTCAAGGGCGACCTCGCCAAGATCAAGGCGGCGGTCGAGCTGCTCGCCAGCGCGAAGAAGCCGATCCTCTATACCGGCGGCGGCGTCATCAATTCCGGCCCGCATGCCTCGGCGCTGCTGCGCGAGCTGGCGCGGCTGACGGGCCATCCCGTCACCTCGACGCTGATGGGGCTCGGCGCTTTCCCGGCTGCGGACAAGCAGTGGCTCGGCATGCTCGGCATGCACGGCACCTACGAGGCCAATCTCGCCATGCACGATTGCGACGTGATGGTCGCGATCGGCGCGCGCTTCGACGACCGCATCACCGGGCGGATCGATGGCTTTTCGCCGCGCTCGAAGAAGATCCACATCGACATCGATCCGTCCTCGATCAACAAGACGGTCAAGGTCGATATCGGCATCGTCGGCGACTGCGCCCATGTGCTCGAGGACATGGTCCGGATCTGGCGCGAGACCGGCGCGCAGGTCGACAAGACCGCGCTTGCCGCCTGGTGGACGCAGATCGAGGGTTGGCGCGGCCGCAAGAGCCTCGCCTACAAGCGCTCGGACACAATCATCAAGCCGCAACACGCCATCGAGCGGCTCTATGAGCTGACCAAGGATCGCGATCCGTTCATCACGACCGAGGTCGGCCAGCACCAGATGTGGGCGGCGCAGCACTTCCACTTCCAGGAGCCGAACCGCTGGATGACCTCCGGCGGGCTGGGCACCATGGGCTACGGCCTGCCGGCGGCGATCGGCGTGCAGATGAAACACCCGAAGGCGCTGGTCATCGACATTGCGGGCGAGGCCTCGATCCTGATGAACATGCAGGAGATGTCGACGGCGGTGCAGTACCGGCTGCCGGTGAAGATCTTCATCCTCAACAACGAGTACATGGGCATGGTGCGCCAGTGGCAGGAGCTGCTGCATGGCGGGCGCTACTCGGAGAGCTATTCGCAGTCCCTGCCGGACTTCGTGAAGCTCGCCGAGGCCTATGGCGGCCATGGCATCCGCTGCGACGACCCGGCCAAGCTCGACGACGCGATCATGGAGATGATCGAGACGCCGAAGCCGGTGATCTTCGACTGCATCGTCGCGAAGGAGGAGAACTGCTTCCCGATGATCCCGTCGGGCAAGGCGCATAATGAGATGATCCTGCCCGATTTCGAAGGCGATACCGGCCAGATCATCGACGCCAAGGGCAAGCAGCTCGTCTGAGGTCGAATCCTGTAGCCGTCATCCCGGACAAGCCGCGGAAGCGGCGCTGATCCGGGATCCATGCCGGAACGGTTCAGGCATGGATCCCGGGTCTCCGCTTCGGTGCGCCCGGGATGACCCTGAGAAATGGGCTAGGACATCATGGCCACCATCGGTCTGATCGGCGGAATGAGCTGGGAGTCGACCGCGGTCTATTACCGGCTCCTCAACGAGGGCGTGCGCGCCCGTGCGGGCGGGCTGCACTCGGCCGATGTCTTGCTGCATTCGCTCGACTTCGCTGATATCGCCGAGATGCAGGCGCAGGGTGACTGGGCGGCGGCGGGCGCGGCGCTGGCCGATAGCGCCCGCCGGCTGGAGCGCGCCGGCGCCTCCTGCCTCGTGCTCTGCACCAACACGATGCACAAGGTGGCCGACCAGATCATCGGCGCGACCAAATTGCCCTTCCTGCATCTGGCCGATGTGACGGCGCGGGCGATCCGGGCTGCCGGCGCACGCCGTCCGCTGCTACTAGCGACGCGCTTCACCATGGAGCAGAGCTTCTATCGCGACCGGTTGAGGGCCTTCGGCGTCGAGGCGCTGGTGCCGCAGCCGCAGGAGCGCGACGAGGTTCACCGCATCATCTATGAAGAGCTGTGCCGTGGTCGCGTCGAGCCGGTCTCGCGCGAGCGCTACCGCGCGATCGTCGAGCGTGCCGTGCGGGAAGAGGGCGCCGACGGCGTGATCCTCGGCTGCACGGAGATCATGCTCCTGGTCTCGCAGGCGGATTTTCCGGTTCCGGTCTTCGATACCACCGCGCTCCATGTCGCGGCGGCGCTTGATTTCGTCGGCGAAGTGGAGAGCGTGGCTGCATGAAGCTGCTCATCGGCAACAAATGCTACTCCTCCTGGTCGCTCAGAGCCTGGCTGCTGCTGCGCGCCAAGGGGATAGGCTTTACCGAAAAGCTCATCCCGCTCGACGAGCCCGGCTTCAAGGCGGCGATCTTCGCTGAAGCTCCCGGCAGCGGCGGCACCGTGCCGACGCTGGTCGATGGTGATGTCGCCGTCTGGGAGACGCTGGCCATCGTCGAATATCTGCATGAGACCCATCCCGAGGCCGGGATCTGGCCGCGCGATGCCGCTGCCCGCGCCCATGCGCGCGCCGCGTCCAGCGAGATGCATGCCGGCTTCACCGCGCTGCGCGGCGCCTGCCCGATGAATCTCGGCAAGCGTTTCTCGAAGCGCGACCGCGGTCCGGGCGTTGCCCGCGACGTCGAGCGCATCACCGCATTGTGGCGGCAGGCGCGCGAGCGCTTCGGCGGGCAGGGGCCGTTCCTCTACGGCGAATTCTCGGCGGCGGACGCGATGTATGCGCCGGTGGTCACCCGGCTCGACACCTATGGCATCGCCGTCGATCCGGTCTCGCAGGACTACATGCGCGCTGTCCTCGCGCTGCCCGCCTATCGCGAATGGCTCGCCGCCGCGCTGGACGAGCCCTGGATCGTAGCCCAGGACGAGGTGGACGAGCCCGCCCTCGTCGATCTGCGCCAATCTTGAGCCTTCCCTTCCGCCAATCTTCTGCTCCAACCCGCCTACAGGTTCGTCATGTCGAAGCCCGCCACCCATTATCCGAATGCTCCGAAGTCCCAGCCGGTCGCGCGCCACACTTTGGCGGTGATCGTCGACAACGAACCGGGCGTTCTTGCCCGCATCGCCGGGCTGTTCTCGGGGCGCGGCTACAATATCGAGAGCCTCACCGTCTCCGAGACCGAGCATGAGAAGCATCTCTCGCGCATCACGGTCGTGACCTCCGGTACCGCCAGCGTCATCGACCAGATCAAGGCGCATCTCGACCGGCTCGTCCCGGTCCATCGCGTCGTCGACCTGACCGAGCAGGGCGAGGCGCTGGAGCGCGAGCTGGCGCTGGTCAAGGTCGTCGGCAAGGGCGAGCACCGCGTCGAGGCGATGCGGCTGGCCTCCGCCTTCGGCGCGCGCACGCTCGATGCTTCGCTCACCTCCTTCGTCTTCGAGCTGACAGGCTCGACCGAGGAGATCGAGCGCTTCATCAAGCTGATGACCGTGGTGGGGCTGACCGAGGTCTCGCGCACCGGCATCGCCGCGATGAGCCGCGGCCCCGAGGCGATGTGAGCATGGCGCTGACGCCAGAGGTACTCAGCCTGATCGCGCTCGGGCTCGGCCTCGTCGGTTTCGCCTGCCTCGCCGGGCCGGTGCTGATGCGCCTGTCCGGCCGGGCGCCGGCCGAACCGATGGGCAGCGGCAAGAGCCTGCGCTCGCCACTGTGGTGGGCAGGGTTCATCCTCACGATCGCTGCGATCTTCCTGCAGCGGATGGCAAGCCAGCAGGGCGGCTGAACCTCAGCCGCTGAAGCCACCCTCGTCGAGGAAAGCTCTCTCCGGCGCTGTGGTGTCGCGTCCCAACACCGGGTTGCGATGCGGGAAGCGGCCGAAATCGCGGATGATGTCGCGGTGGATCTCGGCGTATTTCACGCCTTCGGCGTCCTCGGCCGCGGCGCAGAGCGCGATGCAGCGCTCCTGATGAGCCAGCTCCTCCGAGTGCATGAAGGGCATGTAGAAGAAGCGCTTCTCGGGCGCCTCGTAGGCATCGTCGAAGCCGCGCCCAATCGCGCGCTCCGCCACGGCGAGCGCCTGCGCATCGGTTGCGAAGGCGCGCGGGCTGTTTCGGAACATGTTGCGCGGGAACTGGTCGAGCAGGATCAGCAGTGCATAGACGCCCTCCGGCGTCGCCTCCCAAGCGCTGAGCTTGCCGGCTGCCGCGGCTTCATGGACCGGCTGGAAGCGCCGGATGATCTCCGCATCGAAGGCCTCGTTCCTGGCGAACCATTTCTCGGGGCCGGCCTCGCGCCAGAAGGTGACAATGTCAGCGGCGCTGGGCAGGGGCATCGGCGGTTGTTCTCCTCTTCGAAAGCCGGCTGATTTTACGCGGAAACACACCGTCATCCGGGCTTGACCCGGGATCCATGCCAGAGCGCTTCCGTTCGAGACTCAGGCATGGATCCCGGATCTCCGCTTCGCTCCGTCCGGGATGACCCGCGTTTCCACGAAAACGTGGCGTACTCTGTCGGCTATGCGGAGATAATAGTTTCGTGGCGTCGTGCCAGCCCCGAAAAACGCTTGCCCGGGTGCCGCGGCTGCGCTAGACGACTGAACCGTAACGTACGGTACTGGATTGCTCCGAGACCATGATGCAGGCTCAGGCAGAGACGCAAGGCGAGGCGCTGACCGTGCGCCAGCAGGCCGTGCTCGACGCCGTGCTCAGCCTGATGGTCGAGAAGGGCAGTGGCCTCACCATGACCGCCGTGGCGCGGCGCGCCAGCTGCTCCAAGGAAACGCTCTACAAGTGGTTCGGCGACCGCGATGGTTTGCTGACTGCGACGGTGCAATGGCAGGCCTCGAAGGTGAGGGCCGGCAATTACGACCGGCAGAATCTCGACGCCGGCACCCTGCGCGAGAGCCTGAAGGGCTTCGCTGCGAACTGGCTCGAAGTGATCGTGAGCCCGACCTCGATCGCGCTCAATCGCGTCGCCGTCAGCCAGGCGGCGTCCCGCGACGGCAATCTCGGCTCGATCGTGCTGGCCAATGGCCGTTTCGCCATCGGCGAGCGCCTGAAGCCGGTGCTCGATGCCGGCCGCCAAGCGGGCCTCATCGCCTTCGACGATACCGAGACGGCCTTCCGTACCTTCTTCGGCCTCGCGGGCCGCGACGTCCAGATCCGGCTCCTGCTCGGCGATACGCTGACCTTGAGCAGGGCCGAAATCGCGCGCGATGCAGAGCGCGCGACCGAACAGTTCCTCACCCTCTACGGCACGGGGTGGAATGCCTCGGGCCGGGACAAAACCAACGCGTGACAAAGGAGACACCCATGCGCGTCTATTACGATCGTGATGCCGACATCAATCTGATCAAGGGCAAGAAGGTCCTCATCGTCGGCTACGGCTCGCAGGGCCATGCCCATGCGCTCAACCTGCGCGACTCCGGCGTCAAGGATGTCGCGATCGCGTTGAAGGAAGGCTCCGCCACCCGCAAGAAGGCTGAGGGCGCAGGCTTCAAGGTCTTCACCCCGACGGAAGGCGCCAAGTGGGCCGACGTCATCATGATGCTGACGCCGGACGAGCTGCAGGCCGACATCTATCGCGACGAGCTCGCCGCCAACATGAAGCAGGGCGCTGCGCTGCTGTTCGCGCACGGCCTCAACGTCCATTTCAACCTGATCGAGCCGCGCAAGGACCTCGACGTGCTGATGGTCGCGCCGAAGGGCCCGGGCCACACTGTCCGTTCCGAGTACGAGCGCGGCGGCGGCGTGCCGACCCTGATCGCGATCCACCAGGACGCTACCGGCAATGCCCATGATCTCGGCCTCTCCTACGCCTCGGCCAATGGCGGCGGCCGCGCCGGCATTATCGAGACCACCTTCAAGGAAGAGTGCGAGACCGACCTGTTCGGCGAGCAGGTCGTGCTCTGCGGCGGCCTCGTCGAGCTGATCAAGGCCGGCTACGAGACGCTGACCGAGGCGGGCTATGCCCCCGAGATGGCCTATTTCGAGTGCCTCCACGAGGTGAAGCTGATCGTCGACCTCATCTATGAGGGCGGCATCGCCAACATGAACTACTCGATCTCGAACACCGCCGAGTATGGCGAGTACGTCACCGGCCCGCGCATCATCACGCCTGAGACCAAGGCCGAGATGAAGCGCGTCCTCAACGACATCCAGTCCGGCAAGTTCACCCGCGACTGGATGCTCGAGAACAAGGTCAACCAGACCTCGTTCAAGGCGACCCGCGCCCGCATGGCCGCTCATCCGATCGAGGAAGTCGGCGCCAAGCTGCGTGACATGATGCCGTGGATCAAGGCCAAGGCGCTGGTCGACAAGTCGAAGAATTGAGCCGCCGCGGGCTCCGTCATGCTCGGGCTCGACCCGAGCATCTCATGAAGGAACGGCGCCCTTTTCGGCAGGAGATTCTCGGGTCGCCGTTCCACGGCGCCCGAGAATGACGTGAAGTGCACAGGCTTCCCAGATTGATTGAAGGCGCTCCGAGGTTGATTCCGATCGCTCTCGCAATTGTTTGATATCAATCGATTTTTGAGTTGTGCGGGCGGCGGCCGGAAGGCTGCCGCCCGCTGCGTTTTAGAGCATGCTGTCTTTAGTCGGAACTTCGCCGTCATTCCGGGCTTGACCCGGAATCCATCATAGAGCCCTGCGCCTTACGATGGATTCCGGATCGGCGCCGCTATCGCGGCCTGTCCGGAATGACGGCGCGTTTCCGTGCAAAAGCAGCAGGCTTGAGCGGCGACGGGAACACAGCAGGCCGACAGGAGTTTCCCTTGCGGTGCCCGGCCGTGATCGCGTGGATCGCGGTCGAACGGCTCGTCTACTGAGGTCTTGCGTAGGACGGATCGTATTTGCCTGCTGCCTGGGGAGGCTGCGATGGAACTCTTGCGGATTCTCGACGCGCCCGCCGTGATCCGGATCATGCTGGCGCTGTCTCTAGCGATGATGATGGCGGTCGTTCTCGGCCTGCTGTAGCTCACGCCGCCGCGATCGATGCCGTAGATCACGTCGCATTTTGACGGAACCGTCAAAATGCGAAGAACGTGATCGCTTCTAAGAGTTTAGAGCATTGCTTCTGCGAAAAACCGGTACCCACTTTTTCGCGCAATGCTCTTATCGGCGAAGGCCTCCGGCGCAGGGCGCCGGAGGCCTTTTCGTCGATCAGAAGGTAACCTTGTCCTTGATGTCGGCCTCGACGTTCGAGGGCAGGGTTCCGCGTTTCACCAGATCGGCGAAATCCTTGAACTTCGCCTTGCTGCGCTCCTCGATGATCTTCTTGGCACGGGCCTCGCCGATGCCCTTGAGGGTATCGAGCTCGGCGGCGGTGGCCGTGTTGATGTTGATCTTCTTGGTCTGGGTGGCTGCGGGCTGGGCGGCGGCGGGCGTCGCCGGCTTGGTTGCGGGTGCCGCCTGCGTTGCCGGGGCTGCGGGCGCGGTGGCAGGTGCGGTCGGCTTTGCGCTGGGGGCTGGCTGCGTCGCAGTCTGGGCGAAAGCCTGGCCGCCCATGGCGGCAAGCGCGACGAGGGGGATGAGGAAACGAGACATCGTCATGGCAGGGACCTCGCTGGGTCGGCCCGGATCATCGCATCCGACGGGGGCCGGGTCCCGCCGCCGGACGACGCTGGCGGCACGGGGCCGTTCAGCGTGTCGCGCCGGGCTCGCCGAGAGGGTGGCGTGCCGCGATGCGACGACGCGAATAGACGCCTTTCGAATTGAACCGACGCCGAATGCCGCGTTCACCCGGCAGTCAGGTTCGGAGCAGCTTCAGCGCGCGAAAAACTCGCTCACGCGGCCGACGCCATAAAGCAGCCCGAAGCCCCAGGCGAAGGAGGCGGCCCAGTTCGCGAGCTGGAACGCCCAGAACGGCATGGCGACGATGCCGGCAACGATCGCGATCACCGCCCGCAGCGGTCCGAAGAAGTGACCGATCAGGATGCTGGCGATACCCCACTTCTCGAAGAAGGCGTGACCGCGGTCCAGCAACTCAGGGTTCTTGGTGAAGGGCCAGTAGTCGTGGACGCGCGGGCCGAGGATGAGCCCCGCCCAGTAGGACACCCAGAAGCCGGCACCGGCGCCGAGCGAAGCCGCCAGCGCCAGCGGCACGAGGTTGAGGCCCGAGGCTCCTGCGACGGCGCCGAAGGTGGTGAAGAACACCGTGGCCGGTACGAGCCAGGACAGAATCGCGACGCATTCGGCGAAGGCGACCGCGAAGACGATCGGTATCGCCCATTGCTGATTGGCCTGCATGAATTCGACGAGCGCCTTCATGGCTTGTTCGATGTCGGCCATGGCGTTCGGCTCGGCTCTTGCGGGGTCGGGTCGGCCCAGGCATATGGCCGCGTCGGCGGAGCGATGCAAGCGACGGGCAGCCGCAGGCAGTGGCGGCGTTGCCTTCCCGGAACGATCGCCTATTAATTTCGGCAACGCAGAAAAGCTGACGGCGCGGCGCAAGGCGGCCGACGAGGAAACGGATTTCATGGAGTTGCAGGATCGCCCGCGTGCTCATGCGGGGGGAGCGCCGGTTTCGTCGGGGGATCCGGCGGTCGCGCTCGGCGGAGTCGACATCACCTTCCATCTCGCCGATGGCGGGCGCTATCAGGCGGTCAGGGGCATCAACCTCAAGGTCCATCCCGGCGAGTTCGTCTCGATCGTCGGACCGACCGGCTGCGGCAAGTCCACGCTGCTCAATGCGGCGGCGGGGCTGCTGTCGCCGTCTGCCGGTTCGGTCGGCATCTTCGGCAAGCCGCTCGTAGGGCTCAACCGGCGTGCCGGCTATCTCTTCCAGCAGGATGCGCTGATGCCGTGGAAGACGGCGCTGGACAACGTCAAGGTCGCGCTGGAGCCGATGGGCGTGCCGGAGCGGGAGGCGGATCAGCGTGCCCGCGAATGGCTGGCGCGAGTGGGCCTGCGCGCCTTCGTCGACCGCTATCCGCACATGCTGTCGGGCGGCCAGCGCAAGCGCGTCAGCCTCGCGCAGATGCTGATCCGCAACCCCGAGATCATCCTGATGGACGAGCCCTTCGGGCCGCTCGACGCGCAGACCCGGCAGATCATGGGCAATCTGCTGCTCGATCTCTGGTCGCGCGACCGCAAGGCACTGATGTTCGTCACCCACGATCTCGAGGAGGCGATCGCGTTGTCCGACCGCGTCGTGGTGATGTCGGCCGGGCCGGCGGCAGGCATCGTCGCCGACTACAAGGTCGATCTGCCGCGCCCGCGCGACATTGCCGATATCCGGCTGGAGAAGGCCTTCCACGAGATCCATCGCGATATCTGGACCTCGCTACGGGTCGAGGTGCAGAAGGCCTATGCCATGGGCGAGGGGCGCGAGCTGGTCGGAGGAGACGCATCATGAGGCGGCTGAAGCTCATTTCGCTCCAGGTCCTAGTGATGATCGTGTTTCTGCTGATCTGGCATGTCGCGACGACCACGAGCCTGTTCGGCGACGTCAAGACGATCCAGTTCTTCTTCTCGACACCAGCCGCGGTGCTGACGCGCACCTTCAAGCAGCTCACCAGCGCCGACATCTACTGGCATCTCGGCATCACGCTGACCGAGACGGTGCTGGCCTTCGTCATCGGCTCGCTCGCCGGCATCCTGTTCGGCTTCGCCTTCGCGCGGCGCGAGCTGCTCTCGGCGGTGTTCGACCCCTATATCAAGGCGGCGAACGCCTTGCCGCGCGTGGTGCTGGCGCCGATCTTCGCGCTCTGGTTCGGGCTGGGCATCTGGTCGAAGGTGGCGCTCGGCTTCACGCTCGTCTTCTTCATCGTGTTCTTCAACGTCTACCAGGGCGTGCGCGAGGTCTCGCCGACGATCCTTGCCAATGCCCGCATGCTCGGCATGAACGAGCGCCAGCTTTTCAAGCACGTCTACTGGCCCTCGGCACTGACCTGGATGTTCTCCTCGCTGCACACCTCGGTCGGCTTCGCGCTGGTCGGCGCAGTGGTCGGCGAATATCTCGGCTCCTCGGCGGGCCTAGGCTACAAGATCCACGAGGCCGAGAGCGTCTTCGACGTCACCGGCGTGTTCTCGGGCATGCTGATCCTGGCGATCTTCGTCATCGCCATCGATACGGTGGTGACGCTGGTCGAGAAGCGGCTGCTGGTCTGGCGGCCGGTCCAGAGCGCGACGACCGCGACCTAGCGGCGCATTTCCGTCAGCGCCCTCTGCAGGGGAGCGGACGAGACCTGGATCGGCCCTTCGAAGGGCACGTCCATGTCGACGATCAGATAGATCGCTCCGCCGATAAGGGCTGCCGCCGCGACAAAGCCGGTCACGACTACGGCGTTCCGCGGTGCCCGGAACCCGAAGATCGCGAAGATCAGGACCAGCCAGGCGACGACCATCAGCATCAGCGGTCGTGGCAGCGAACCCTCGGCCTGCTCCACCAGGCTCCAGCGCAGCTCGAGCACCTTGCGATATTGTTCGCGCATGTCGTTCCAGATTGAGAGCTGAGGGTCGCGGTTCGGTTCGAGGGTGCGCAGGCGGGTTCCGACATCCTCCAGCAATTGTTCGGACGTCTTGTCCGACAGCCCGCCTTCGGCGGTCCAGTGGCCATTCGCGGCGCGCTCGGTATAGGCGAGAAGCCTCTGGCGGGTTTCGCCGGCCTCCGGGCCATAGAGGAACAGCATCCGGTCGAGCAGGATCAACTCGGTGGCGTAGCTGTGAACATCCTGGTTGACCGCATCGAACCTGCTCTTCGCCGAGGTGATCATCAGGCCGAGCACCAGAGACGTCATCACGACGAAGATGTTGGCGATGAGATGCAGAACCTTCTGCGTGTCGTCCAGCCGCTGATGCTCCGGAAGACGCTGGTAGCAAAACAATGCGCCGAGCGAAGCCGCGGTCAGGCAGATGAACACGAAAATGGCGATGCGCACCTCGTTCATGGCCAGCCCTCGTCTTGCTGTTGCAGCAGGTAGGCATGCGTGAACAGGCCAGACGGCACCGCCTAGATCGCCGCGCGTCCTATGGGACGCGATAACGGTGATCTACACCTTTGTTATCGCACCGGATTCTTCCGAAAAGTGGATTCCACTTTTCGGTCCGGTGCTATAGTCGGCTGGCTCGGGATTCTTGCTCCCGCTGTTCAATCTAGCCTATGTTCGGCGCAAATGCGCGCCCGCCAGAAGCGCCAGCAGGATCCAAACCGGAGGAAATCCATGCTCTTGTCCCGCCGCAGCGCGCTGGCCGCGCTCGCCCTTTCGACCGCGCTCGGCGCGGCCTCCCACGCGCTCGCCCAGAATGCCGAGAAGCCGAAGCTGACGCTCGGCGTCGGCGGCAAGCAACTGCTCTACTACCTGCCGCTCACCGTCGCGGAGAAGAAGGGGTACTTCAAGGAGCAGGGCATCGACGTCGAGATCAACGATTTCGGCGGCGGCGCCAAGTCGCTGCAGGCGCTCGTCGGCGGCTCGGTCGATGTCGTGACCGGTGCCTATGAGCACACCATCCGCATGCAGGCCAAGGGCCAGGACATCCGCGCGGTGATCGAGCTCGGTCGTTTCCCGGCGATCACCATCGCCGTGCGCAAGGACCTCGCCGACAAGGTGAAGTCCGCGGCCGACTTCAAGGGCCTCAAGATCGGCGTGACGGCGCCGGGCTCCTCGACGGCGCTGACGGCACAATACGCCATGGTCAAGGCCGGGCTGAAGGCGACGGACGCGCCGATCATCGGCGTCGGCGCCGGCGCGAGCGCGGTCGCGGCGATCAAGCAGAAGCAGGTCGACGTGATCTCGCATCTCGATCCGGTGACCTCGAAGCTCGAGGCCGATGGCGACATCGTCTCGCTGATCGACACCCGCACCGAGGCCGGCACCAAGGCGCTGTTCGGCGGCGCGAACCCGGCGGCGGTGCTCTATCTCAAGAACGATTTCGCCGAGAAGAATCCGGTCACGACGCAGAAGCTGGTCAACGCCTTCATGAAGTCGCTGAAATGGCTGGAAACCGCGAAGCCGGAAGAGGTCGCCGACCTCGTGCCGGAAGAGTTCCTGCTCGGCGACAAGCCGCTTTACATCCGCGCGGTGAAGAACTCGCAGGAGAGCTATTCGCGCACCGGCATCTCGACGCCCGACGGCATGAAGAGCATGTACGACTCGCTCAAGCTACTCGATCCGGAGCTGACCAACTCCAATGTCGACCTGTCGAAGACCTTCATCGACAGCTTCGCCAAGAAGGCGGCCTCCGGCTCCTGACGCCATGCGTTTGGCTTAGAGCCGGATACGATCAGGTTGAATCAATCTGATCGGATGCGGCTCTAAACCTGAGTGAGAGAACGCGTCCTCCGATTTGGCCGCGGTGCAGTCAGATCGGCGCGTGCTCTGGGGCTGTCATTTGACGTCGCGCGCGATCTGCATCCGGTGCAGGCTGTGCGGATTCGCGCTGGGGGGCATATGAGCGGCGAGACGGCATTTCTGGATGGCGGTGGCGATATGGCCGCTGCCATCCGCGCCTATGATTGGGGGACGACCCCGCTCGGGCCGATCGGCGACTGGCCAACGGCGCTGAAGACGGCTGTCAGCATGATGGTCAATTCGCACTTCCCGAAATGCATCGCCTGGGGCGCGGATCTGATCACGATCCATAACGATGCCTTCCGTCCGATCCTGGGCGACAAGCCGCCAGCGCTCGGGCGCTCATTTCGCGAGGTCTGGTCTGAAGTCTGGGATGAGATCAGCCCGATCGTCGCCAAGGCGCTGGTTGGCGAAGCGACCTTCGTCGAAGACTTTCCACTGACCATCAACCGCTACGGCCATCCCGAGGAGGTCTGGTTCACCTTCTGCTACAGCCCGATCCGCGACGAGGCCGGCCGGATTCTTGGCATCATCGACACGGTGATGGAGACGACCGGCAAGATGCTGGCCGAGCGCAACAGCCGCCTGCTCAACGCCGAGCTGGCCCACCGCATGAAGAACACGCTGGCGATGATCGCGGCGATCGCCAGCCAGACCTTCCGCTCGGCGGAGACACTTCAGGAGGCACAGTTGATCCTCAGCGAGCGCATCGCCACGCTCGGCGAGGCGCATTCGATCCTGACGCAGTCGAGCTGGAGCAGCGCGCCGATCCGCTCCGTGGTCGAGGGCGCGCTGGCGCCACACCGTTCCGGGCTCGGGACGATCCGCATCCAGGGCCCGCCGCTGCAGTTGCCGGCCGACCTGGCGATGACGCTGGCGCTCGCCATCAACGAGCTGGCGACCAATGCGATGAAGTACGGCGCGCTCTCGGTCGAGGCCGGAGAGGTCGTGATCGGCTGGTCGACAGGCCGGCCGCACAGCGAGGACGCCTTCCGATTCGAATGGGCGGAGAAGGGCGGGCCTCCGGTCGTCAAGCCGAAGCGTCAGGGCTTCGGCACCCGGCTGGTCGAGCGCGTGATGGCGCAGAAGTTCCATGGCGAAGTCGAGCTCGACTATCGGCCGGAAGGGCTGCGCTACGTGCTGGCCACGACGATGATTCACGTCGCGCCGCGCGAGTGACCGTCCGGGGTGGGCGGTGTGTCGGTTCTCTGCCTTGCCATGACAAGAATCTGCGCCTCGCCGTTGCGGGGCTTTTTCCTTTGGCACGCGGTTCAAGTGCACGCTGGACTTGCAGCCATGTCGGCGCGAAAGTGAGGTGCTGACGTAAGGAGAGGCGACATGACAGAACGCGCCGCCGTCGAAGCCTTGATCCGCGATGCCTATGCTGCCCGCCATCGGGGTGATCTCGATGCCCTGATGGAATACCTCCATCCCGATTGCAGCTATCGGCTCGCCGGCGGACCGCAGGCGGCCGAGGTCTTTGCTGAGCCGGACGGGCATTCCGCCGTGCGCGAGCAGATGGCCGGGCTGATCGCGACCTATGCCTTCAGCAACATCGAAGAGTTGGCGCTGACGGTCGATGGTGACAGGGCGACGTTCCACTGGCGTGCCGATGTCGAGTGCAAGCCGACCGGCCGCACCGGCTCCTTCGAGGTCCTGGACATCTTCACCATCGCCGACGGCAAGGTGAAGAGCCTGACCCAGTTCACCGACACGGCCGGCGTGGCGCGGCTGTCGATGCCCTAGAGCACGCGCCGATCAGATTGCAATGCAATCTGATCGGATAACGCGTTCTCTATCAATATCTGAGAGACGGATTCACCGATCAGGTTGATTCAACCTGATCGGATCCGGCTCTAGCCTCCGCTCTGATCGCGGTCATCACCGCTTTCGATTTGCGCCTCGCGTGAGAGCCGTTAGGTTCGCGGGCTCATCGCGAACGGAGTATCGCTTCGGACCATGAATATTCTCTCGATCCAGTCCCATGTCGCCTATGGCCATGTGGGCAACGCCTCCGCGACCTTTCCGATGCAGAGGCTCGGCGTCGATGTCTGGCCGATCCATACGGTGCAGTTCTCGAACCACACCGGCTATGGCAACTGGAAAGGCCGCGTCTTCGACGGCGGCATGATCGATGAGGTGATGGAGGGCATTGCCGAGCGCGGTGTGCTCGCCAAATGCGACGGCGTGATCTCCGGCTATATGGGCTCCGCCGATATCGGCCATGCGATCCTCTCCGCTGTCGAAAAGGTGCGGGCGGCTAATCCGAAGGCGCTCTATTGCTGCGACCCGGTGATCGGCGATGTCGGCCGCGGCGTCTTCGTGCGGCCGGGCATCCCGGAATTCATGCGCGAGCAGGCCGTGCCGGCCGCCGACATCGTGACGCCCAACCAGTTCGAGCTGGAGTTGCTGACCGATATCGAGATCAAGACCATCGCCGATGCGCATCGCGCCGTGGAGGCGCTGCGCGACGCCGGTCCGAAGGTGGTGATGGTGACCTCGCTCGTGACCGAGGAGACGCCGGCTGACTCGATCGACCTGGTGGCGGCTGACGCCAAGGGCAGCTGGCGGGTGCGCACCCCCAAGCTCGACGTCAGCGTCAACGGCGCGGGCGACGCGATCGCGGCGCTGTTCTTCACCCATTACCTGCGCGAGGAATCGGCGGTGGCGGCGTTGTCGAAGGCCTCGTCCTCGATCTATGGGCTGCTGAAGCGCACCAAGGAGGCGGGCTCGCGCGAGATCCTGACCGTGGCGGCGCAGGACGAGTTCGTCACGCCGTCGCAGGTCTTCGAGCCGCAAGCGATCTGAGTGCATGGCGATGAGGCTGCGTGTCGGCACCTTCAATGTCGAGAACCTGCTGACGCGTCACCGCTTCGAGCCGGGCGGGCGCACCGAGACGGCGGCTGCGATGTCGCTGTTCCACTTCCCGCGCTCCGACGAGCGCGACGCGGTGGAGCGCTCTCTCGCCGTGGCGCTGGAGGATGACAAGCGCCAGATGACGGCGCTCGCCATCGCTGAGGCGCAGGCCGATCTCTGGATGCTGCAGGAGGTCGACTCGCTTGCGAGCCTGCAGGCCTTCTTCGCGAACTACGTCCATCGCATCGCCGACCACCGCTACGGCCATTTCACGCTGATCGACGGCAATGACCGCCGCAACATCGATATCGGCTTTGCGGCGCGACGCGATCTGTTCGGCTCGGGGCAGGTCACGGTGCGCTCGCACAAGGACCTGACCTTCGACGAGGCCGGTGTGCATGATCGCGAGCTCGCCATGCTCGGCATCGGGCCGCACGGCAAGGTCTTCGCACGCGACTGCCTGGAGGTGGAACTCACCTTCGACGGGCGGCGGCTCAGCCTGTTCGGCTGCCATTTCAAATCGATGAACAATGGCCGCGAGGATGGCCGGGAACTGACGCTGCCGGTGCGCCGCGCCGAGGCACGGGCGGTGAAATGGCTGATCCAGCAACGTTTCGGCGGCGGCTGGCGCGAGACGAACTGGATCGTGCTCGGCGATCTCAACGGCTATCGCTACGGCCTCGGGCCGCGGGCCGAGCCGGTCGACGAGGGGGCGAGCGGCATCGAGCCGCTGCTCGACGATTTCGCCGTCGATCCGATGAAGACGCTGCCCGCGCATGAGCGCTGGACGCATTTCCGGCGCTACTGGTCGGACAGCCAGGAGAAGCTGATCGATAGCCATATGCCGCTCGACTACATCCTGCTTTCGCCGGCGCTGGCGGCGGTCAATCCAAAGCCCGCCATGCAGATGATCCGGCGCGGCCTGCCCTACCGCGTGCCGCTCGATCCGCGCGAGCCGGACCGCTCGATGGCGCGGCTGGCGACTTGCGCCGACCGCTATCCGCGCGTCGGCTGGGACCGGCCCAAGGCTTCCGACCATTGCCCGCTCACCATCGATCTCGAAATTCCGGCAGGGTGATCTCATGAAACGCCGCTTCGTCACGCTCGACGTCTTCACCACGCGCCGCCATGCCGGCAATCCGCTGGCGGTGGTGCTCCAGTCGGAGGGGCTGGATACCGAGGCGATGCAGGCCATCGCGCGCGAGTTCAACCTGTCGGAGACGGTCTTCGTTTCGCCGCCCGAGAAGCCGGGGCATCGCGCTTCGGTGCGCATCTTCACGCCGGGCGGTGAGCTCCCCTTCGCCGGCCATCCGACGGTCGGTACCGCGGTCTGGCTGGCGCTCACCGACGATGCCGAGGGGCGGCCCGCCGATATGCTGGTGCTGGAGGAGAAGGTCGGCCCGGTCTCCTGCGCGGTCGAGGTCAAGGGCAGTCATGCCGGCCACGCCGTCTTCACCCTGCCGCGCCTGCCGGAGCGAATTGCGCAGCCGGTCGCTGATGCGGTGCTGGCGGAAGCGCTCGGACTCGATGCGGGCGACCTCGGTTTCGACGAGCATCGACCGAGCGCCTTCTCGGCGGGTGTCGCTTATACGATGGTGCCGGTCGCCCGCCGCGAGGCGGTCGCTCAGGCTCGAGTTGCGGGAGCAGCCTTCGAGCGCGCGATGGCAGAGACGCCGAACGGCAATGCCTTCATCTATTGCCGCGAGACTGCCGAGGCGGGACATCATTACCATGCCAGAATGTTCTGGCCCGGGGCGGGAGTCGTCGAGGATCCGGCGACCGGCTCGGCGGTCGCGGCCTTCGCCGGGGCGGTCATGGCCTCTGACAAGCCGGATGACGGCGACCATCGCTTCGTCATCGAGCAGGGCTACGAGATGGGCCGGCCGTCGCAGATCGCGCTGGAGTTGAGTGTGCGGAGCGGCGCGCTCGTCTCGGCGCGCATCGGCGGTTCGGCCGTCGTGGTCAGCGAGGGCGTGCTGCTGTGAGCGAAGGCATCGAGAACGGCACGATCATCCGCTTGTCGCGGGTCGACGCCAGGATCGAGCCCTACAACTGGGGCTTTGCGCGCGAGAGCGCCGCAAACATCGAGGCGCATTGGGCCAGGATCAGCGCCGGCAAGCCGGCCATGTTCAACGGTCGCGTCATGCTGCAGCACCGCGCCGCGATCCGCGACGGCGTGTTCGAGGCCGGCTATTTCGAGACCGACTATGCCGCCTTCATGACCTGGCGCGATGTCGGCCATCCCGGCCCGATCATCCGCAACGGCTTCGCCATGGCGGCGCTCAGGGCCAATGACGGCGCCTTCCTCTGCGGCAAGATGGGCGAGCACACCGCCAACGCCGGCAAGGTCTATTTCGCTGCCGGCACGCCCGACCGCGAGGATGCCCGTCCTGACGGCACGCTCGACCTCGCCGGCAGCGTCACCCGCGAACTTGCGGAAGAGACGGGCTTGAACGTCGAGGAGCTCAGCGTAGGCGAGGGCTGGACGGCGCTGATCGAGCAGGGCCGCATCGCTTTCATGCGCGACGTCCGCATCGACCTTCCGGCGGATGAAGCGCGCGCGCTGATGCTGGAGCGGATGAAGAACCTCGAAGAGGAAGAGCTCTCCGACATCGTGATCGTGCGCGATCTCGCCGAGACCGAAAAGCATGACATGCCGCCCTTCATGCGGCGCTATCTCGCACATATCTTCGACGGCGACTGATCCCGCCCGCCTCGCGAAAGTGACCCTATGAGCTCTGCCGACGCCGCCTACCCGGAAGCCAGCCATCCCGAGGCTCTTGCGCTACCGGCCGAGAATCCTTTCGCCACGCGCTGGGAAACGCCGTTCCGCCTGCCGCCCTTCGCTGCGATCAAGCCGGAGCATATCCGGCCCGCCTTCGACGCGGCGCTCGCCAAGCACAAGGCGGAGATCGCCGCGATCGTGGCGGAGAAGGCTGTGCCCGACTTCGTCAATACGATCGAAGCGCTGGAGCGGGCAGGGCGTGCTCTCAGCCGCGTCGGCGGCGTGTTCTACAATCTCACGGGTGCCGACACGAACGAGGCGCTGCAGGCGATCGAGCGCGAGATGTCGCCGATCACTTCGCGGCACTGGTCGGCGATCATGATGGATGAGGGGCTCTTCGCCCGTGTCGACACGGTCAACGCCGGGCGCGATACGCTCGGTCTCGATGCCGAGCAGGCACGGCTCCTCGAGCGGACTTACAAGGGCTTCATCCGCTCGGGTGCGAAGCTGGACCCCGCGGGCAAGAAGCGCCTCGCGGCGATCAACGAGCGGCTGGCGGCACTCGGCACGCAGTTCAGCCAGAACGTGCTGAAGGATGAATCCTCCTATGCGCTCTTCATCGCGGACGAGGCCGGGCTCGCCGGCCTGCCCGAGTTCCTGAAGGCGGCGATGGCGCGCGCTGCGGCCGATCGCGGCAAGCCCGGCCAGCATGCGGTGACGTTGTCGCGCTCGATCATCGAGCCCTTCCTGACCTTCTCGACCCGCCGCGACCTGCGCGAGGAAGCCTTCATTGCCTGGAGCAAGCGCGGCGAGAACGGGGCTGAGAGCGACAACCGCGCCATCGTCGCCGAGATGGTGAAGCTGCGGGCCGAAAAGGCGAAGCTGCTGGGCTATCCGACCTTCGCCCATTTCAAGCTCGACGACGCCATGGCGAAGACGCCGGAGCATGTGCGCGACCTGCTGGAGCTGGTCTGGAAGCCGGCCAAGGCGCGGGCGGCGCGTGAGGCGGCCGATCTCGCGGCGCTCGCCCAGGACGAGGGCGAGAACGGGCCGATCCACCCCTGGGATTGGCGCCACTATGCCGAGAAGGTCAGGCAGAAGACCTATGCGCTCGATGAAGCCGTGCTGAAGCAATATCTCCAGCTCGACCGTGTGCGGCAGGCGGCCTTCGACGTCGCCGGCAAGCTCTTCGGGCTTTCCTTCGCCGAGCGGCCGGAGCTCGCGGGCTACCACCCGGACGTGCGCATCTTCGAGGTGACGGAGGCGGCGAGTGGGCGCCATATCGGCCTGTTCATCGGCGATTATTTCGCCCGTTCCTCGAAGCGCTCCGGCGCCTGGATGAGCGCCTTCCGTGGGCAGCGCAAGCTCGACGGCGAGACCCGGCCGATCATCGTCAATGTCTGCAATTTCGCGAAGCCGGCCGAGGGCAAGCCGGCGCTGCTCTCGCTCGACGATGCGCGCACGCTCTTCCATGAGTTCGGCCACGCGCTGCACGGGCTGCTTTCGGACGTGACCTATGGCTCGCTTGCCGGCACGGCGGTGGCGCGCGATTTCGTGGAGCTGCCGTCGCAGCTCTACGAGCACTGGTTCCTGACGCGCGAGGTGATGCGGGACTATTGCCTGCATGCCGAAACCGGCGAGCCGATCCCGGAGGCGCTGATCGAGAAGATCGAGAAGGCGCAGACCTTCAACCAGGGCTTCGCCACGGTGGAATATTCTTCCTCGGCGCTGGTCGATCTCGCCTTCCACTCGCTGGAGGAGCCGGCGGAGGTCGATCCGCTCGCCTTCGAGGCGGCGGAACTCGCGCGCATCGGCATGCCGGCCGAGATCATCATGCGCCACCGCACGCCGCACTTCACCCATGTCTTCTCTGGCGACGGCTATTCGGCCGGCTATTACAGTTATCTCTGGTCCGAGGTGATGGATGCCGACGCCTTCAACGCCTTCACCGAGACGGGCGACGTGTTTTCGGCCGCGGTGGCGGAGAAGCTGAAGCGCTACATCTACGCGGCCGGCGATACCCGCGATGCGGCGGAGGCCTACACGCTCTTCCGCGGCCGGTTGCCGACGCCGGATGCGCTGCTGGAGAAGCGCGGGCTGGCGGGGTAGGGGCCTGCATTTGTGGGGTAGCCGCGCCGATTGCCTTCCAGGCTCGGACAGCGCGGGGAACCCTCTCCCGGAGGGAGAGGGCAGGGTGAGGGGATGGCCCCTAACCGATTTTGCTGTGTGGTGGTCGCTGCTGCGGTGAGGCCGAGTTTGACTGGTCCAGCGGCCTACACCTCACCCCTGCCCCTCTCCTTCCAGGAGAGGGGTTCCCGCGCCTTGCGGTGAAACCTTCGCCTTTCAGCACTCACTCCTCGCCCTGCAAAGGTGATGTCGTGGACGTCAGCCCCGATGCACGATATGTTGGAACTAAGGTCCCAGCGATGCGAGCCGGCTCATGATGACCGCTGCGCAGATGCGAGCTGCCCGGGCCATGCTCGGGATCGACCAACGCCAGCTCGCCGAGATGGCGGGTGTCTCCCTGCCGACGATCCAGCGGATGGAAGGCAGCCAGGGCACGGTGCGCGGCATGATCGAATCCCTGACCCGCGTCGTGGAAGCGCTCGACCGCGCCGGCATCGTGCTGATCGGGGAGAATGCGGCCAGCAGCGGCGGCGGGCGCGGCGTCCGCCTCAAGGCCCCTCCCTGACCTCCTGCCGAAACACCCATTGCGACAGAGCGGCGCCGACCGCGACCCGGCCGACGAACCCGCTCCGAGGTGGCAAAGGAAAGGGTTGTCATGGCGGCCACGAGCATCAAGCCCAGCTTCGTCGAGCTCTACACCCCCAAGCTGCTGACCGTCCTGCGCGAAGGCTACGGCTTTGACCAGCTCAGGGCCGATGCGATCTCCGGGCTGACGGTCGCCATCGTCGCGCTGCCGCTCTCCATGGCGATCGCCATCGCCTCGGGCGTCACGCCCGACCGGGGGCTCTACACCTCGATCATCGGCGGCTTCATCGTCTCGGCGCTCGGCGGCAGCCGCTTCCAGATCGGCGGGCCGGCCGGCGCCTTCATCGTTCTGGTCTCGGCCTGCGTGGCGCAGCATGGGCTGGATGGGCTCTTGCTCGCCACCTTCCTCTCCGGCCTGATGCTGGCGGCGATCGGTCTGCTCGGCCTCGGCACCTTCATCAAATACATCCCCTATCCGGTCACGGTCGGGTTCACGGCTGGCATCGCCGTGATCATCTTCGCCAGCCAGATCAAGGACCTGCTCGGGCTGACCCTCGCCCATGAGCCGGGGCCGCTTCTGCCGAAGCTGGAAGCGCTCGCCGGCGCGCTGCCGAGCGCGAGCCCCGCGGCGATCGTCGTCACCATCGTCACCATCGGCCATATCCTGCTGCTGCGCTTTCTGCGCCCGCACTGGCCGGCCTTCATCATTGCCGTGTCGGTCGCGGCTGCCGGTGTCGCGATCGTCGGCGCGCCGGTCGAGACCATCGGGACGCGCTTCGGCGGCATTCCGCAGACGCTGCCCTTGCCGCAGCTGCCGGCGATCTCCTGGGAGAAGGTCGCGGCCGTGCTGCCAAACGCGCTCTCCTTCACGCTGCTCGGCTGCATCGAGAGCCTGCTCTCGGCGGTCGTGGCGGATTCGATGACCGGCCGGCGGCACCGCTCCAATTGCGAGCTGGTGGCACAGGGGCTCGCCAACATCGCCTCGCCGCTGTTCGGCGGCATCTGCGTCACTGGCAACATCGCGCGCACCGCCACCAATGTGCGCTCCGGCGCGCGCGGGCCAGTCTCAGGCATGCTGCATTCGGTTTTCCTGCTGCTGTTCATGCTGGTGGCGGCGCCGCTCGCCGCCTACATCCCGCTGGCGGCGCTTGCCGGCGTGCTTGCGATCGTCGCCTGGAACATGGCCGAGAAACATGAGTTCGCGACGCTGATCCGCGCCTCGCGCGGCGATGCCGTCGTGCTGCTGATCACCTTTCTGCTGGTGATCTTCGTCGATCTGAGCACGGGCATCGTCGCCGGCTTCGTCGTCAGCGCGCTGCTCTTCCTGCACCGCATGGCGCAGTCGGTCGCCGTCGAGAACGGCATGCCGATGATGGACGAGGACCGGGCCGATACGGTCGACGGCAACGGGCGCAAGCCTTACGATGCCGCGCCGGCGACCGATCCCGATGTCGTGGTGGTGCGGATCTCGGGCGCCTTCTTCTTTGGCGCGGCGGCGGCAGTGGGCGCGGCGCTCGACCGGATCGGCGAGGCGCCCAAGACCTATGTCGTCGATCTCTCGGCGGTCTCCCTGCTCGACTCGACCGGCGCGGCGACGCTCGAAGGCTTCGTGCGCAAGGCGAACCGGCGAGGCGTGGTCGTCCATATCGCCGGAGCGACGCGGGCCGTGCGCCGCACGCTTCTCGTCCACGGCATCAGGCGGCCGCGGGTGCGCTTCGTTCAGGAGGTGGGCGATGTCGCAGCCATGCGCGCCAAGGCCGAGGCGCCGTAGGACCGCGCCGTCATGCTCGGGCTTGACCCGAGCATCTCATGCCGCGAGGAGGGGCCTCATTTTGCCAGAGATTCTCGGGTCTCGCTGCGGTCGCCCGAGAATGACGCGGCGGTTGCGAATGAGTCTCTTGCGTGCCGGATTTGGCGATGCTGTCAGTTCGGATAGCCGAACTTCGCTTTCGTGGCCCTGATCTGGCCGATCGCGCCGGCCTCGTTGCCGGCCGTGCAGGCGGTGCGGGCTCGCGCGATCTCGCTGCTGACGCGGCCGTGGACGCCCTTCGTCGTGTGGCCGGTGGCGAGGTCGTTGTCGATCACCGCCTGGAAGCGCTCGACCTCGCCGGAGCAGCCCGTGCCGCCCGGCATCTGGAAGGTGCTCGGCGTCACGCCGGGGGCGGCCTGCCCGGGCGGCGGCGCCGGAGGCGGGCCGGCGCTCTGGCAGGCGGCGAGGGCGAAGCTCACGAAGGCGAGGAGGGGCAGCGCGCGCATCGATCTCTCCGGCATGGTCAGGATGGTGACCATTGCCGATTCTCTGAGACCGCGCCAGCGAGGTTCCCTCAGCCGTCGCGCAGGAAGAAGGTGGCAGCGACCGTCATGGCGGAGGCCGCGGCGGCGGCGAGCCAGATCGCCATCAGGCCGATCCAGCCATGGACGGTCGCGCCGAGGAAGGCGCCGCCCATCAGGCCGAGCCAGAGCAGGAAATGGCGCAGGAAGGCGCGCTTCGGCCCGCCGAGCATGGCGGCCGCAATCCGCTGCCCCATCTTGACCAGTGTGCCTGTCATGTAGGTGAGGCCGATGGTGACCTCGCCGTCGCGCTGGAAGACGGCGTTTTCCGTGCCCATCGCCACCGCGAGGAGGCCGACCGCTGCCAGCGTCTCGCCGCTCGTCTCCAGCAGCGCGGCAAGCGCGAGCAGCACCGTCACCACGGCGAGCACCGCAGGCGCGCGCTGCCGCTTGGCGGCATGGCCGATGAGGGAACCGAGCACGACGCCGCAGACGAAGAGGGCGATGATGCCGCCCGCCAGCCCGATCCCGCCGACATGGCCGGCTGCGAGCTCGATGCCGAGCCGCGTCGTGTTGCCGGTCATGAAGGAGACGAAATAGCCGCCGAGCGTGATGAAGCCGAGTGCGTCGACATAGCCGGCTAGCGCCGAGAAACAGGCGGCGAGCGCAATCTCGCGTCTCTGGTAGCGCATCATGACAAATACAGATCCCAGATCTGCGACCCGGCGCGGGAGCCGGCCGAATCGCGCTGTGCCAGCATAATCCACAGGCCGGTTCTGTCATTTGATGCGCGCGCATGAGACACATGCTTGCGCTCGGCCTGTGCTTTCGGTTACATCCTGTCCCGTCGATTTGAGGAGCGCCCGTGGTTTCGACCGCCCGCCATGACCTGACGAAGGACTGCGCCGCTGCGCAGACCGTCGGCATGTGCGCTCGCGCTCCCCTCGCACGCGCTTCGTTCTCGCTTCTTGGCCTTCTTCTCCTTAGCTGCCCCTGAGGGCCGGCCGGGCATGCTGCCTGGGCGCTCAGGGGAGTGACGAGAACCGCCGACAGCAAACCCAGCGCCCGCCTTTTCCGATCTCGCGGCGCACCGAAACCGGAAGCAGACCATGACCAATCCGACCCAGAACAGCTCCTCCAAAGAGCGCGTGCTGATCTTCGACACCACGCTGCGCGACGGCGAGCAGTGCCCCGGCGCCACCATGACCTTCGAGGAGAAGCTGGAAGTCGCCGAGGCGCTCGACGTGATGGGCGTCGACATCATCGAGGCCGGCTTCCCGATCGCCTCCGAAGGCGATTTCGAGGCCGTCTCGGAGATCGCGCGCCGGCTGAAGCGCGCCACCGTCGCCGGCCTCGCCCGCGCCATCAGCGCCGACATCGCCCGGGCCGGCGAGGCGGTGCGCCATGCGGTGAAGCCGCGCATCCACACCTTCGTATCGACCTCGCCGATCCATCTGGAGCACCAGATGCGCAAGAGCCAGGAGGAGGTTCTGCAGATCATCACCGCCACGGTGACGCAGGCCCGCAACCTGGTCGAGGACATCGAGTGGTCCGCCATGGACGCGACCCGCACGCCGATCGACTATCTGTGCCGCGCGGTCGAGACCGCGATCAAGGCCGGCGCGACCACGATCAACCTGCCGGATACGGTCGGCTACGCCACGCCGGACGAGTATCGCGCCATGTTCAAGGCGGTGCGCGAGCGCGTGCCGAATGCCGACAAGGCGATCTTCTCCGCGCATTGCCATAATGACCTGGGACTGGCCGTCGCCAATTCGCTGGCGGCGATCGAGGGTGGTGTCCGCCAGATCGAATGCACGATCAACGGCATCGGCGAGCGCGCCGGCAATGCCGCGCTGGAAGAGATCGTGATGGCGCTGCGCGTGCGCGGCGACGTGATGCCTTACGATACCGGCATCGACGCGACGCAGCTGATGCGCGTTTCGAAAGCTGTGTCGAGCGCCTGCTCCTTCCCGGTGCAGTACAACAAGGCGATCGTCGGCCGGAACGCCTTCGCCCAT
Source organism: Bosea sp. F3-2 (assembly GCF_008253865.1). NCBI lineage: Bacteria > Pseudomonadati > Pseudomonadota > Alphaproteobacteria > Hyphomicrobiales > Alloboseaceae > Allobosea > Allobosea sp. F3-2. The sequence goes on from NZ_CP042331.1 coordinate 6,129,356, forward strand.
GAGAGCGGCATCCACCAGGACGGCATGCTGAAGAACAACACCACCTACGAGATCATGACGCCGGCCTCGGTCGGTGTGACCAAGACCTCGCTGGTGATGGGCAAGCATTCCGGCCGCGCCGCCTTCCGCTCCAAGCTGAAAGACATGGGCTACGATCTCGGCGACAACCAGCTGGAAGACGCCTTCACCCGCTTCAAGGCCCTGGCTGACCGCAAGAAGCACGTCTACGACGAGGATATCGAGGCGCTGGTCGACGAGAACATCGCCACCGCCCATGATCGCATCAAGCTGGAATCGCTGACGGTGATCGCCGGCACGCGCGGCCCGCAGCGCGCGACGATGAAGCTCGACGTGGAAGGTCGCTTCGTCACTGAGGAGGTCGAGGGCAACGGGCCGATCGACGCCATCTTCAATGCGATCAAGACGATCGTGCCGCATGAGGTGACGCTGGAGCTCTACGACGTCCACGCCGTGACCGAGGGCACGGACGCCCAAGCGGAGGTGACGGTGCGCCTCTCGCGCGACGGCTCCTCCGTCACTGGCCGCGGCGCCGATCCGGATACGCTGGTCGCTTCGGCCAAGGCCTATCTGGTGGCGCTCAACAAGCTGATCGCCCGCGGCGGGCGCCTGCACGCGCAGGCGGCGGAGTAAGGGAAGGGCGTCATCCCGTGCGCGCCGCAGCGTGAAACGCTGCTGCGCAGACACGGGACCGCATGACGCTTAGGCGGTGTGGACGGTTGTCGAGATGGATCGGCCGGAACCGCCGCCGTCATTCCGGGGCGGCCCCTTGGGCCGAGCCCGGAACCCATGAACACGACGCTCCAGATAGGGCCGGACCGGTTCGGAGCACTGCTCTTCCTGCTGAGACGGTGTTCATGGGTTCCGGGCTCAGGCCTTCGGCCTGCCCCGGAATGACGGCGGTGCCACAGCAAGGCCAGCTCGGCCAGGTGTCCACGGGACCCAGTGCTCCTACCCACGCGGCCTCAGTGAGGGGCGCCTCTTCCGGAAGACGGTCCCGTGTCTGCGCAGCGGCACTGCGTGCCGCAGCGCGCACGGGATGACAGCCCTTGATTCCGGTGGATGACGCCGGCGTGATCTGGCGCTGGCCTGCCTCTTGCCTTCATCTGCTCTTCCGGTGCGGTCGCCCCCCGGCGACCCTGGGGAGCGATGGCGATGGGCTATTTTCCGAACTGGACCCTGAAGACTTCCGGCGCGGTGATGCCGGACGAGCGGCTGCCGACCGGGCAGACGATCATCGCCGGCTTGCAACATGTCGTCGCCATGTTCGGCGCGACGGTGCTGGCGCCGGTGTTGATGGGCTTCGACCCGAATGTCGCGATCTTCTTCTCGGGCATCGCGACGCTGCTGTTCTTCGTCATCACCCGCGGGCAGCTGCCGAGCTATCTCGGCTCCTCCTTCGCCTTCATCGGCGTGGTCATCGCGGCGACGGGCTATGCCGGCTCGGGCCCCAATCCGAATATCGGTGTCGCGCTCGGCGGCATCATCGCCTGCGGTGCGGTCTATGCGCTGATCGGCCTGATCGTGCAGGCAGTCGGAACGAACTGGATCGAAAAGCTGCTGCCGCCGGTGGTGACTGGCGCGGTCGTGGCGGCGATCGGCCTCAATCTCACCGCGGTCGCGATCGGCATGATCTCGGCCAGCGCCTACACCAAGTGGATTGCGCTCTTCACCGTGGTCGCGGTGGCGCTCGTCGCGGTCTACGGCCGCGGGCTGCCGCAGCGCCTGCCGGTGCTGATCGGCGGGCTCGCCGCCTATATCCTCTACGCGCTGTCGGCGCCGAGCTTCGGTGCGCCGCCGATCGATTTCGGCAAGATCGCCGCGGCCTCCTGGTTCGGCCTGCCGCATTTCGTGGCGCCGGTCTTCGACATGAAGGCGATCACGCTGATCGTGCCGGTCGCGATCATCCTGGTCGCGGAGAACCTCGGCCACATCAAGGGCATCTCGGTGATGACCGGGCGCAACTTCGACCATCTGATCGGCCGTGGCTTCTTCGCCGACGGGCTGGGCACCATGATTGCCGGCTCGGGCGGCGGCACGGGCGTCACCACCTATGCCGAGAACATGGGCGTGATGGCGGTGACGCGGGTCTATTCGACGCTGGTCTTCGTCGCCGCCGGCATCATCGCGCTGGCACTCGGCTTCTCGCCGAAGTTCGGCGCGGTGATCGGCACGATCCCCGTCGCGGTGCTCGGCGGCCTCGCGGTCGTGGTCTTCGGCCTCATCGCCGCCACGGCCGGCCGGATCTGGGTGGAGAACAAGGTCGACTTCTCCGAGCCGAAGAATCTGATCACCGTCGCGACCGCGCTGATTCTCGGCGCCGGCGACCTGAAGCTGCCGATCTTCGGCTATGAGCTCGGCGGAATCGGCACCGCGACCTTCGGCGCGATCCTGCTCTATCACCTGCTGAACCGCCGCGCGGCGTGACAATCCACAGCTCGGCGGAGCCTTTCCCGCCGAGTTTGAAAAATCTGTCACAGATGGGTGGACAGGGGGCGGGGCCTTTGCTACACGCCCCCTGCCTGACGCGGCCGACGCCGCTGACCGGCGACGCTTCGTGGCGTATGGGTGATTAGCTCAGTTGGTAGAGCAGCTGACTCTTAATCAGCGGGTCGTAGGTTCGAGCCCTACATCACCCACCACGGCCTTAAGTGCTTGATACAGCACTCTTTCTTCCCCTGATGTTGATCTTGGAACCGAGCTTCTTTGAAGGCCGGTTTTGCACTTTTTGCAGCCCGTTTTGCAAAATTGTCCCGGCTTCGTTCTCCTCGACGCGCCGGATGCAGGTCATGGCCAACTCCAAGTTGCGCTGCAAATAGCTGGCGCCGAGCGTGCCCGATCCCTCGATTTGATGCCCGGTGACACTCGCGATCTCGCTCGGCGTGCAGCCGGCGGCAGCCGCGCGATTCGAGAAGGTGCCGCGCAGGTCGTGGAAGGTCAGGTCCTCGATGCCGGCTTTCTCGCAGACCTTGCCGAACGAGGTGCGGAAGCCGTCGCTGGTCCAGGGCAGGCCGTCGCTGTTGTTGAAGATGACGAGGCCGTGCGCAGGGTTGCGCGCCAGGCCCTCGGCGAGCGGCGTGGGCACCGGCATTGCGACCCGCGCGCCGGTCTTGCTCTGCTTCAGGCGCAGGATGCCATCCTTGATGCTCGACCGGGTCAGTCTCAGAAGGTCGTTCTGCCGCTGTGCTGTCCAGATCGCGGCCCAGAAGACGATCGCGACCTCGAATGGCGCCACAGTGAGGAAGGCCTCGATATGCGTATCGGTCCAGACATTGTCGGTCCGGTCCGGTGAGGATAGACGCCCGCCGCGGTCGCAAGGATTGACCGAGAGGTCGCCGCGGTCCTTGGCATAGTTCAGCAGCTTGACGAGCACGCTCCAGGCATAGTCGGCCTTGCGGGGCGTCTCCTTCATCTCGTCGCGCCAGTCCTTGAAGACGCCTCGCACGCGGCGATCCTCGAGCGCAGCCATCTCCATGTCGCCGAAGCGATCCTCGATCAGTCGCAGATAGGTGCGATAGGCCTTCTGCGAGGATGCTGCATTCGGATAGTCGCTCGATGCCGTGTAAAGCCGGATCAGCCCGGCGACCGTGCCGGACTTCGCGGCTGCGAGGCTACGGCCGGCGACGGCCTTGTTATAAGAATCGACAAATTCGGGCGTGCCGGGTTCGCCCTGCAGGCGCGGCCCGCCCCGCCAGGCATAGTAATAGGTCTGGTAGCTGCCATCTGGCAGCTTGCGCTTGGCGCTGGCGACACCCTTAAGCCGCACGCGAACCATTCTTGCTCAACCATCGATCGAGAGCGGAACCGGCCTTCTCAGGAGAGGCGAGGCCGGCGAACTTGTCCAGAGCGGCATCGATCGCCATGCGATCCCAGCGCGTCGTGCCGGGCACGGCAGCCGGCAGCGTGCCGGCCTTGACGAGCTGCGAGAAGCGCGAGGGCGTCATGGCGCAGTAGCCGGCCGCCTGGGCGCGCGTCAGCAGCCGAGGCGTGATCGGAGGCGCCGCTGCCATGTTGACGCTGCCGGCCACGGCTCATGCTCCCAACTGGCTGAAGAGGTCACCGGTCCGATCCTGCTGAGCCTGGGCGCGCAGGAGTGGGGCCGCGATCCGCCGGTTGAGTTCGGCGCGCAGCACGTCGGCTGTCGCCTTGACGAGATCGGCGCGCGCAGCGGCAACGCCGCCACGGTGACGGCGGGCCTTCTTGTTGAGGCAGAGAATCGCCTCGGCACGGCGCCTGCGAAGGGTGGCGAGGCTAGCCATCGGTTAGCCCCCCTCCGCGAGCGCTGCCGGCGATAGGCCGGGCAGAGGACCGCGACCGTGGCGCGTGGCACGCTTCGCCCGAATGCGAGCGATCGTCTCGGGCTGTACCAGTTTCGCAAGGTCCGCCTCGGCGCACGCCATGAGGTCGTGCCCCGCCTCCCTCGCCAGAGAGGCGAGCGTCGTCATTGCCGCGCCGATCTCTTTGCTGGGCTCGCCAATCGGCCGGCAGTAGGTGTAGTCGATCAGTCGATGGGCGTCCTCGCGAGACATGCCGAACGCTTGGCAGACCTCGTTGGCCTCTTCGGCGAAACGGTCGCGCCTCTCGGCAACGTCAGTCGGATCGCCGTCAAACAGGACATCGCAAGCCGCCGCGACGCGAGCCTGATAATTCGCTTCGTCCTTTTCCCCCACGCTCGCCCCGGTTTCCGAGGGGGCGGGGTCGTTCAGCCGCTTGTCGATGCAGGTTAGGCAGACATAGCCGCCCATTTCGTCACGGCTCAGAGGCGTATGCTTGTGCTCGCCGCAGGCGGCGCACGCGGTCGCCTGGGTCGAGCTGTAGGTAAAGGCCGTGGCCGGCGAAAAACCAGAAGCGGCGAAAGTCCGCAACGCGCCCTTCTCGCAATCGGTCGCCTCGATGAGGACTTGCGGATCGGGATGCCACTCATTCGAGCCGAAGTACACGCGATGCGGAATGAATGTCCGCTCGGCTGTCTCGCCGCGCCAGTTGGTGTAGCGCGCGGTGATTGCCTCCCCGCCCGTCGCGGCAGGGGCTGCGAGCGCAGCGCGGCGGTCCGCTCGGGTTTTTCTGTCCGCGATGAAGTCCAACCAATCTTCGACGGAGGGCTTGGCGATGGGGCGCTTCTCGTAAGCGACGCTCGACATCACGGCCATGGCTTCGCAGATGCTCAGCCCGCCGCGTTCGGCCAGTCTCTTCAAGGATTGATAGTGGTTCTTCTGCGCCTGCGCTTCATAAGGCGCGATCAGCGACCACGGCACATTCGGGCCGCCCATGATCGGGAACATCGGTTCGGCTTGCGGCGTGGTCATGAGCGGGCCTCCGTCGTCTGGGATCGAAGTTGGCGCAGGATCTCGGGATGCGCGTAGATGACGCCGCCGATCTCGAAGGCGGCGGGGCGATAACGGCGATCGATGTTCTGTCGGAAGCCTCGCTTCAGGCGCCGCTGGGCACGAGCCGGCGAGCGCACCCGAGACCAGTCGTCAAAGGCTTCGACGGCTGTCAGGGTTTCCCGAAACGTCATGCCCGCGAGACTTCCGGTCAGCATCGCCCGCTCCCTACTTCGGCGTGACGAGTTCGGCGATGGCGGGCTTGGCGGCGGCGAAACCGCGCAGCACCCGGTCATAGGCGGCTGCGTTCGCGTCGATCCAGGCGACATTGGCGACGAAGAGCGCGTCGACCGTGATCGTCTTCACTGCCTTGGTGCCATAGAGATTGCCGCCCGGCTGGATGCGCGGATAGGTGCCGCTCGGGATCTCGGAATAGCCGTAGACCTCCTTGCCGCGGGCATCCTTTGCGACCTTGCCCATGTCCCAGTCGTCAGTGCCGGCGAGCACGATCCGGTCGCCGTTCTGCTGGGCATCGTTCTTCAGGTAGCTGGAGCCGAGGGCGCCGACCCAGAGCAGGCACTGCACCTGGCTGCCATCGGCAACGGCCGAGAGGGCGCGAACACCGCTGCGCGCGTCGACCTGGACCGGCGCATAGCGCTTCTTGTCGGCCAGCACGAAGGCGTCCCAGGTGGTGCGGGCGCCGCTGCCGTCCGGCCCGACTGCGACGGTGTTCTTGTTGGTCAGGTCGGTGACGCGGTCGACCTTCGAACCGCGATTGCAGAGCAGATGCGCGTGCTCCTGGTAGAGCACGCCGGCCCTCTCGATCGCGGAGAGCGCCTGCGCATTGCGGCTGGAATAGACCAGCAGTGCGTCGGACTGGACGAAGGCGCCGTCGCATTCGCCCTTGGTGACCTTGTCGAGATTATCGAGCGAGCCCTGCGTCGGGATGACCTCGACCTTGAGCGAGGTCGCGACCTTCTTCAGCAGGTGGCCGGCCTTGAAATAGTTGCCGGCATCGGAGCCGGTGCAAAGCCGGAAACTCGGCTGCTGCGCCATTGCCGGCGAACAGGCGAGGGCCGAGAGGGCGGCGCCGGCGATCAGGAGGGGGCGGAACATGGTCGACTTCCTTTCAGGGAATGCGCCGCTCAGTGGCGGACGAGGCGGGACAGGAAACGGGTGAGGCGCACGACGCCGTAGATCACCGTGCCGAGGCCGATGAGCGCGAGAACGTCGGAGAGGCGGGTGACGAGAGCCCAGAGCATTTGTCAGGGCTTCCGCCGATTGGCTGGGTCGAGGCGGCAGTTCTCGACGCAAACCATCGACTGGTAGTAGGCGGCGCTGTCGCAGGCCTTCACGACTTGCGACCAGTCGCTGGTGTGGGTGACGCGCGGCCCCTCCGGCACAGCCTTCAGGCAGTCCTGAAAGATCTGGGCGCGCTTCACCTGGTCAGGTTCGCGGCGCATGGGCCTGATGTCGTCGCAAGCGGCGAGGGGCATTGCGACCAGGAGCGCGAGAGCTGATCTCATGCGACTGGCCTCGCGACATGCATGCGGCCGAGCAGCGCCATGCTGGGGCTGCCTTCGCGCGGGGTGAGAATGTTGCCGTCTCGCTTGCTGCTCATGCGGAGCATGAGGGTGTCGCCCGGCAGGTTGGCGACGATCCTGGCCAGCAGGCGATAGTCGAAGGCGGTCGAGAAGGGCTCGCCCTCGAATTCGCAGGTAATCTCCTCGCGCATCTCGCCGGCCGAGGGGCTGATGCGCGTCAGGGCGAGCGTGCCGTCCGAGAAATCGAGATGGGCGGCGCTGTCGTGCGCGTCGGCCATGATGCTGATCCGCTCGACTGCGGCCTGCAGCGCGTCTGTCTCGACGATGGCGATGCGCTCATTCTCCCACGGGATGATGCGCTCATAGGGCGGGAATGCCGAGTTGATCAGCACGCTGGTGAGGGTGACGCCGGCGCGGGTGGCGCGCAGTTTCGTCGCCGACAGCGACAGCGCGACCTCGTCCTTGGCCTTGTCGCACAGGCGCAGCAATTCGCCCGCAGTCTTGCTCGGAATAGTGATGCCGGGCATGCCAGAGGCCTTCTCCGGCAGATCGAGCAGCCGGCGCGTGACGACGGAGCTGCCATTGGTGGAGACGGCGGCAAGGCGCGGGCCTTCCGTGGTCTCGGCGACATGGAGATAGACGCCGCAGATAAAGGGGCGGGTGTTGTCGCTCGATGCGGCGTGCAGCGTCTCGCGCAGCATCTGCGCGAGATCCTCGGCGGCCAGGGTGAAGCCGTGATCGAGCCCTTCCGGCACGATAACGGGGTAATCGACCGATGGCAGTGTCGGCAGGCGGGTGCGATTGCGGCCGGCGGAGACGAGCATGCGCCTGTCGTCGTCGAGTGCTAGGACGATCTCGTCGGCAGGCAGGCGCCGCGCCAGATCGTGCAGGGTGGCGGCCGGCACGGCAATCTCGCCGGGGGTTTCGATGACGGCGGTCGCAGACGTCCGGATTTCGATATCCTGATCGGTGCCGCAGATGGCGAGGGATTCGCCCTCGGCGACGAGCCGGACATGCGACAGGATCGGCCGCAGCGGCTTGCGATCGATGATGCGCGCAGCCGGCTCAAGCGCGGCGAGCAGAGCCTCGCGGGCGATGGTCAGCTTCATCGCGCCGTCCTCAGGGCGTCGTGGAGCTTGTCCGCGATCGGTGCGTATTGCGCCGGTAGCGCCCGCCCGAGATGGATGGCGCAATCCTCGACCTCGCCTCGCATGGCGCGGGCAAGAGATTCGTCGATCTCGCTTGCGTCGAGAGCGGGTGGCGGGTCCTTCTCGTCTTCCTCGCTCGACACCTTGTAGCCGAATGGTTCGGCCAGCTCGCGCAGGCCTGCGAGGATTTCCGAGCGGTAGGTGATCGTGGCTTCGCCCTTGAGGAAGGCGAGCAGGGCCTCGGTGGCCTGCCGCGCCTCCGCAATTTCCTCCGTGGCGATAATGTCCTCGGCCGCGATGGACGGCCGTCCGGCATGAGCGTTCATGGCTTCAGCCCTCTGTGAATGGGTGCCGTCTCTCCGTGCTGTCACCGCTTCGCTGGGGCTTTGGCCTGCGGTTTCGGCCAGATCCGGACCAGCTCCGGATGGGTGTCAGGCCGTCTCGCCGACAGCCTGCAGGTAGAGGTCGAGGATCGCCTCTTCTTCCTTGCGCTCGTCGAGATCGCGCTTGCGCAGGGCGATGACCTTCTTCAGCACCTTGACGTCGTAGCCGTTGCCTTTGGCCTCTGCGTAGACCTCCGTGATGTCGTCGGAGATGGTCTTCTTTTCTTCCTCGAGGCGCTCGATGCGCTCGACGATAGACTTGAGCTGATCGCCCTTGACGGGATCGTCCATTGGTCAGGCCTCCATGGGCATGCGGCGCGCCGCTCGGCCGCTGCCGGTTTTCGGTTTCGGGGGGGCGACGGCGCCGAAGCGCTCAGGCAGGTATTTGCGCAGGCGGTCGCGATATTCGTCGGCGGCGTGGTGCCACTGCCAGGGCGTGATCTTGCCGACGATACGCAGCGGCTCGGCCGTGTCGTAAGGCGCACCCCATGGCTTCGGCGCCGGTCCGAGCAGATGTGCGCATTCGGTGACAAGCATGCGCACATCGTAAATCTTGACCATCTCGCGCAGATCGAGCGGGCAGCCCTTCTCGCCCATGCCGGCAGCGAAATAGATTTCGCGGTCGACGGTCGATTTGAGCGACTTCAGGCTCTTGCTGACGACGTCGCCGAGGATGTGCCCTTCGAGAAACCGCACGCGCTCGACCAGCGCTTGCGCGATCGGCGTGGCGATATCGCCGAGATACGCCTCATGCGCATCGTGCAGCAGGAAGGCTGCGGCCGCCTCGCGGCTCTTGGTGTCGCGGAAGATGGCGTCGGCGCCGATGACGCAGTGCTGCGCCACCGAATACGGGCCGGAGCGGACATGGCCCGTGAAGCGGGCGATGCGCCCCAGCGCCTCGGCAATGTCAACGTCGAAGTCGACATCGCGCCAGTCAGGACGCAGCAGATCGAAGGCGCGGCCGGATGCGGTCTGAAGCCAGGTCATCGCGGGAAATCCTCGAGCGAGAGCCATTCGCCGGGATTGAGGGCGAGCTCGGCGCCGTTGCGGGTGAGGCAGAAGAACAGGGATGACTGGCGCCGTGCCGGCTTGCCGCCCTCTGCTTCGCCGGCCTCAATCATGGCGCGCCACTGATTGCTCACCTCGCCGTTGGCAGGGGTGAAGTAGCGGTTGCGGTAGGAGCGCCCTGTCGCGTTCGGCAAACCGAGCGCGTGGCGGGCTAGTTCGCGTTGGGCCGGGGTCATTCGCGCCCCCGAACTGTCAGGCGAAGCGCCTGGGCGCCCGCATAGGTGACGAGGAGCCAGAGCGCGGCCATCAGTGCAGCGTCCAGAGCGCGAGGCAGATGTGGGTCGGCGGCGACGCGAGCAGCACCGCGACGGCGGAGAGGCCGACGAAGAGGCCGACCGAGTAGCCGGCCGTGAGCGCGAGCTCACGCGCGGCTTCCGCCATGGTGATGAAGGGGATGGGCTCGCTCATCAGGCCATGCTCGCAATGAGGTGGCGCGCCCAGAGCGCGACCGGCAATGCCAGCATGACGAAGCAAGCGGCCTGCCCGCGCCAGTCCGGACGGCGGACGGTGGAGCGGTTGCCGGTGGTGCGGCGGCGCGGCTTGCGATGCGCCGCCTCAAAGAGGGCGAAGGCGCGGGCGCCACAGCGGCGCGTCTGCTCGGGCAGCCAGCCCAGGCGGGTGAGATCGTCAAGGAATACGACCGCGGCCTCGCCGCCATCGTTCACCAGGGCGCCGATATCCTCGACCATGCGCTCGGTGATGGCTCCCTCGGAGACCATCTTCGGCCGGTCGAAGGGCCAGATATAGCCGTCATCGACGGCGATGCGGCTTTCGAGATAGCCGCGGCCATGAGTGTCCGCAGGCAAACGGTGGGCAGGCTTCAAAGCGGCCTCCATCGGTTAGGATGGAGGGTGTTATGACAGGGTAAATTCACCCTGTCAATAATTAGAGGGTAAATTTCCGCATCTAGGGTCGCGAAAGGGCGTCCAGCGGCAATTCGCGCTTGTAGATGCGCCGGAAGAGGGCCTGGGCGATTCGGGCCGCGTCGGCGCGCTCCGAGGTATCGACGCGCTCCGCGCCGCAATCGACGTCGAAGTTCATTTTGTCGCCGGCATCATAGCGCCGGTCGCGCCCGGCCTTCAGTACCATCCGCCATGCGCAGCCGGTGATCCAGTCCGGGTTCACCGCCTCGTCGCAGCCGGTCATCAGGCAGAACGCGACATTCCGCTGCCCTTGGTAATCTCCCTTCAGTGCCTTGGGGAACCAGGCATTGAACTGCTTTCGGCTGCTCTCGCAGAACGGCTTGTCCGATGCGGTTTCGCAATCGCGCACATAGTCGGAAGCCTTCTGAGCCGCGGCGGGATTTGACAGCAGGGCGAGGCTGATCAGAAGGAAGGCGCCGCGCATTTCAGACGCCGAACAGGTCGTTCATCGTCAGGACCTTGTGGACCGACGCGACAAACTGCATGTCGAACTCGATCGTGGCCGGCGGGTTGAGCTGCTGGACAATCAGCTTGGTCTCGGTACGGCGGACCAGGTGCTTGATGAAGCTCTCATAAGGGCCGTGCTCGGAATACTTCGCCGTCACCACAACGGAATCGCCGATATGCGCCTTGCGATCGGGGTGAATGAAGCGGAGGTCGCCGGGGTTGTGCTCTGGCACCATCGACGAGCCTTCGACATACATGCTGTAGGCATTCTTGGCGCCGACCAAGGCCGGCGGCCTCGCAACATAATCCACCACGCCACCTTCGAACTGAAACGCGCCGCCTAGAGAGCCCGCCGCGGTTCCCATCACCGGAACGTCCCGCGCCAGCGTCGCCAGGACGGGTGCCTTCACTCCGGCCATGCGGACATTGGACGTGGGGCGTCCGGCGAGAGGTGCCGGCGCAGGCTCGCCATCTCCCTCCATCAGCCACTCTACGGTCGTCCCGAGGGCATCGGCAACTTTGCGGATCGTGTCTGTCCGGGGGTTCTTCGTGCGCCCGTTCAGGATGTCGCGCAGAAGATCCTTGTTGTCGCTGATGGTGAGCGAAACGGCGGTGGCATTGGTTTGAAGCGCATCCAGCCGCTCGAGGATGCGGCGGACAAGCGGCGACTGTTCGTCCGGCGCGAGGGTGGGCTTCTTCATGAGGGGAATTTTACCCGCCGGTTCTACGGACGTCCCCCCTTTCAATTCACCCTTGACGAGAGGGTGAATTTCCGCATTATGGTCGACATGGGTATTTTCACCGGACAGTTGCTGGCCGTTGCCGCCGCGTATTGCGAGGCCACCGGCGTGAGCCTCAGCGCTGCGGGGCGCAGAGCCTTCGCGGAGTCGAAGCTGCTCGTCAATCTGTCGAGTGGGATCTCTTCCCCGACCCTCAAGCGTGCCGATACCGCCCTGGAGTGGTTCTCGCTTCATTGGCCTGACGGCGCGGCGTGGCCTGCCACGGTCCCGCGTCCCTCCGTTCCCTGCGAGGCCTCGGCATGACGCTTCGCCTTCGCCAATCCGACCAGCGCCTGGCGCAAGCGGCCTTCCGCCGCTTCGCGCTGTGGCCGGTTCGTCGTTTTTTCCTTCTGGTCCATGGGGTTCGCCCTCCGTGATCTGACGCGCTGACTGTCCGCCCGAACCGCCGTTTTCCCAACGAAAATGCGAGGGAGCATTTTTCGTGAGCGATATTGCTTTGCCCGATGGCCTGTTGCCGCTTCTCAAGACGGCCTCCCGCGCCCTGGTGAATGCCTGCGCCGCGCCTGGCCAGACCGGGCCGCAGCGCGTTGAAGCTCTCACCGGTTACAGCCTGGGCCAGATCTCGAAATGGCAGAGCGAAAGCGCGCCGGACCTGATCCCGATCCATATCGTCGCCGTGCTGGAAGCTGCGACCGGCAAGCCGATCGTCACCCGCATGCTGGCCTCGCTGACCGGGCACGGCGTGGCGCCGATCTCCGACGAGATCGGATCGGCCGGCGACTTGATGCTCGATGTCGTCCGCATCACCGGCAGCCATGCCCGATTCACCACGGCCGCGGCCGAAGCTCTGGAAGACCAGAAGCTGACGCCCGGCGAGGTCAAGGCCCTGCTGAAAAGCGCGATGGCCCATGTCGACCAGATGACGGCGCTCATCGGCCGGCTCGCACCCTTGGTGGATGCGTAACATGCCGGGCAAGGGTCATATTCGCGCTGGCGGCCTGACGGAGCGGCTCCTCGCCGCGATCGAGATTGCGGAGCGGCCGGTGCAGCGACATCTGCTGCTTTCGCCGCTTTCGCCTAGAGAGCGGATCAATTTCGGCCGCAGCATCGACCGGCTGGTGACGTGCGGCCGCATCCGCGAGACGCGGGCCGGCTTCATCTCAACGGCCATCCCGCCGGTCGAGCCGACGCTGAAGGACGAGCCGGAAGCCCGCAGGCTTTCGCCGGGGCAACGGGCGATCGTTTGCGCGGTCATCGATCGTGCCCATCGCTATCGCCGCTCCGGCTCGCCCTTCTGCGCGGCCAACCTTCTCCAGCGCGCATCCGAGCGGAAACTGCCGCCGCATGTGCAGCAGGATCTCGCCGCGCTCGCCAGCCTGTTCGGCGCGCATCGCCAGACCTTCCCCGAAGTCGATCTCGGGAGGGCCGCGGCATGACGACGGCCCAGAAGGCGGCGCTGGCCTGGCTCCGCAAGCACAATGGCGACGGTTGCTTCGACGTGAACGGCGTGCTGCTCGCTGCCGGCGAGCTGGCGCCCGTGATGCGCAGCACCTGGAACGAGCTCGAGCAGCAGGGCTTCGTCGAGTTCTACAAGCCGACTGGCCGGGGCCGCGGGCGCTGCCGCCTGACCGCGCGAGGCGCCGCATGAAGCGCGCCTTCGCCCTGCAGAAGGTCGGTCGTTTCCGCCGCTCCGCCGCGCGCGGCATGGCGAAGGCGGGATTCGCGGCTGCTGTCATCGCAATCGTGCTGCGGCTGAAGCGGTCGACGGACGACGACATCGTCGCCGGACGACAGGCTCCGGGGGCGCTTTGGAGCGCGGCCGAGCGCGCGCTGTTCAAAGAGGTGGCGTGATGATCTGGTCAGCTTTGTTCAACTTCTCCAGAGAGCTCCAGGAGCTTTTTATAGAGGGCGCCGACTTCTTCGACACCCTTTTCCATGGAGGCCCGGAAGCTCTCGAAGGTTTCTTGATTATCCGGAAAATCAAGCCTCTTTTTTCGGAATTCGATAAAAGAACATCGTGCCGAGTTTATCTCCGAAATAATTCCGTACCAGCGACGTTTTTGGTCGCCATTCAGCCACGGCAGCACGGGGCCTGCAGGAGCAATACTGGAAGATCTTGCATAACACTTTTCATAGCCTGCTTGGTCGCCGTACCTGGTGCGGTCGTAGGCGTGAGCCAACTCAAAAAAATCATCTGCATATTGAGTAATAGCCTGGCTAGCGGCAGCCCGACCGGTGCGAAGATTGTTCTGATGATTTTGGCCGGCCAGTTCGAGCGCTGCGCGCGTCATCTCATTTTGCCGTGTGATTTCACGCAGTTGTTTGACGACGAAATAGAGGCCGAAGACGGCAATTGTCGAAGAGACAATGGTTTGCAGTGTCGTCTGGTAGCGATTCAGCCAGAATTCTACTGGCCCGCAAATCTCCTTGTTATCCGCCACGAGCTTCAATTCCGCTTGGCAAGACAGGCCCGCCAGCAATGTCTGCGTGGCGTAGAGGCCAACGGCAAATGCGAGGAGGGCGGTAAAGGTGATGATCGGCCAGCGGTCTTTCATCCATACACGCTGACGCTGGGGCATTGCGGCCGCAAGGTGGCTGTCTCTGGCCTCCACAGCTTTGCGAGGGCGGCATGAGCGAAGCCCGCGCCTTCCTCGACGGTCGTGTCGTGCTGCATCCCGGCGATTGCCGCGAGGTGCTGCGCGGGCTCGCCGATGCCTCGATCGATTCCGTGGTGACTGATCCGCCCTATGCGCTGGTCTCGATCGGCAAGCGCTTCGGCAAGCCGGGCGCCGCGCCGACCCGCGATGGCGATGTCTACAGCCGCGCCTCGGCAGGCTTCATGGGCCAGCAATGGGACACCGGCGAGACAGCTTTTTCGCCCGCGTTCTGGGCCGAGGTGCTGCGCGTGCTCAAGCCCGGCGGCCATGTCGTCGCGTTCTCGGGCACGCGCACCTATCACCGCATGGTCTGCGCCATCGAGGATGCGGGGTTCGAGATTCGCGACCAGCTGGCGTGGATCTATGGCTCGGGGTTCCCGAAGTCGCACGACGTGTCGAAGGCGATCGACAAGCATCTCGGCGCCGAGCGTCCGGTCGTCGGCGTCGAGCGCTTGAGTAATGACATTAGCGGCGGGGCGCTGCTGGATGCCGCACATGATGGGAGCCGCCCCGGCTTCGAACGGAACATCACCGCGGCCGCTCGGCAGTGGGAAGGGTGGGGCACGGCCTGCAAGCCGGCCTGGGAACCGATCGTGCTGGCACGGAAGCTGCTCTCCGGTACGGTAGCGGAGACTGTGCTCGCGCATGGTACCGGCGCGCTGAATATTGATGGCTGCCGCGTCCATGCTGATGACGCCCAGGGCGGCGCTTATACGATCAAGCGATTCAAGCCTGGGGCGACGCTCGACAAGGAAGGCGGCACCTGGAAGCCGGAGGGCGACGGGCCGCTCTATCAAGGAGAGATGAAGCCCGGCCGCTGGCCAGCGAACATCGTCCATGATGGCAGCGACGAGGTCGTTTCCGCGTTCCCGGACGCGGCAGGACAGCAGGGTGTTGTTACCGGCGATGAGCCGTCGTCGCCCTTCGCCAATGTCTATGGCGACATGCCGTCGCGGGCTGGTGGTGCCGTTCCGCGCGGTGATTCTGGCTCGGCCGCGCGCTTCTTCTACAGCGCCAAGGCCGATGCCAATGACCGCATCGGCTCGAAGCACCCGACGGTCAAGCCCGTCGATCTGATGCAGTGGCTCTGCCGGCTGGTGACGCCGCCAGGCGGAACTGTGCTCGATCCGTTCGCCGGCACTGGCACCACGGGCGAGGCGGCGTTTCGCGAGGGCTTTCGGGCCGTGCTCGTCGAGCGAGAGGAGGCGTTTCAGGCTGATATCGCGCGCCGCATGGAGTTGGCTCTGGCCGGGCCGACGACGCGCAAGGTCGCGAGTGTGAAGGCGCGAGCGCGCGAGGAGGCGCCGTTGGGCGGCTTGTTTGCCGAGGCGGCGGAATGAGCACGCTCGAGCACGCTCTGGTCTATGCCGCTCGCGGCTGCCCAGTGTTTCCCTGCAAGGCGACGACGGACAAGTCGGCCGGCTCGAAGGCGCCGCATCTGCCGGGCGAAAGCAAGCCCTGCGCGCATGATGGCGGGCATTGGCTGGCCAGCGTCGACGAGGGGGTGATCCGCGGCTGGTGGAAGCGCTGGCCCTCGGCCTTGATCGGCTTCCCGACCGGGCTGCGGACGCAATGCGTTGTCGTCGATCTCGACCCGCGTGAGCATTCGACCAAGGCGATGCTGGCCGCGCTGACGCGGTTCTGCGGTCATCTGCGCGAGACCGACCCGGAGACCGGCGAAGTGGTCGAGCCGGTGATCGCGCGCACACAATCGGGGGGCTTGCACCTCTATTTTGCGTGGCCGGATGAGGCCACCTTCGCCGAGGTTGCCGAGAACCTGACGCGGCTGGGCAAGCCCAACACCGGGCTGATCGGCAACAAGGCGAACCTGTTCACGCGCTTCCTGCGCGACGGCGAATGCCCTGCCGAGCTCGCCCATGTCGATGTGCGCGGCGAGGGTGGCTATGTCATCGCGCCTCCTTCGGTGATGGCGGATGGCAAGCGCTATGAGTGGCTCTTGCCGCAGATCTCGCGCCTGCCGGCCCTGCCCAGGCGCCTGCGCGGCGTCATCACCGGCGAATTCCTGACCGATGCCGAGCGGGCGCTGCGGCGCGCTGCTCGCTCGCCCGCTGGCCGCCAGCCTTGCGCGATCGACGGCGATCGACGGGTGAAGGCCTATATCGAGAGGGCAATCGACGCCGCGCTGCAGGATGCGCGCACAGCTCCGGAAGGCGAGCGCAACCAGCGCGTCTTCGAGGCGGCCGTCTCGCTCTCGCGTTTCACCCGCTCCGGTCATCTCGACAAGGGCCAGGCCGAGGCCCTGCTGCTGGCGAACCTGCCGGCCGGCGTCTCGCCGAACGAACATAAGATCCGCGGCACGATCGCGAGCGGGCTTTCCGCCGATCGCGTGCCGGCATTTTCGCCCGAGCAGCTCGGGCCGGGGAGGTCATCGTGAAAAATCGCCTGTCTGATCTCAACAATCATCTCTTCGCTCAACTGGAGCGGCTCTCCGACGAGGAACTGACCGCGGAGCAGATCGATCAGGAGGCCAAGCGCGGCGAGGCGATTGTGCAGGTCGCCGATACGATCATCCGCAACGCTGCGCTCCAGATACAGGCCGCGAAGATCGCCTTTGAGGGTGGCGCGGACCCCGTCCCCTACCTGCCCGCGCCGGGCGTTGCTGCGGCACCTGTCATCGAAGGGAAGTCGTCGTGAGGGGCGGCCGCATCGCGTATTCCGACGATGAAATGGCGTGGCTGGAAGCCAATCGCACTATGGTCATCAGCGACTACCATCGCGCTTTCTGCTCTGCCTTCGATCGCAGCGATGTTGCTGCCACGCATCTGCATGCCTTGCGGAAGCGCAAAGGGTGGAAAGTCGGCCGTGCTGGGGGGCGCTATGTCGGCCGGCGCCGGCTTTATAGCCCTGCCGAGATCGATTGGCTGAGGGCCAACTGCACGCTGCCGCTGGCCGAGTATCACGGCGCGTTCTGCGAGCGTTTCGCGCGGCAGGACGTCACGGCTGCGCAAATCCTCGGCTTGCGGAAACGCGAAGGTTGGCAAACTGGCCGGACCGGTCGGTTCGAGCCGGGCCAGCCGTCATACAATAAGGGCAAGCGCTGCGCGCCTGGGACTGGAGGCCGGCACCCAAATGCGCGGCGCACTCAATTTCAAAAGGGTGCCCGGCCGCACACTTATCGTGGCGCTGGACACGAGCGGATCGACGAGAAAGACGGCTATGTCGTTATGATCGTCGAGGAGACGAACCCTTGGACCGGAGCTGCCACGCGCCCCGTTCTGAAGCACCGTTACCTATGGGAGCAGGTCAACGGCCCCCTGCCGGAGAGTCACTGTCTCAAGTGCCTTGACGGCGACAAGACCAACACCGATCCGGCAAATTGGCAGGCGATTCCTCGTGGTGTGCTGCCGCGTCTCAATGGCGGGCGCTTCAAAAAGCGGATCGCGTTCGATGCCGCGCCCTCAGAGCTGAAACCGACCATCATGGCGGTTGCTCGGCTTGAACATGCACTCCGAGCCAAAGCGCAGCCATGACTGATCTTCCCTCCGAAGACCTCTCGGCCGAGAGCCTGCGCGCGCTCATCACCGGGGCTGAGGCCGAAGCCGGCCCCGCAACCCCGTTTGATGGAGAGGACGATAGCGACGGCCCTTCCGATATGCCGGTCGGCGATGTCTCGCTGGCCGATGTCGAATGGTGTGCCCGGCTCGACCATTCCGACACCGACAATGGCAAGCGCCTGCTGCGGCATCGTGGGCAGGATCTCGCCAATATGCTCGAGGAGGGCTCGGACAAGGCCAATTGGGTGGTCTGGACCGGCGGCAAGGTCTGGGACCAGAGCGACGGCGCCAAGCAGGCGCTCGCCATTGCCCAGACCATCGGCGGGCTGATCGGGCTGGAGGCGGAGTACCTCAACCCCACGCCTGGCGAGAGCGCCGCCATCCGCAAGGCCAGCCGCGAGCCGACCGAGGAAAACCTCAAGGCCAAGGCCGCGGCGATCCTGGCTCTGGAAAAGCGGCAGGGAAAGCGTCGCGCCTTCGGCGTGACCTCAAAGAACCTCGCCCGCATGAATGCGATGCTGACCTGCGCGGCGCCGTTCTGCGTGGTGAAGCCGGAGGCATGGAATGCCGAGCAGCGGCTAGTCTATGTCAGCAATGGCACGCTGCGATTCCTGCGCGAGCCGACCGTACCGGACCCAGACGACCCGGCAACTTACCAGAACAGCCATCGCGGCCGCGCCGTGTTCGAAGCGGAAGGCTGGCGCCGCGAGGACCGCGTCACGCGCATGGTGCCGGTGGATTACGATCCGAAGGCGCAATGTCCGCTATGGCGCGCCTTCGTGGCGAAGTTCCTACCCGAAGACCTGGTTCCCGGCGTTGCAAAGGCGGTGCAGATCTATTGCGGGCTCGGCCTCACCGGCCTTCCGGTGCAGCGGCTGTTCTTCCATTACGGGCTCGGCGCCAACGGCAAATCGGTGTTCCTCGAAGTGCTGTCGCGCGTGCTCGGGCCGCTCTCCGAGGGACTGCCTGCGGAATCGATTTCGGGCCAATCGCAGAGCGCGGCCGGCGCGGCCTCGCCCGATCTGGCGCGCCTGCCGGGCGTCCGCTTCCTGCGCATCACCGAATTGCCGCAGGGCGAGCCTTTGCGCGAAGCGCTGGTGAAGCGCCTGACTGGCGGCGAGAAGATGGACGTGCGCACCCTGTTCAAGGGCTATTTCTCCTTCCAGCCGCAGTTCAAGGCGCATCTCTCCGGCAACGGCTATCCGAGCATCTCCGGCTCCGACAACGGCATCTGGCGGCGCATGGCCGTGGTGCCGTGGAAGGTGACGATCCCGGAGGCGGAGCAGCGCGATTTCGAGGAGGTGGTGAGCGAACTCGTCGCCGAGGCGCCCGGCATCCTCAACTGGCTGATCGAGGGCATGGAGCTCTATGACGGCGAGGGGCTGCACTTCCCGCCGGCCATGGTCGACGCGGCCAAGGAATACCGGGACGAGATGGACCCGATCTCGCTCTTCATCGAGCGCTGCATCAGGAAAGCCGAGCCGGAGGCTGACGCGCAGATCCGCGCCAACTTCGCCTATGACGCCTATGTCGCCTGGAGCGAGGCGAGCGGCAAGAAGCCGAAGAGCAACACGATGTTCGGCCGAGTGATGGCCTCGCGCTTCGCCCGCAAGGAGACGTCGTCCGGCAACGTCTATGTGGATATCGAGCTTCACGATGTCCCGGCGCGTCCGCCGCGGCCCCGCAACCCCGATGACGACGGGTACGCTGGTCCATGACCCTCCATTTTTGCCGATATCGTGGAGGGTCGTGGAGGGTTCATGGAGGGTTTTTGCCAACCCTCCATCGCGATTTCCGGTTTTGCCTCAATGACTTGGCAAGCGCGATGGAGGGTATGGAGGGTTTACGCGAGCGTATGCGTAGCTTTCGGGGTTCGGGGGAATTCAGTTCTCTCAATGCGTATAGGCCCTTCAAACCCTCCATACCCTCCATTCAATGTCTCAAGTATCTGATTTTGAACCGTTATTTCCGATGGATAGTTTGTAAAAACCCTCCATCAACCCTCCACAACCCTCCATTGGCGGAACAAGGGCGCTGACATGGCCAAAGAGACCATCGGAATCGAAGCTCTGCTGCACCGGGCCTATGCCCAGTATCGCGTCGACAAGGTGACCCCGGCGGCGGTGCTGGGGATGCCGCGCTTCAAGCCGTCCGGCTCGCTGGTCGGGGCGATGCAGGCCCTGCAGCTCGGCACGATCATCGACAATTCCGGCGCTGCGGCGCGGATGCTGGGCTTTCAGTCCATGGCCGCCGCGACGCCGGACGATCTCCTCGTCGTGCATGACCATGTTCTGGCGCTGTCGGCCTGGCTGATCGAGGGCGCGCAGGGTGACGAGCCGCAGGCGTGGAAGCGCAGCGAGATCGCGGCGCAGGGCTGGCGCGTCGAGGATGCGGCGAGCGGGCTCTGGCTGGTGCGTCCGGGTGAGGAGGGCGCGGCGGATGCGTGGTCGCGCCTGCATGACCCGTTCCTGACCGCGCTCGTCATCGAGCACGCCCGCAACGGCACGCGGCCGGATCATGGCGGGCCGATGCCGGCGCGGCGCGGCAGGCCGGACGAAGCGGCGCGCGCCGAGCGGGCCGGGATCATGCTGGCGCGCGCGATCTACGCGACCTGGCATGCGGCGCTCGGCCTGCTCGCTGTCGAGCTGGATGGGGTGTTGCTCAAGCATCAGGTGACCGGCCCGACCAGCCCGGAAGCACCATGGGATAGCGAAGCGACAGGCAATGTGCTCGCTTCTCAGGCTGGAAGGAGTGATTTAGGGCGTAATTCAACCCCAGCTAAGCTCTTGAACAGGAAGGCAAATCGACGCCTTTGACCGCCTCACCCTCTTGTGGCATGTTCGGAGCATCCCAATAGGGAACTGAACCCGCCCCGACGCTCCTGCGCCGGGGCGCATTCATTTCCGGCTCGGTCGGAGGAGGGCGCCATGTGACCCCGTCGCCCCCATCGACCCCGGCCCGACCGGCCCCCGGCCTCGGGTCCTTCCCGGGCCACCCCACCCCGCGACGAGTATTCGGCGCGGGATTTTTCTAGCCGCACCTTCCGAAATCTGACCGAACACCCCGAACATGGCCGAGATGGACCCGAACACGCCGGATGCCGCGTGGGTGTCCATCAGCGAGCTCGCCCGCCTGAAGGGCTTGAGCAAGGCGGCCGTTTCGGAGCGGGTGAAGGGGCTGATCCAGAAGGGCCAGCTTTCAACCAAGCCCGGCAAGGGCAAGGTCGTCCTCGTCAACCTTGCCGCCTTCGACCGCGTCATCGGTGAAACCACCGACCTGGCCAAGGCAGCCGGCGCTGAGACGAAACGGCTTTCGACTTCGCCGCAACCGCGCGACGACGCAGCGCCGATCTACACCGCCGAGCAGGCGCGTCACATGGCCTACAAGGCCGAGAGCGCCCGCCTCGACCTCGAGGAGCGCCAGAGCAAGATCCTGCAAGTCGCAGACGTATCCAATGCCATCGCGGCCGCAGGAGATGCTATCGCCCGCGCGATCGAAAAGCTTCCGACCATGGCGGACGATATCGCCAGTGCGGTAGCACAGAGCGGCGCGACGGGAGCGCGTACCGAGCTTAAGGCGAAAGCCCGCGACCTGCGTGAACTCGTCGCGAAGGAGCTGGCGCAAGCCCTGAACCTGAAACCGAACCCGAGCGAGGCGCCGGAGGAGACCCCGGACGACTGACGATGCAGCTTCCCGACGCTCTGACGATCGTCGTCGAGGCCCTGATCGCAGCCATCGCCCCGCCGCAGCAGATCGACCCGCCGACCTGGGCAGAGCGCGAGCTCACCGTTCCGGACGGACCGAAGAAGCTGGAAAAATGGAGCCGGCATCTCACGCCCTTCGTGGCCGAGCCGCTTTCACACACCAGCATCGACAGCCCGGTCAACGAGTTCTGCGTGATGAAGTCGGCTCAGACCGGCTTCACCACTCTGATGATCGCCGGAATCGGGCACACGATCGATATCGAGCCGTGCGACCAGATGATTGTGCAGCCGACCGACGGCGCGCTGACGGACTTCAACTCGAAGAAGCTCCAGATCGCGATCGAAAACTCGGATGCGCTCGCGAAAAAGGTCGCGCCCCAGACGGCGCGGTCCGGCAAGGCCTCGACCACCTATGAGAAGCGCTACGGCGCCTGCTCGCTGACCCTGGCTCTAGCCTCGTCCACCGCCGATCTCCGCTCCAAGTCGGTCCGTAAGGCCTGGTGCGACGAGATCGACGAGTATGCCGAGGATCTCGACGGCCAGGGTTCGCCCTTCGACATGATCGAGGCGAGGCAGGAGAGCTTCCTGGCCGACGGCTCCTGGAAACGGATCTACGTCTCTACCCCGACCATCAAGGGCGGCTCGCATATCGAGCGCTACTGGGAGGGCTCGGACAAGCGCAAATGGTTCGTCAAATGCCCGCATTGCCGGGATGAATCGGGAGAAAGCAGCGAGTTCGTCTTCGAATTCGGCCCGAATTTCCGATATTCCGACGAATGGCCGTATCGGGCCTATTACGTCGCACCCTGCTGCGGCTCTGTCGTCGAAGAGCACGAGAAGCGCGAGCTGGTACGGAACGGGCGCTGGAAGGCGACCGACCCCGGCCCGGGCAAGATGCCCGGCTATCATTTCAACGCGATGTCCTCGCCCTTCGTGCCCTGGCCGAAGATCGCGGAGCGGGCTGTCAAGGCTGGCAGCGACATTGCCAAGCAGAAGACCTTCTACAACCTGACGCTCGGCCTGCCCTTCGAGATGAAGGGCGACGCGCCCGACCATGTGCGGCTCTTCGAGCGGCGGGAGGACGGCCTGCCGCGCTATCGCGTGCCGCCCGCCGGCCTGCTGCTGACCGCGGCTGCCGACGTGCAGATGCGCGGCATCTGGTACGAGGTCACGGCCTGGGCGCCGAACGGCGAGAGCTGGACGGTCGACGCAGGCTATTGCGATGGCGATACATCGTCTCCGGACGGCGAGGCCTTCGGGCTGCTGCATAAGGCAACGCTCGGGCGCGAATTCGACGATGCCTTCGGCGGTAAGCGCACGCTCGACGCGCTCGGCATAGATTCCGGCTACCGCTCGCATGTGGTCTATTCGTGGGTGCGGCAGAACCAGCGTCTGCATCCCGACACGGGCAAGGATGTCGTGCTCGCGCTTGACGGCCGCGACGGCTGGAGCCTGCCGGCGATCGGCATGCCAAAGCTCGTCGACATCGATCTCGGCGGCCACAAGATCAGGCAGGGCTGCAAGCTCTGGCCGGTCGGAACCTGGTCGTTGAAGGGTTCGATCTATGACGATCTCCGCAAGGAGGGTCTGAAATCGGGCGCGCTACGTGATCCGGATGGCTATTGCCACTTCGGCACATGGCTCGATATGGCCTATTTCGAGCAGATCACAGCGGAATATCTCTCCGACGAGAAGCTCCGAGGCCGCAGCCGCAAGGTCTGGAAGGTCAGGCGGGATAACCACCTGCTCGACTGCCGGGTCTACAACAAGGCGCTCGCCGAATATCTCGGCCTGTCGACCTCGACGGCGGACGAATGGGCCGCGCTCGCGCGACACCGTGGCCTGCCGGTCGAGGTGACGAAGCGGGACCTGTTCACGCCGCCCGAAGCAACACCGCAACCCCTGCCGCCGCCTGAAGCCGATCCGGAACCCGTGCAAGGGGACTGGATCGGCAGGCGCGGGCGCAACTGGCTCCGTTGAACCCATGGCCTGGACGCAGACCGATATCGACCGCCTGAAAAAGGCGATCGCGACCGGTGCGCGCCGGGTCGAGTTCGGCTCGGGGGAGACCCGGCGCGTGCAGGAGTTCCAGACCATCGACGCCATGCTGAAGGCATTGGCCGCGATGGAGGAGGAAGTCTCCGGATCGGGTGCCTTGTCCTCGCGACGCACGGTCGCTGGCTACAATTCGGGGCTCTGAGATGGAGCGCAATCTCCTCGACAGGGCGATCGAAGCGATCTCGCCAGCGGCCGGGGCGCGTCGGGCCGAGGCGCGGCTGCGCCTCTCGGCTCTGCGCAATGCCCAGGCGATGTATGACGGCGCCTCGCGAGGTCACCGCACGCAGGGTCGCAAGATCGGCTCGACCTCGGCCGATGTCGAAACGCGGATGTCTCTGCGCCGTCTGCGTGACGTGTCGCGCGACATGGAGCGGAACAACGCCTATGCCCGGCGCGGCCTGACGGTCATCCCGACCAATGTCGTCGGGACCGGCATCGTGCCGTCTGTAAGGAAGGCGTCGAGCGACCTTGTTAAGCGCAAGGTCGAGGCTCTGATCAAGAGCCATCTCGACACGACCGATATCGACTATGACGGCCGGCAAAACTATGCCGGTCTGCAGTTCACCGCGGTACGGACGCTCGCTCGTGACGGCGAGGTCCTGGCAGTTCGCTACCGGCCGAAGGCTAGCCTGAAGCTGACGGTGCCGCTGCAGGTCCGCCTGCTCGAAGCCGACTATCTCGACGACAGCAAGGACGGTCCGGACGGAAACTTCGTCAATGTCCAGGGCGTTCGCTATGACGCCGCCGGTCGGCGCGTCGGCTATTGGCTGTTCGAAGAGCACCCTGGCAACGCCTCGCGGGCGGGGCGCAGTGCAGAATCGAAGCTGATCCCGGCTGCTGACGTGGCCCATCTCTACCGGATCGACAGACCCGGTCAGACGCGCGGCGTGCCGTGGCTTGCGCCAGGCATCATGACCCTCTGGGACATGAAGGACTATGAAGAGGCCGAGCTGATCCGCCAGAAGGTGGCGGCCTGCTTCGCCGGCTTCGAGACGAACACGAACGCTGGCCAGACGCTGGCCGGGGCCGCGACCACCAAGGCGGGAACGCCGGTCGACATCCTCGAGCCCGGCATGATCCACCGGATGGCGCCGGGCAGCGAGATCACATTCGCGACCCCGCCGCAGGTGACGGGCTATCCGGACTATATTCGGATGAACCTGCGCAAGGTCGCATCGTCGTTGGATGTGCCGTTCAACGAGATCGCCTCCGACGACAGCCAGGAAAACTTCGCGTCCTCGCGGCGCGGATACATCGTCTTCCAGCGCGTGGTCGAGGTCTGGCGCTGGCAGGCCGTCATCCCGCAATTCTGCGACCCGATCGGGCAATGGTTCCTTGAGGCCGCGACCGTCCCGCTCGGCGGGCCGCCGCGGGCGGAACTGGATCACACCCCGCCGCGGCGCGAACTGATCAGCCCGAAGGAAGAGGTCCCGATGATGAGGGACATGATCCGCTCGGGCCTGATGACGCGCCGAGAGACGCTGCGCTCGCTCGGATACGACCCGGAGGCCGTCGAGGCTGAATTCGTTGAAGAGAACCGCAGCGCCGACATGGTCGGCAACAGCTTCGATTCGGATGGTCGCCGGCCGGTGACCGGTCCGCTTCCCGACAAGGACACCCCGCAATGACCGCACTCGATCGGCTCTATGTCGATGGCGAGATCCTGCTCTATGGCGATGTCGGTGATCCATGGGGATGGGGCGATGGCTTCACTCCCTCCGATGTCGCGCAGGCGCTGGCGTTGCACGGCGCCGGCGACATCGTCGTCCGGGTCAATTCCGGCGGCGGCATCGCCTTCGACGGCGTCGCGATTTACTCGCTGCTACGTGCCCATGCGCTGACCGGCGGCAAGGTCGCGATCGTGATCGACGGCATCGCCGCCTCGGCGGCCTCTCTGATCGCGATGGCCGGCGACGCGATCGAAATGCGCGCCGGCGCGATGATGATGATCCACGACGCCGCGGGCATCACCTGGGGCACGGCCGAGGATCACGAGAAGTCGCGCAGCATGCTCGACAAGCTCTCCGGCCAGTATGCCCGGGTCTATGCCGACCGTTCCGGCCGTCCTGAGGCCGAGATGCGGGAGCTGATGCTGGCCGAGACTTGGTTCACGGCGGAGGAGGCTGTCGAGGCCAAGCTCGCCACCTCCGTGCTCTCCGACGCGGCGCTCTCCACCGCATCCTTCGATTACCGCGTCTACGCGCATGCCCCGGACGGGCTGCCTCGTCGCGTTAAGCCCACTTCCCCCGCGGCCACCGCCGCTCAACCCAAGGAGCCGAACATGACCGTTCGCCCCGATCCGGCGGCCGCTGCACAGGGCGCTGATCCCAAGGACAACCCCCCGGCCAAAGCCTGGACGGCGAGTTTCTACAAGTCTGCCGAGAAGTCCGGGCTGCCGCTGGCCGATCTCAACAAGATCGTCGACGAGAATGCCTCGCTGGCCGACGCTCTGGCGTCGCTGATCGACGCCCAGGCCGAGGCTGGCAATCGCGACAAGCCGAAGCCCGGCGGGACGCCTGCCGTCGTCACGGCCGATGCCCGCGACAAGCTGGTCGAGGGTGCTACCAAGGGTATCCTGATGCGCGCCGGCATCGAGGGCGGCGAGCGCAATGAGTTCACCGGCATGCGCCTGGAGCGCCTGGCGGAGGAGGCACTCGTCCGCGCCGGCCTGCCGACGAGTGGCAACCGCCTGCAGGTGGTCGGCCGCGCCTTCACCATGATCGGCCGCCCCCTCGCTGCCGGCGGCATGCATTCGACTGGCGACTTCGGCACCATCCTCGAGGCCGTCGCCAACAAGTCGATGCTGGCCGGCTGGGACCAGGCCGATACGACCTATCAGGTCTGGACGAAGAAGGGCTCGCTGTCCGACTTCAAGATCGCCAACCGCTATGGCGTCGGCCCGCTGCCGATGCTGAAGAAGAAGCCGGAAGGCTCGGCCTACGAGTATGCGACCCTGCAGGACAGCAAGGTCACCGTCATGCTCGCCACCTATGGCCAGGCCTTCGCGATGACCCGCGAGATGGTGATCAACGACGATCTCGACGCCTTCTCCGATATTCCGCGCAAACAGGGCATCGCGGCGCGCACGACTGTCGACAGCCTGCCCTATGCGCTGATCATCGCCAACGGCCCCTTCATGGGCGGCAATGCGATCTTCCATGCCAGCCGCTTCAACCTCTCCGGCGCCGGTGGCGGTGCCCCGGCCAACGCCGTTCCGTCGGCGGATGCCTTCGAGGCGGTCGCGACCTGGATGCGGACCAAGCAGGTCGGCGGCACCGACGGCAAGACGCGCTACCGAATCCGGCCGAAGTTCGGCCTGTTCCCGGTGGCGAAGGAGATGACGGTCCGTCAGCTCCTCAACTCGTCGACTGAGCTCGGCCAGGCGAACCCGGCGCTCAAAAACCGCGCGCAGGGTTTCATCGAGCCGGTCTTCTCCGACTGGCTGGACGATGCCTCGGCGATCGCCTGGTACTTCGCCGCGGACAAGACGCAGGACACGGTCGAGGTCTCCTTCCTGGATGGGGTAGACTCTCCCTTCCTCGACCAGGAGAACGACTGGAACGTCGATGGCACCAAGATGAAGGTTCGCATCGACGCCGGCGCCTCCGTGCTCGATCCACGCGGCCTGTTCAAGAACAACGGCGCCTGATCGGCGCCGGCGATCCGAAGGCCTTTCGCCCAGCCCGCCGCCTCCGGGTGGCGGGTTACGGAAAGGCCTTTCCCTTTCCTCTTCTTCGGAGTGCCAGTCATGGCCAAGAACTACATCGCTCCGTCCGACCCCGTTACCGTGCCGGCGCCGGCCGGCGGCGTCGTCTCGGGCCTCGCCTATCTCATCGGCGCGCTGTTCGGCGTCGCCGGCAACACGGCCGCTGCCGGCATCGGCTTCCCGCTGCATGTGCGCGGCGTCTGGTCCCTGCCGAAGGCGGCCGGCGTCAACTGGCTCGTCGGCGCCAAGCTCTATTGGGACAACGCCAACAGGGTCGTCACCAATGTGGCGGCCGGCAGTACCCTGATCGGAACTGCACGCAACGATCGGATCAATACCGATACCGATGCCGAGGTGATCTTCGGGATCGTGGCCTGATGGCCTGCGGCGGCTGCGCCGAGCGGCGCGGGCTGATCGCTCGCGCCGGCTCGGCCGCGGTGCGTGGCGCCTGGCAAGAGGCGGGGTCAGCGGCAAGAGCCGCCGCCGCCTCGGCCCAGGCGGATCTCGGCAAAGTGGCTGGCAAAGTCGCCCAGGCGGCGCAGGCCGCGCTGGCGCGCAGATCGACGCGATAGATCGGGCGGTACCATGAACGGCCTGCAGCTCCGGACCGATATCACCATGAAGGGGCTCGACGCCCTGGTGATGGCGGCGGGGCCGAAGGCCAACCGGGCGATCGCGCGCGGCGTGAACCGCGCCGGCCAGCCGACCGCCAATACCGGCAAGCGCAATATCCGCGAGGTCCTCGGCCTGCGGAAGCACCCTTACGCCAAGGGCACTGCCGTTCAGGCGGTGAAGCGCTACACCTCGATCCGCAAGGCCACAGCGGCGACGCTGACCTTCTCGATGGCCGGCTTCGGCCGCGGCCTCCCGGCGATCTGGTATCAGCCGAAGGAGACACCGGCCGGCGCGACCATCAACTGGCTTGGCGCCCGCAAGCTGATTGGGCGGAGCTTCTATCTCAGCGGGCGCTTCCCGCGCCGCAAGCGCAGTTCGATCTCGCATGCGGTCTGGGAGCGCACCGGCAAGGGCCGCTGGGCTCTGTCGCGGCCGCGCGGCCCCGGCGTGCCGGAGGCGATGCAGTCGCGTCCCTTTGGTAGCGCCTGGGAGCGCGACGCCTCGGCCCGGCTGCCGCACCACATGAAGGAAGCGCTGCTCGCCGCGCTCAGGGGCTATTGATGTCGGCTTTCGACGATCTCGACGCCATGGTGCTCGACACCGCCGGGGTCCTGTTCGGCGACACGGCGACGATCTTCCCGATGACGACCGGCGGCGGCGTCAACGGCAAGCCTGAGGCGGATGCCTCGCGCGAGTCGATGACAGGCGTCACCGTGATCCGGTCGGAATGGTCCGAACGGGTGCAGATCGGGGGCAATGGTCTTCCGACGCCACCAGGTGCGTTCAAGGTCGCGGCTGCTGGTTTCCGCGTGGTTGCAACACTTCAGCCTGCAGGCCTGCAGTGGGTGCCGAGAAAGGGCGATGAGATCGTCTTCGATGATCGCCTGAGCATCCGCTACCGCATCTCCGAGCCGATGCCGGACGGCCTGTCCGGCCTCCATCTCGGCTTGACGAGGATATCCGGATGATGCTCGCCCGCACGGCGCTGCGCCTCGCCATCGTCGAGACGCTGGCGCCCTACGCGCAGATCGTAGCGCCTGATCCGGCTTGGCCTACCTTCGCCGGAAAGCATGTCTATGACACGCAAATCAGCGCTACGGCGCTTGCGGATGTCGACGCGCCAGTGCCGGTCATCGTCGTCCTGACCGACGAGACCGAACTGAAGGCAGACGGAACTGATGTCACGTTGGCCTCGAGCTCGACGCCTCAGATCGTCACCGTCGCCTTCGAGATCATGGTGCCGGTACGTGTCGATGAAGGCTCCGAGAGTGTGGTTCGGCTGGTCGGCCCGATCGATGCTGCCGCCGAGGCTTTGCTCGACCTGATCGAAGACCAGATCAAGCAGCGCATCGACGATGGGCGGATGATCGGACCGCTCGACCGGGTCCTGGCCGAGGTCGTGGAGATCAAGAGCCTGCCATATCGCGACCCCGATACCGAAACGCGTCTGTCGGCGAGCAGGGTCGAGTTTTCCTGCCGCGTTCTGCGCGGCCAGCGCTGGCCGAAGGATCTGCCGGCCTCTCCGCAGCCCTTCGACTATCTGCCATCTCCGATGCGGGAAGTCGCCGAAGCTCTGCCAGCCGGAAGCTATGGCGCGAAGATCGCGACCATGCTCGGCAGCCTGATCGGCCGCCCCGCCGATTTCCCGGCGCTGAACGAGATGCGTCTCGCGGCGAACCTCGCCCGCGGCGCCGACGATACGCCTGCCGCTCCGGCCGACGCCTCGACCACGCCGCCGACCGGCGATCTGGGCGGTTCCGTCACCTTCTGACCTTCGAGGACAGCAATGAGCCTGACCAAGACCGTCGTCCTGGCGGATAAGGAGGCGCGCGTGCCGTGGCCGAATTCGCCCGGGCGCTTCCTGCCGAACGAGCCCTTCGAGGCCTCGCTGATCGACCCGTTCTTCGCGGCGCTGATCGCCGATGAATCGCTGGTCGATCCGCCGCCTGATCCTCCGGCCGAGACGGCGCCGCCGCCGAAGTCGAAACCCTGACCCCTTCCACATCTCCGGAGCGCTGCAGATGGCGACGCTGTTCAATTTCATCCCGGGCAGCGGCCTGATCGCGCCGGGCACCTTCTTCGAAGTCAATTCCGGCGGCCAGTACGAGAGCCAGTCTTACGGCGTGATCTTCGGCCACAAGTCCACCGCCGGCTTGCTCGCTGACAACACGCCGACCCTGTGCTCGACCGCCGGCGAGGCCGCACAGCTCGCCGGCGTCGGCTCGCAGCTCTATGAGATGTTCCGCGTCGCGCGCCGTGCCGCGCCAGCGCAGCGCATCTACATCGTCTCCATTCCGGTGGCCGGAACCTCCGGCCAGTGGACGATCGCGGTGGGCGCGCTCGCGGCGGCTGCCGGTGACGGCGTGATCGAGATCGCCGGCCGCAAGGTCTCGGTAGCGAAGGCAGCTTCGGAGACGGCCAACGCGACCGCAACTGCAATCGCGGCCGCCATCAATGCCTATGTCGACCCGCTGACGCTGGCCTATCTGCCGGTCACTGCGACGGCGGCGACCAATGTGGTGACGCTGACGGCGCGCCATGCCGGCACAACGATGAACGAGCTTGAGATCTTTGCCGATCCGAATCTGGCCGGGAATGCTTACGCCGCCGGGTTGACGATCGCGCAGTCCGTGCCGGCGACGGGGACGGCCTCGATCGCTGCTGCGCTCGCCGCGCTCGGCGACCTGCCGATGGACTGGATCATCTCGCCCTTCGTCGAGACCACCAATCTCGACGCCGCGGCGGCGGCGCTGTCGGATGTCTCGGGCCGTTGGGCCTGGAATGCCCAGCTCTACGGGCATTATTTCACGGTCAATACCGGCAACACCGCGGCGCAGACCACGCTCGGCCTCGGCCGCAACGACCGGCACATCGCCGTGATCGGCCGGGTCGCCTCGCCGACACCCGGCTGGGAGTGGGTTGCGGCTTATGTCGCGCGCGTCCTGCCCTGGCTGACGGACGACACCAACGGCAATGCCGCACGCAACCAGAGCGCCCTGGCGCTCGAGGATATCCGCCCGCCGCGCGACCGCTCGCTCTGGCCGAACTACGCGGTGCGAAACACGCTGCTCGGCTCCGGCATTTCGACCTGGACCGTCAACGGCGCCAACCAGGTGGTTATCGACAAGCTCATCACCATGCAGCGCCAGAACGCGCAGGGCCTGCCGGACACGGTCTTTCGCGACATCCAGGCGATCGCGCAGGCCATGCTCGGGTTGCGCTATCTGCGTTGGGGTCTGTCGACGCGCAATGCCAACAAGGCGTTGGCGCGGGCGAACCCATCGAACCTCCCGACGATCGCGACGCCGGACGACATCAAGGCCGACTGCATCGCCCTCTATGGCGATCTGGTCGACCGCGGCCTGTTCGAGGACAAGCCCACCTTCGCCAAGCGGGTGAAGACGGAGGTCGATGCGTCGAACCCGGCCCGCGTCAACATCAAGATGGATCTCGACCGGGTGAACCCGCTCGACATCCTGGCTGCGAACGCGACGTTCTACGCGCAGTATCCCGCCAACTGACGGCTGCCGCCGTGGCATAGGCCCGCCGCCTGGCGGCGGGCTCCTTTCCCTTCATTCCGGAGCCTGACGCCATGTCGAATAACGGCGGCATCATCAAATTCCGCCTGCCCACCGGCCAGAACCTTGCGATCCGCGGTTCGGTCACCCGCAATCCGGCCCGCATGAGCGCCGAGACCGTCGCCAACTCGGACGGCACGCTCGACCGCAGCTTCACCGTGCAGGGCTATCGCTTCGGCATGTCGCTGGCCGACAAGGATGTCGATGGCAACCCGATCGATGTCGACGCGCTGCTGGCGTTCGACAAGGTCGATTTCACCTTCCTGCACGATACCGAGCGGGTCGATTACCACTATGGCCGGGCGCATCTGACCGGCGATCCGCAGATCGACGCCATGACCGGCGAGCTCTCCGGCATCACCGGCGCCGCCGAGACCTATCTGGCGGTGCCGCGGTGAGCGCCGCCCCGGCGCCCCGGCGCGAGGATCTGCCGGACGGATCGGTGCGGATCTTCTTTGCTGCGCCGATCGTCGATCATGGGCAGGCGAAGGGGCATCTCACTCTTCGCCAGCCCACGGCCGGTGAGATCTGGGAGTTGGGCGATCCGCGCGGCTTCATCTACGACAAGGGCGGCCTCGGTACGCCATATGTCGACCGACCGCTGCTGCTGCAGTGGATCAGGAAGCTGATCACTGAGCACGATGCTGATGTTGTCGCGCGTGAGCGTGATCCGTCGCTGGGCTTGCTGATCGAGGAGGCGGTCCTCGATTTTTTCAGGAACGCGCGGATGCGGTTGAAGCCCGCCTCCGCGCCCTCGCCAGTGCAGGCGTGAGCCCGCGGGAATTCTTGGCGATGAGCCTGTCGGCGCTGAAGCGCTGGGCGGAACTTTACGGGTGAGACATGGTCGTTGCGGTCCGGGCCGAGGCTCTTGTCACTGCCAAGAACCAGCTGCGCCCGGGCCTTGCTTCGGCCTCGCGCGAGCTCGACCGCTTCCGCGCCCAACAGTCGCGCGGCATGGCGGCGTTCCAATCCGTCGCAGCGCGCGCCATGGCGGCTGCCGGCAGTGCCATCGCCGGTTACAGCATCGCGCAGAACCTCAAGGAGGCACAGAAGCGCTTTGCCGAGGTCGATCGCTCGATGTCGCGCATCGGCATTACCGGCGACGCCACCGTCGAGCAGACCCGCAAGGGAACTGTCGAGCTGCGCAATCTCGCCCGCGAGACGGCGACGTTGTTCGATCCGGCGAAGCAGGGCCTCGATGCCATCACCGCTTCCGGCCGCGATTTCGGCGATGCCATGAAGATGATGCCGTCCGTGCTGCGGACGGCGCAGGCGTCCGGCGCAGGCGTCGAGGATATCGCCAACTCCTCGACCGCACTCATCGATCACATGAAGATCGCGATCGAGGGGTTGCAGGAGGCGCAGGATACGCTCGCCATGGGTGGTAAGCTCGGCAAGTTCGAGCTGAAGGATATGGCGCGCTACCTGCCGTCGATGTTGCCGGCCTTCAAGGCGCTCGGCGCCAGCGGTCAGAGTGGCCTGCGCTCGCTCGTGGCGATGCTCCAGGTCATCCGCTCCGGCACCGGCACCTCGGAAGAGGCTGCATCCTCGGCTAACAACATCTTCCAGAAGATGGAGAGCGAGGAGACGACGAAGCGCTTCAAGAAGTTCGGGATCGACCTCCGCAAGGAGATGGAAAAAGCGCGGAAGGAAGGCAAGAACCTCGTAGAGGTCTTCACCGAGCTGTCGAACAAGGCGGTGAAGGGCGATCTGTCGAAGCTGCCGCAACTCTTCAGCGACATGGAATTCGCGCGCGGCATGCGTGCCCTGATGTCCGGCATGGACAAGTATAAGGAACTCAACAACTCGCTGCAGAAGTCGAAGGGCACGATCGACGTCGATTTCAAGCGCATCGTCGGCGACGCCCAGGCGAATCTCGACCGCTTTGCCGAGGCCGGCGACCGCGCGAAGACGGCCGTTGGTGGGCTGGCGACGGAGCTGGGCTCGACCCGTTTGAAGGTCGGCGCCGACAATCTCGACAGCCTCGCTCAGTCGATGGAGCGCTTCACGGCTGCCGTTCGCGAGAAGGGCATCGTGCAGGCCAGCAAAGACGCGGCCAAGGATGCCGTCGGTGCTGTCACCGACGAGATCCGCAAGCATAATGACGATTGGCAGGGCTTCGTCGATGCGCAGACGCTCGAAGGCGTGACCGACCCGACGAAGGGCTCCTGGTCTGATGTCTTCTTCGGCGACACCAGCCGCATGGAGACGATGAAGGCGCTCGAGGCCTTGCGTGCGAAGGAAAAGCGTCAGGGCTACCTGTCTTATTTCGACAAGCACAACAAGAAGACCTTCGAGGACCGGATGGCCGCGGGTGATGATGCCTGGTCGCGTGACCAGCTGCGTCGCCTCGGCGTTCTCCCAGGCATGTCGCTGACATCGGCTTCGCCGGAATTCGCCGACGTGATCGAGGCGGCCCGCGAGGCCCGGCGCGGCAAGGCGATGGCGTCGAGCTCTGGATCACCGGAATTTCAGAAGGGACCGGTGAAATCCAAATCGGGTTCAGTTCTCCCGCCCGAACGGCCGAAGGAGTTTGGCGGCGTTTCCATCCCTGGCGTTACTGCACTCGACGAGGTGAAGACCAAGAGCGAGGCAGCTGCATCGTCCTTCAGTCTGCTCGGACCCGCTGCGCAGTCGGCGGGGACGGAGATGGCTTCGGGCTTCGTTGCCGCGGAAGGCAGCATCGACCGCCTGACGGCCAAGGTCGCGCGGCTGAAGCAGGAAATCGGCTCGATCCGCGCGCCATCGCTCTCCTTCGGCAGCGTCAGCGGCCTTCCAACTGGCCGGCAAGGCGCGGAATGACCTAGTTAATCAATGTCTTATAAAACATTGATATCGCTAGCAAATTGGCGATTTGCGCGCTGTCGTTGCTTGACACTATAGTGGCCATGGTTCCATCCGCCCCGACGCTGTTGCGCCGGGGCTTTTTGTTTTGAGGCAGCTCGATGGTCTTCGACCCGCGCAGGCTCCGCCGCGCCTCCTTCAACGGCATCGGCTTCCATGTCGATACCGGCGATGTCGAGGCTGGGCACCGGGTCGCGACGCCGACCATTCCGAACGGCACCTGGCTGAACGAGAGCTTCGGCCCGAACCCGCGCAAGTTCGAGATCGAGGCCTATCTAGCCGGCGATGCGGCGGAGGCGGTGAGCGAAACGCTGCTCGCCGCTGCAGAGACCAAGCATCGCGGCCTGCTGGTCATGCCGGTCGGGGGCGCCCGCATGGTGCGCCTGACCAAGGCGAAGCGGCAATTCGCCAAGGACAAGCTCGGCTATCTCTCGGTTTCGATCGAGGCGGTGGCGGAGCCCGATCTGTCGCAGACGCGGCTCTCGCCGAATGCGCTGGCGGCCTCGCTCTTCGCCTCGGCCGGGCTGGTGACCGACGGGCTCGCCGGTTTCGCCATGGCTGGCCTGCAGCTCGTCGGCTTCCCGGTCACGGTGCTGGAAGCGGCGATCGAGGCTGGCGCCGATATCCTTGGCGACCTTGCCGCGATCACCGAGTTGCTGCGCCTTTCACCCGAGGCGAAGGCGCCGGTCAGCCTGGCACTGTCCAGCGCGACCGCTTCACTCGCCGCTCTCCCGAACGATCCGGCCGGCTTCGGCCGCGCCGTCGCGAACCTTGCGGTTGCGATCGGCGATGCGGCTGATCCGGCGATGCTGGCCGGCGTGCTCAATGATCTCGGCCCGCCGGCCGATGCGGCGCCGGCACAGGTCAGCCGCGGCACGTCCGTGACGATCGCCGAGAATGCCGCAGTCGCCGTGGCGATCACGGCGGCGGCGCGGGCGCTGGCGACAGGGGAGGCGCAGGCGCGCCGAACCTATGCCGATCGGCCCCAGGCAGTGGCGGCGCGGGCGGAAGCCATGGCCGTCTTCGACGATGCGCTGTCGCGGATCGGCCGGTCTGGCCTCGACCTGCTCGACCAGCTCTCCGCCATGGGCGGCATCGTCGCCGAATTGGCGCAACGGCAGGAAGCGGATCTTGCGCCGCTGATCACCGTCTCGGCGAACCGGCCGCTGCCGGCGCTGGTCTGGGCCTGGTCGCTCTATGGCGATCCCGGCCGGGCAGATGAGTTGGCGACGCGCGCTGGCGCGTCGCATCCCGGCTTCATGCCTGAGCGTTTCGAGGCTTTGGCATCATAATCGCAGGATGATGCCAAATGGCATTCGAGATCGTGACCTTGCGGACGGCGGGGTTGACCTTCCGTCCGCAGACGATCGCGATCGAAATCGCCATGGACGAGGCGGCCCGGAATTTCGAGGCCAAGATCAAGCACCCCGTTCTGTCGCAGGCCGATCTGCTAAAGGCGCTGCGCGGCTCGCCGGCCGTCACGATCCACGCAACGGCCAGCGACGGCTACTCGCAATCTTTCGGCGCGGATGGCGGCGATCTGCTGCTGACGGGCCATGTCGAGAAGCGTTCGCCGGCCCTGCGCTCCTCGGAGCAGGAATTGCCGATCGCCGGCCGCTCCAAGACCGGTGACCTGGTCGATTCGAGCGCCGAGCATGAGACCGGCGAGTTTCGCGACCAGGACGCCAAGGCTATGCTCGGCACCCTGGCCAAGTCCTATGGCATCTCGGTCGAAACGGATCTGTCGCTTGATCGCGAGCCGATAAAACGAATTCGGCCGGGTGAGACGGTCCATACCTTTGCCCGCCGCCTCTCGCGCAAGGAAGGCTTCGCCATTGGCGACACGCCCGAGGGCAATCTCAAGCTGGCGAAGGCTGGCACCAAGCGCCATGCCGGCACGCTGACCGAGGGCGTGAATGTCTTCGACGCCTCTGCCGTCCATGACGACAGCAAGCGCTTCTCTAAGGTGAAGGTGAGGGCGCAAGCGCCATCCGGATCGAGCAACACCGATCTGCGCATCGAGGCCGAAGCTGACGACGACACACTATCGCGCAAGCGGGTGAAGATCATCGTGCCGCCCGAGCTGATCCGCAACGAGGACGCCCGCGAGCGGGCACAGTGGCATCGCGACCGGGCAACCGGCGAGGGGCTGACCTGCGAGGTGACGCTGGCCGGCTGGCGCGATGAGGACGGCGCGATCTGGACGCCCGGCCGCCTCGTCTTCACCGAGATCCCGAGCCTCGACGTAGTGCAGGACATGCTGATCAAGAAGGTGAGCCTGCGCCAGTCCGACGAGGCGAGCAGCGGCACGCAGGCTATTCTCAGCCTGACCGATCCGCGCAGTCTCGGCGGCAAGAAGGGCAAGGCCAACAAGGGCACGGACTACACCGGCAAGGCCGGGGGCGACGATGACTGATGTCACCGAATTCGGCGAGGCCTCGACCATCACACGCGGCCGGATCGTTGCTGTCGATGATAGTGGTGAAACGCAGAAGCTGACGGCGGAAGGCTATGCCGGCGAGCGCTTCAGCGAAGTGCAGCGCCCGCAGGCGCATGGGTTTTCGTCACATCCGCCGGAAGGCGCGATCGGCACCTTTCTGCGTATGGGTTCGTCCGACCGCCTGATGGCGCTCGGCTATGAGATGCCGTCGCGCCCGCGCAACCTGCCGCCCGGTGTGCCGGCGCTCTACAATGCAGACGGCACGATCTGGAAGCTTCTGCCGAACAAGGCCGATCTCGATCACGGCAACAAGAACAGCCACGAGCGCGCGATCGGCAAGAAGAAGATCGAGGCGGCGGACTGGTTTCATGTCGACAGCGGCGCGATCTATCTCGGGAAGCCGCCCTATTATCCGGTCATGACTTCGGCCGGGCCTTCGCAGCATGTGTTCGCCGGCATCGCGCCCGGCGCGCCGGATAGCCCGCAAGGTGACATCGGATGAGCTACGGCATCGCGATCAGCCGCGAGGCGGCCGCACGCCCAGCCATGTTCTGGTCGACCTTCTGGTCGGCGGAGGAGGGCCTTGGCGACTGGCAGGTGGCCCCAGCCAACGACCCGGTCAATCCGGGCGGGCTCGATGCCTCCGAGCAGCTCGCCAGCGCGGTCATCATCTCGCTTTTCACCGACAAGCGGGCGCCGGAAGGCTGGCGGCCCGACGTGGTCGACCGGCGCGGTTGGTGGGGTGATGCGATCGCGCCCGAGGGCGAGACGCCGGAAGAGATCGGCAGCCATCTCTGGCTGCTGCAGAACGAGGTGGCAACCGAGGATGTCGCCAATCTCGCTCGGATCTATGCCGAGGAAGCCTTGGCCTGGATGATCCGCGACCAGGTCGCGGCCCGGGTCACCATCACATCCGGGCTGATCGAGAACCCGCGCCGCGGCGTCTGGCTCGATGTCAAAATCTATGGGCGCGACGGCGCGCTTCGCTACAGCCAGCGCTTCGAGCGCCTCTGGCAGGAACTCATCTAGAAAGAGATCTGGCTGATGGCCTGGAACACCCCGACGCTGCTGGCGCTGGTGACGCGCGTCTCGCGTGCCTTCACCGGCAAGCTGCAGGGCGCCGATGCGGCGCTCGCGCGCAACAACCTCGCCCCCACGGCGAAGGTGATCGCCGGCGAATTCTCGATCCTGCACAAGAAGCTGGCGAAGGCGGCGGATCAGCGCTTCGTGCTGACCAGCGACGAGGAGTTTCTCGATCGCCATGGCGCGGAGATGAAGCCGCCCGTGCCGCGCAAGGAAGCGACAGCCGCGCGTGGCGCGGTGACGGTGGTGGCGACCGGCGCGATCGTGCTGGCAACCGGCGCCGTTCTCATTCGCTCGGATGGCGCAGCCTTCACGGTCGATGCCGGCGTCACGCTAGCGGCAGCCGGCAG